>JAAUPE010000044.1 GCA_012034595.1 Calothrix sp. CSU_2_0 | reverse complement strand
CCAACACCAACTCCCACACCGACTCCCACACCAACACCGGAGCCAACACCGGAGCCAACACCAACACCGGAGCCGACACCAACACCGGAGCCAACACCGGAGCCAACACCAACACCGACAAGTCCTTACGGTGACGCTGGTGACAATACCTTAGTTGGTGGTGATGGTAATGACCAATTATTTGGTAACGGTGGTAATGACAAACTATTTGGTGGCAATGGTAACGATCAACTATTTGCCGCTTCTGGTAATGATTTACTAGATGGTGGTGACGGAAACGACATGCTATATGGTAATGGTGGTAAAGACACCTTACTTGGCGGTGCTGGCGATGACCAACTATTTGGTAGTTCGGGTGACGAACTATTAAATGGTGGTAGCGGCAATGATGTACTGTATGGTAACGGCGGTAAAGACACCTTACTTGGCGGTTCTGGCGATGACCTCATTTACGGTGGTTCAGGAGACGAACTAATAAATGGTGGTACTGGTAATGACACTATTTATCTCAATGGTGGTAAGGATACAGTTGTTATTGGTAAAGGTGACGGAACAGATACTATTTTCGGTTTCCAACCTAACTTAGAGCAACGTATCAGCTTGGGTAGTGGTTTGACTTTCGATCAACTAGCCCTAACTCAAAGTGGACTTGATACCACAATTAAAGTGGGTGATGAGATGCTAGCTGTATTGAAGTATGTCCAAGCAAGTAGCCTCAATTCATCGACGTTTACTAATACCTAATTGCTATTGGTAATTAGGTATTGGAATGGCTCATAATCTTTGAGCCATTTCCTAACTAAGTTGGATTTAAATATGGGGTAAATATGCCCCTATTACTATTTTTAAGTAGCTTGCATTTCTTATTTGAATGGGAGAGCAAGGGCTATAACTTAATATCATGTCCAATCATATAATCATAATAAAACTGCCGCATAGATAGAAAAACCGAGAAGCAAAAAGCTTTTTACTATGGTTATGATGCCGGACTTGATATTATTTGCATATGTTATGAATTCAGAAGTAATCTTCATTATTTTTGTTAATTAATTTTTCTGAATTTAGATTGAATTACAAGAATCTATCTAGTACAATAAAATAATTAAACGTATGAATTTCCCGGATGGTAATAATTTAGGGAATGATTTCGCTACACAATTACAACAGACTTTAGATTTATCCCGTAAAACTGTTGTGGGTGTTGCTGCCGCGATCGCATCTCCTAAATTAAATTGGTTTGGTGTAAGTGGAATAGGTAACTTAAATACGAGTAAGCCAATAGAGACTAATGACCGCTTTCAAATTGGCAGCATCACTAAAACATTTGTGGCGACAGTGGTACTCCAGTTAATGGAGGAAGGTAAACTAACTCTAGAATCTCAGATTACTCAATTTTTACCAGATTCTATTATTGGTTTAATTCCTAACGCTGAGAACATCACGATTCGGCAATTATTAAATCAAACTAGTGGTGTACCTGACTACACTACACCTTTACTCGATTTTGGTAACAATTTATTCCGAGAGTGGGAGCCAGAACAATTACTAGAATTTATTGCCGGACAAACTCCAGCTTTTGCACCGGGCGAATCTTGGCAATATTCCAATAGTAATTATGTATTACTGGGTTTAATAGTCGAGAAAATTACAGGTGAATCAATTGCTCGTGAAATACGCGATCGCATTCTCGATCCCCTAGAACTCAGTAATACTTTTTTTGAGGGAGAAGAACCAATACCAGGTGGTTTTGTCAGTGGTTACTGGGATATTAACCAAGATGGAAGATTGGATGACTTGAGTTTTGTCACCACATCCATATTTTGGTCATCAGGGAGCATAGTTTCCAATACGCAAGATTTGTTGCGGTTTGGAAAGGAATTATTTAGAGGTGACTTACTGCAACCCGATACCTTAGAGCAAATGCTCACTTTTGTTGATGCCGTTGGTTCTCGCGCTTTTGTCAAATATGGTTTGGGTGTGGCGCAATTAAGAAGTGATAAAGGCGTGATATATGGACATAATGGACTAACACTAGGGTATCGAGCTAATCTGTGGTATTTCCCGCAAGAAGAGTTGTTTTACGCAGATTTACAAAATAGCCGCACCATCAACAATTTTCTTGAACCGATCCTGAACACTGCATTACCAATATTAGATGAATTAGGAAATCCAACCGTGCCAAGTATTATTTATGATGAAGCCATTAGTGGGGACATTTCTGGCGATTCATCTGTACCCTTAGTGCTGGAATTGCAAAAAGGAACTAATTCTTTGACAGCAACTTCAGTTAGAGGCGATCGCGAATATGTAACGGTCAAAGTTCCTGAAGGTTTTCAACTAGATTCGGTAGTACTAGTTAACTACGAATCCACAGATGATATTGCTTTTGCGGCAGTCCAAGAAGGCAGTATTTTCACTGAACCATTCCGAGAAACTAATGTTGCTAATTTACTAGGGTATGGTCATTTTGGTTCAGGTTTAAATCAGGTCGGTACTGATATCCTGGATGACTTGGGTAGAGGTGAAGGAGCGATCGGTTTTAATGGAGCGCTCCCAAGCGGTGAATATGCCTTCTGGCTGCAACAAACTGGAGCTACAACAACATACACTTTAGACTTTAAGGTTTCCTCTATGACTTCTCAGCCGATAACACCAGTAATATCCTTCAACACAATCAATGGAGCATTTGACTCGGAAGATAATCTTCTAGTACCAGCTATTGTCAAGTCTTTGGAAGATGGGACTTCTTTGTTAACCTTTGTTTTTAGTGTTGATGGTGAAATCCCCCCAGAAGGTGTGATTGTCACACTCAACAGTAACATTGCTTTGCGAGATTATTTTGCCAACCTTGGAGTAGAACCGTTTGCTCCTGGTGGAGAATTTCTGGGTGCAGTCTATAACGACAAAGGTGAAGCAACCGGATTCAAATTCAAGCTTACTCAAGCGAATGCCTTGATTAACCTTGCAGTCAAAGATAATGGTAAAGGAACAGAGAAAGCTACCTTTACTTTAGAAAAAGGTGCAGATTATAGTGTTGACACTGGTGCAGGAAGCTCAGAGGTGACTTTCTACGAAACCATTGACAAAGTGCCAGTTCCTAGCGTCACTCCTAAAGTTGGGTTTAGTGTCAATAACAATACTCTTAGCGAAGCAATGGGTAACTCCACTACACTGACATTTACCCTGAGTGAACCCCCACCACCAGGAGGATTGTTAGTATACGTCAAGAGTCCGACTCAAACTGGTGGTGAAGGTGACGCGGCAGGACGTGATTTGGCTGAATTTGATATTTATAACGCTGAAATTGTGGGTGGTGCTTTCCCTGCTCCAAACTTTGCCGCAAATGGCTTTTACTTCAAGATTACCGAACAAACTGCTAGTATTACCCTTTCGGCTTTTGCAGATGGTGAAGTTGAAGGTATTGAAGAGTTTAGCTTTGAGTTACAGGAAACTCCTGGTTACACCATTGATTCCCAAGCTGCTGGGGTGACATTGAAAGTTGTAGATGATGCAACTTCCTTAATTCAGGTGAGTTTGACCGCTTCTCCGCAAGTGTTGGTGGAGTCGGAAGGTACGGTATCAGAGCATAAATTTACTCTTAGTGCTACACCACCCAAAGAGGGAATTACCATTCAGTCAAAGCTCCGAATTTGAGTGAGTTTAACTTAGATGGGATTGTAGTTGAAGGTGGAAAAATTGTTGCAGTACGTAATGGTGGTTTTGATTTTAATATCACAGCCAAAGATGCCACCATCAAGTTACCTGTGAAGGCAGATGGGAAATCGGAGTTAGTTGAGCAAGCTTTATTTAGCTTACAACCAGGTACAGAATACCAAATTGATCGGACTACTAATTCTGGTAAATTTACAATTGTCGATGTACCTGAGTTTGCCCCACCTCTGAGTGAAGTGAGCGAACCGAACGATACTATTGATAAAGCATTCGACACGAAGTTAAGTTCTGCTTATCCCAAATTTAGTATCAACAGTACCCTCGATTTTGAGTTTGATAACAGCTACTTGACTGATAAGGGTTTGATTTACGTAGATAATTCCGAAGATGTGGATTTCTACAAAGTTGAACTCAAAGCTGGTGACACAATTAAGATTGATACTGACTCTAACCAGTTTGAACCTGGTAGAAAAGTAGATACTTGGTTACGGGTATTTGATGCTGATGGTAAAGAACTAGCCAGCAACGATGACGGAACTGCTCCTGATGAAGTCTTTGATGCTGGATTCAATTCCTACATTGAATTTACCGCTCCTGGTGATGGTACTTACTATATTGGTGCAAGCTTATACAACAACGATAAGTACGATCCGTCGAAGCCTGCGAGTGGTAATGGTAATAGCAGCACCGATCCAGATGAATACGGAACTGGTAAATATACCCTCAATGTTAGTCTCAATGACCCAGATGCATTTACTGCAAAAGCTACAGAAATTCCAGCAGGGAATAGTGAAGGTCCGACTATCTTCTTACAAACGGTAACAGGCACTTACGGCAGTGACTTTGATACTCTTGGCTTCAACATATTATCACCAGGTTTAGTAGAAACTGCACCTGAAGATGCGGGAACAGCTTTAAATTTAGTGCTAGTTGCCAGTGGGGAAGTTCCCAAAGATGGCATTGACATTTTTGTTAGCAGCGATATCGTGTTGACCAACTACTTTGGTGGTGTTGGTGAGGAAGATTACACTGTTCCTTATGGTGGGAATCTGAATAGCAAACCCTTTAGTCGTGGTGGTGAGTTCCTGAATGCTGTGTACAATGAAGCGGGTGAAGCGATCGGCTTTAAATTTAAGCTGAAAGAATCATTTGCTACTATTACCCTAAACCCCACAAATCGAGAAGAAGCGGAAACCAACGGAGCAGAAAAAGCTACGTTTACTCTAGTTGAAAGTATTAGCTACCAAGTTAGTGAAGCTGCTAGTAGTTCTACTGTCACTTTTTACGACACTGTAGACCAAGTTCCAGCACCAAAAGTGACTCCAGAAGTTAGCTTAGAATTTAGCAAGACTGAATTAATTGAATCGCAAGAAACTGCCACCACCATTAAGATTTCTCTAAGTGAGCCACCTCCAGCCGAAGGTGTACAAGTTTACATCAGTGGGAATGCCCAAGATGCTTTAAATGAGTTCAGCATCTTTAAGGCAGAGTTTACTGGTGGTGTACCCGTTGCCGATGGTGCGGTAAGTGGTTTCTACTTTCAGGTATTGTCACAAACCGCGACAATCACCCTACCTGTGTTTAATAGCGTCGATATTGTCGAAGGAATCGAAGAATTTAACTTTGAGGTGAAACCGGGAGCGGGTTACACTGTCAACCCAGCCAAGAGTTCGGTTGCTGTTACGATTAAAGACACTCCTGATTCTCAGATTCTCGTTAGCCTTAGTACTGAGTCAACAGCACTAATTGAAACCGAGGAAACCGTAGGTACGCTGAAGTTTAGTTTGAGTGCGACTCCACCCAAAGAAGGTGTGATTGTCACAGTCAAAACTAACAACTTAGAGGAAGACTTAGACCCAGGAAGTATTAAGTTAGAAGGGGCAGAACTGGTAGATATTTCCCAAGCAGATAAAACCTTTACCCTGAAGATTACCGCAAAAGAAGCAACTTTGAGTGCTGCGATCGCACAAGATGATCTCGCGGAAGGTGTGGAAACCATTACCTACGAAATAGTACCAGGTAGTGGGTATCAAGTTAATCCTGAAGCGAATACAACTAGTTTCACACTGGTTGATTCCCCAGAACTAGCACCTACATCCACAGAAGAATCAAACGATACTTTAGCAACTGCGATCGCAACTGGTTTAGCAGCAAATAATACTAAAGTCACTTTTGATGGTGAAATCGCTGAGTATAGTGTTGGTGAAGATGATAGCGCTATTCAAGTTGATGGTACTGAAGATGTAGACCTTTACAAAGTCGAATTGAAAGCTGGAGATAAGTTTTCTATCAATGTTGATGCTGCGAAAATTGACTCCAAGTTACTGTATTCCCAATTGCGGGTATTTGATGCGGAAGGAAAGGAAGTTGCGAAAACCGACTTCGATGATTTCCAAGCAGCACCAGATGAGGTATTCTCTTCTTTTAACGACCCTTACTTAGAATTCACTGCCGATAAAGCTGGTACTTACTATGTTGGAGTTAGTCAAATTGGTAACGATTACTATGACCCCAATGTTGTTGGTAGTGGTTCCGGTTGGGTGTTCCCTGATTCTGGGATTGAATCTGGTAAGTATAGTGTCACTTTTAACCTGAATCCGGCAAGTGTAGCCGAACCAACACCTACCAATCCTTATGGTGATGCAGGTGACAATACCTTAATTGGAACAGTGAATGAAGACCAGTTATTTGGGAATGGTGGCAATGACAAATTGTATGGCAAAGCAGGAAACGATACATTGTATGCTGCTTTCGGTAATGACTTACTTGATGGTGGTGATGGCAATGATACACTGTATGGAAATGGTGGCAGTGATACCTTACTAGGTGGTGCTGGTGATGATATTATATACAGTGGTTCGGGAGACGATTTGATTAATGGTGGTGTTGGAAATGACATCATTTACATCAATGGTGGTAAAGATACCATTGTTCTAGGTAAAGGAGCAGGTGTAGATACTCTTTACAACTTCCAAACCGAGTTAGGTCAGCGTGTTAGTTTGGGTAGTGGTTTGAGCTATAACCAATTAACCCTAACTCAAACTGGATTGGATACTACAATCAAAGCTGGTGATGAAACACTGGCTGTGTTCAAGTATGTTCAAGCAAGTAGCTTGAATTCATCTGTGTTTACTACGGTATAATATTCGACCGTACAGCTACAAATTGCCATAAATTGATTGTAGAGAGACGTGATATATCGCGTCTCTACATTTCTGGAAATGATGACTTAAATATGAAATAACAAAAATTATGGATTTCAGTCTGTTTTATTTTGATGGTGATGGTTCAGTCGCTGACTCGAACATATACAAACTTCTAATTGATAGTGCTAAATTTGCTGATAAAAACGGTTTTACAGCAGTTTGGACACCTGAAAGACATTTTCATGCATTTGGTGGACTTTATCCTAACCCTGCACTTACTAGCGCTGCGATCGCAATGATTACGGAGCGGGTACAATTACGTGCAGGTAGTTTTGTTATGCCTTTACATGACCCGATTCGTGCAACCGAAGATTGGGCTGTGGTGGATAATTTGTCACATGGAAGAGTTGCGATCGCTATTGCTTCTGGTTGGACGGTGGATGATTTTGTTTTGGCACGGGAACCCCACGTCAATCGGAAAGCTGTGATGTGGAGAGATTTGGAGGTAATGCGACAACTCTGGCGAGGTGAAGTTGTGGAACGGCAAGATGTCAGTGGTAAAACTTTCTCCGTAAAAACACTTCCTAAGCCTGTTCAAAAAGAACTACCAATTTGGATTACTTGTCAGTCTTCTGAGACTTTTGTGGAAGCAGGAAAACTGGGAGCAAATGTTTTAACTTCTTTGTTGGGGGGAAGCTTAGATGATATTGCTCCGAAAATTAAACTTTACCGGAATGCTTTGGTGAAATATGGACATGAACCCAAATCAGGAAAAGTCGCATTAATGACGCATACTTTCCTGGGGGATGATATTAACGATGTGAAGCGGAAGGTTAAAGAACCTTTTTGTAACTATTTGAAAAATCATTATGATTTGTTGGAAAATTTAGCGAAAGGGATGGGTTTGAATGTAAGTTTGAAAGATTTTTCGGAAGATGATATTGATAGTTTATTAGAGTTTGGTGTCGAAGGATTTATGAAGGGACGTTCTTTAATTGGTACTCCTGAAAGCTGTCGTCCTTTTGTTGAGCAAATTCGCAATGCTGGAATAGATGAAATTGCTTGTTTAATTGATTTCGTTCAAGATTATGATTTGGTGATGGCAAGTTTACCATTTGTTAGTCAATTACAACAACAATTAGTTTTAGTGTGAAAATAAGTTAATTTTAATAAGTTTCACTAAACCTAACATTATTATCTAATTAAAGTTGGGTTACACTGCGTTCCACACAACCGACAAAGCTAATCAAATTTATGTTTCATAATATCAAAACTCAACCTACAAGCTATTAGTTTAGGGATAATATACTAAGAACGGTTAAAAATTATAGTTCTCAAAAAGCCATTAGTCATTTTTTAATTAGCTTTTGGCTATAGGGTAGGTTCCTTCTCGTAGAGTACAGCTAACCGCTCAGATTATAGTTCAGTTCAATAAGAAACTACCCATACTTTGTAATTCTAATATTCTCTGATGAAATTCTCGTAATGATGAACGATGTCCAACACTAATATAGTTAATATTAGTTTGTTGCAATAAACTGTACATTTTGCTTTGATTTGCTTCATCAAGAGCGCTGGTTGCTTCATCAAGAATAGCGTACTCAGGAGCATGTAAAATCAACCTGGCAAAGGCTAGTCTTTGTTGTTCTCCTACTGACAATATACGTCCCCAATCTTCGATTGTATCTAATGTGATTCCTTTCTCGATTAAACTAAGTAAATTAACTTTTTGCAAGATTTCTAATAATTGACTTTCTGTAACTTCATGATTTAAATTTGGATAGAGTAATTGTTGCTGTAAACTACCCAAAGTCATATAAGGACGTTGGGGTAAAAATAGGAGACGAGATGTATGAGGACAAGTAATTTTTCCCGAACCTGAATACCATAATCCTGCGATCGCACGTAATAAGGAAGTCTTACCTACACCACTTTTGCCAATAATTAGTAGTGATTCTCCTTGATTGAGAGTGAAAGATAAGTTCTCGACAATTAACCTTTGAGAATCAGGAGTTTGCAGGGTGACATTATCAAAACTAATATATGATTCTTCAACTCGATTTAGAGTATTTACTGATTGGTTATTGCCTTGATTTTTCAAGTCTAGAATAGTATCTTGTAATTCATCAAGACGAGTTACTGCTGCTGCCAAAGCGCTGATTTGTTCAAATTGACTAACAATTAAACCCAGAGAAATCAAGATACTTTGAAAAGAGACACCAGCTTGTGCGGATACACCAATTTCTAATTCTCCTGTGAGAATTCGTGGTGCTAAAATAAATGTCGGTAATAGAAAAGTGATATATCTATAGCTATTTTGAAATACATCTAAACCCAATTGCCAGCGAATTAAGCGAAAATAATTACTAAATACACGCAAAAATCTTTGCCACAGTTCTTGAGACTCGGCAGTTTCACCTTGATAAAATGCGATCGCTTCCGAATTATCTCGCATCCGAATCAATCCATAGCGAAAATCTGCTTCTCGTTTTAGTTGTTCCTGGTTAATATTTACTAACACTTTTCCAAAGACAGTTGTCGTCAAAATTGTACCTGCGATCGCGTAAATTATTAAAAATACCATCAAAGGTGGATAAATCCTCCATAAAATTCCCGAAAATGCAATTAACTGTAAGATGGCATCCCAAAAGACAATGAGAAAATACAAGCTTTCTTGAGTAAAATTTTGGATATCTTCGCTAATTCTTTGGTCAGGATTATCTATTTCTGTGTTAGCAGTCAAATAATAAAAATTTCGTGCGGATAAATATCGATCAATAAAATGATTTGTTAAGTATCTTCGCCAAAATAAACTGATTTTTCCTTGCAAATAAACCTTCAGAGAAACAATTGGAATTCCGATTAGCAAGATTACTACAAATATACCGATAGCTTGAAAAAATCTATTTTGGTCTAATGCTGCTAGAGAAGATTCTAATTCTCCCAAAAACACACTGACAGCAACAAGTAAACCAGTGCTAAAAAATGAGATAAATAGTAATAGGATAAATAGTGCGATCGCTTGCTGTTTTTCTGATGAAAACCAGTAAATTTTCCAATTTGCCAAAATTGATGTAGGATACGACGATCAAAATTATAAAACATACTTAAAAAGCAACGACATCTTGCTTTATAGTTATAGGCTAATACTTACAGAGAATGATGAGAAAATTTATAAAACTGCCATTCTTGTTTTTGTAGTTCCACAACAAATTCGTGATAATCAAATAATTCACGGCGATGAGCTACGCTAATAAAAGTAATATCTGTTGCTTGTAATTGTTGATATAAATTGATTGCGGTTTCTTCGTCTAATGCGCTAGTTGCTTCATCTAAAATTGCGTATTTTGGCTGATTAATTAATAATCGAGCAAATGCTAATCTTTGTTGCTCTCCTAATGATAAAAACCTTGACCAATCGAAAATAACATCTAAACCTCCATGTCGTTGTGCTAAATTTGGTAAATTTACTTTTTCTAAAACATTTAATAAGCTTTCGCTGTTAGTATTAATTTCTGTATGTGGATAAATTAACTGTTGTCTTAGTGTCCCCAAAATCATGTATGGACGCTGTGGTAAAAATAGCATCTCTTTTAAATCTGGTCGTTCAATTCTACCTTTACCATCTAGCCAAAGCCCTGCGATCGCTCTTAATAAAGTTGTTTTCCCGACTCCACTTTCACCAATAATTATCAGAGATTGATTGGGTACAATATTAATCGATAAATCTTGAATTAGTACAGATTTTTCTTGTGGTCGATATAGTGTTAAATGATTCAAAAGAAGGTGAGAGCGCTCGACAAACTCAATTCGAGAATTGTTTTGGGCAATTACGACTTTTTTGAATCCATTTTTCAGTTCTACTAACCGATTTATTCCCGCAGTTAGTACACTCAATTGATTGAATTGATTAATAATTAATCCTAAAGCTAATCCAACTCGTTCAAAAGCTGCTTGAGATTGGGTGATAGCACCAATTTCTAATTCACGGGAGAAAATGCGTGGAGCTAAAATAATGAAAGGTAAAATAAAAGTCAGGTATTGATATCCATTTTGAAAGATATTTAAGTTAAATTGCCAGCGAATTAGATGGTTAATTGTCCTAAATAGCCACTTAAACCTATCTTTACTTTGTTCTAACTCTTGGCTTTCTCCTGTGTAAAATGCGATCGCTTCTGCATTGTCACGGATACGGGTTAAACCGTAGCGAAAATCAGCTTCCCGCTTGATTTGTTCGAGATTAATCCCAACTAATATCTTTCCAAATACAAATGTGGCTAAAAATGTACCTGCGATCGCATAACTAACCAGAACAATCATCAGCAGGGGGGAAATTAACCATAAAACACCGACAAATCCAATTAATTGGACTAGAGAATCTAATAAAATCACCAACAAAGCTATTAATCTTTGACTGATATTTTTAATATCTTCGGCAATGCGTTGATCGGGATTGTCAATTTCTGAGTAGTTAGCTAAATGATAAAAAGATTGGTGATGGGAATATTGATGTAAATACTGTGATGTTAGCCATTTTCGCCAATTTAAACTGATTTGAGCTTGGATATAGTTTTTGCCAGAAGTACAAATAATATTAAAAATAATTAAGCTACAAAACAGCCAAATTGCTCTTTGAAACCTAGCCAAATTTTGCGTTGCTAAGGATGAAGTTATTTCCCCTCTCTGAATAATTTCAAAAATAATAAAAGCACTACTTCCCAATGAAAAAAATACTAGCAGCAAAATCTGTATCGTCCCTCGAAATGACTGGGAAATCAAGTAAGGACGAACAATTTGCCAAAATTGGAGCCAGATTTGACGACTTAGCAAGCCCAAATTTACACCTAATATTTTAATGTCATTGGAATACCGATTTCCCAGGCATTTATTATTTCTCTCTGGACATGATTATCAAAAGTTAATTGAATAGCAGGGAAATGACCTTGTTCAATTTGTACCTCTCCACTCTCCACCAGCATTGCTAGCGGTTGAGTTAGAGGATTAGTAAGTGTTGCAGTCACTTCAATCCCTGTCATCCTCTTGACTCCTAACTCATGAGAAGCCATTTCAGCTTGGAAATTCGGAAAGTTTTTTAATAATGTTGGTAGCGCGATCGCATCTGGAATCATAAAACATAGAGGCTCATTTTGAGCAACTAAATTATCGCTAGAAAAACTTAACAAAATTTCCGATGCTTGGGGTTGCTTTTGCCAGATGTCATCTTCATCTTCATTCGCTGAATTAGTTGCATCAGGCTTTTGACGTAACGCAATTCCGAACGGAGATACTCCAGTTTGTCGCCAGTTACATCTTCCCACAAAATCTATCCCTGTGCGAACGGCATAAATTTCCGCAGCAACTTCATCCTCAATCCAAATGAATTCAACATAAAAATTTTCAAAAAAGATAATCTGTGAAGCTGTACCTCGTTCTTTCTGCTGCATGGGGGTATCGGCGATATTTAACCCCGCTTTCTGAAAGAATTCCGGTTTGGGCATTCTTTCAACACATATAAAAATATTATCAACTTCTAGCAAGGAATTACTTGTCGAAAGTAGTAATTGAGTTGTCATTGCAAGTTACTTTAACTGAAAAACTTGTTTACTAGGTTTATTTCTCAAATTGACTGATATTGACTGTGATTCCTAAAACTCAGGATTTAATCACTTATTTCAACCTTTCTAGGCAGGGTATCTTCCCAAAAAAACAACGGTGTTTTGCTATATGCATGACCTAAACAAGACAACTCTTTATCAGTATTGCTTATTTTATTTGTCAATTAATTAGTAATTATTCTCAATTAACTAATAAATACATTTTTTTGTCAAGCCCTTTCAGTAATATCATCGAAATTTTGAGGCATACATAAAATTCATACTTTGAGCATTATGTTCATAAAAATTTAATCATGAAAACAGTTAGAATGTCAGTCAAATATAGGAATATTAGTAGACAGTTAATTTTGTTGTCGGCGAATCAGCATTATGGCTTCAGATGCAAATAGAATAAATATAAAAGCTTGACTTAAAGTTTTGCGAATGTATAAACTCTCGGTTGTTTATATATTGTGTCTACAGCTTCAGCCTGTGAGTTCCTCGTTGTAATGGATTTAGATGCTTAAAATGGTTAAATCAAGTCGTAAAGATACAAAAGATAAGATAGTCACCCATTTTGATTACGAAGTTCTGACACCAGAGCAGCGATCGCAATTGCAGCAGTGGACGATGGAAATTCGCGAGCAGTTGCGACGCACTGCTCAAGATATTTGGGAAATCGGGCAAAGGTTGGCTGAAGTTCGCGCTCAACTCAAGCACGGACAGTTTGATGCTTGGTTAAAAGCCGAGTTTGGTTGGAGTCGTCGCACCGCGTACAATTTTATTAATGTGTACGAAACCTTTGGTAATCGTGCAAATCTTGCACAAATTGACATTGCCACATCTGCTTTATACCTTTTAGCAGCACCATCTACCCCTGAAAAATTCCGGGAGCAGTATATAGATGAGGCAAAAACCGGGAAGCGGATAACCCATAAGGATTTAGCACAAAAGATTAAACAGCAGCAAGAAAAAGTCGATTCTCAATCCGAACCAGCTAAACAACCAGAAATTCTTGCCATTCTGCCGCAGAAGACAGAGCATCAAAATTCTGGGGTTATAGATGTTACCCCAACCGCGACTACCAAAATACAACCGACAAATATTCATACAAATATTAATACAAATATTACAAATATTAATATTGTTAGTGAATCTCAATGGTGGAATTTGGGAACACAACACCTGTTATTTTGTGGAGATACAGCATCCTCCGATTTTTTTGCCAATATTCCCCATATTACATTAGCGATCGCTGTCACTGCTGATGACTGGGATCATGATTGGTTGATTGAAGAAGCAACAAACGTGATTGTTCTCCAGCATTCGAGTTTAAAACCAAACACCATAGAGCAATTGATCTTGATGTTTTCCCAACCAGGAGAATTAGTTGTATTTCCCTGGATACCCCAAGATGATGTAATTGCAATCGCGCATAATTTACAACGGAATGCGATCGCAGGAGATTCTTCTATCGAGAAATGTCAACGGGCTATTCTCGCATCGGGACTTATGGCACATTCTTTATGATTTTATCAGGCGATCGACACCATACTGATTTACTTGAGTCAAGGGAGCATCTTCCCCAGAATTACGCTTGCTGACTACTGTTCCCTTCAATTTCACGGTAGTTTCATAGCATCCTTGATGGTTGTGAGGATTTTTGTATTTGATTTGTACTTTTGCCCAAGTTGCCGAATCATTCCATTGCTCAAGCAAAAGTTTTAATTTTCCCGATGGAATCAAACGAAAAATTATCTTTAGTAGGTACTTAACCAAACCTCCCTCATCTCGCTTGAGAACACATCCAGATTTGGAATAATTAAGCCATTCCCAACCAAATTGCATCCAAATTTCCCGTTCAGCGATTTGCTCGAACTTTCCCAAAGCTGTACAACCACGATAAAAGCGACGTAACGGGGAAACATCACCTTTTTGGTAAATTAAACAATCCAAAACATCCATTTCTAAATGTCCCCAAACTTGTCCTGCTGGGAAATCAATCAAAGTCGGAGCAAACTGATGTCCTCCAAAATGGTTGGTTTGCCACACCCGAAGGTTATCAGTTGTATAATTTTCGCGTAAGCGCTTGTATAGAGGATAGCCAAATCTCCCGCAAGCTATGTCATACTGTGTATGGGTGCAAACAAGAATTTCTCGAATGCGATCGCTCAATTGCTGATAAGAATGAAAATTGACTAATTTTTGCTTCTGAAACAACAGTGCTTCAGCTAATTCAGCAACTTGACTCAAGGGAAGTATATACTCATGCTTGATATACTTAGCAAATATTTGTGATGGACGACAGTAGTAAAATACTCGAATAAATTCTGAATGACTATATTCTTTATCTGGGATAATAGCTAGCAAACGAGTTTTATAATATCTAATTGGGTTTGATGCTAACCGTTCCACAACTTGAATTAAGGGTTGAAACTCAGGTTTTTCTTGCCAAATTGACTTATTCCAAGGACGGGGAACTTCGACAAGCAACCACTCATCTACTCTACCAGCTGTACCAATTGGGTCTTCTCCGTTAGCTTTAGAAACAACCGAACAATAACGACAATCTTTGTTGTTAATCATAATATGAGTCTGGTTGATTAAGTGCATTTGGCTACTTGGATGTAAAATTCTTATTTATAATTTAGGCGTTGTCAGATAGTATAATTAGATATATGTGCTATGAAAATTTAGTGATAAAGATTTTGCTAGATATTCTATGATAGATCGGTTTATAAAATGAGTGTAACAGAGAAATTTTAGCAGATATTATTACACACAATTTTTTTATACTTTTGTAAAATCTTTTAAGTGCGATCGCAAGCAAGATGCCCACACTACAAATTATATTCTCTTGATTAAAGAATATTTGTACAATTAGCTTAGAACCAAAATGGAATTAATTAATACTATCTTCGGGTTTATTCAGTATATATTGAAGGGATATATAATTTACGGTGTTTTTATCTTAATTGAAAGAATAAGACCCGTAGAGCCAAATCAGCCATTTCGCAACATATTTTTCAATCTTCAATGGTATGTTGTGTACACTTTATTTGGATTTATCATCAATGCAATAGGAATTGGAGTATTAGTTGAATTAATCCAGCATTGGTTGGGTGGTCCCTATTTAAAATTTCCTACACCCCATAATTTGTTTGAGAAAATTTTCGGAATATTACTTTATTTCCTGATAGTTGATTTTTTCTATTATTGGTTGCATAGATTGCAACATACAAATTCATTTTTGTGGGAGCAACATAAATTTCACCACAGTGAAACTTCCATGAATGTCACCACAACTAGACGAGTACATTGGTTGGAAGAATTTTTAATTATTGCTTTTATCGTAGTTCCCATGAGTGTATTGTTTAGACTTCAACCTCTTGAAGCTGGATTTTTGGCATTCATCGAGATTCTCTGGTTGCAATTCATTCATTTGAATTTGCGATTGGAATTAGGTATACTTTCAAGAATTATTGTTGGACCACAACACCACAGGATTCATCATTCTTTTGCAACAGAACATTTGGATAAAAATTTTGGTTTATTTTTCCCCATCTGGGATATTATTTTTGGTTCCTATTATCGTCCAATAAAAGGTGAATTTCCCCCAACAGGATTAACAACTCTCGAAAATCATAATCATCTAGGTTTAGCTATTATTTTACCATTAAAGAATGGTTAGGAGAGCGATATTTGGGAGTATTGAAAAAGAGATTATCAAAAACTTGATGTTAAATATGAGTACTAAACAAAGCATTAGTTCTTGGTTAACTTGCTTCCAGCCCAATTCTAATGCAAAGTTACGTTTATTTTGTTTTCCCTACGCAGGTGGAGGAACATTAGCATTTCGTGAATGGTGTAATGATTTGTCTCCTGATATAGAGGTATACGCAATCCAATTACCAGGACGAGAAAATAGATTACGGGAAGCTGCTTTTTATCATCTTCAACCTTTAGTGGAGGAATTAGTTGCAGCAATTTTACCGAGTTTAAATAAGAATATAGTAAATCCACCTTTTGCTTTTTTTGGATATAGCATGGGTGGTCTAATTGCTTTTGAAGTTACTCGTTATCTGCGAAGAATAAAGGATTTAAATCCCGTACATTTATTTGTTGCTGCTGCTAGCGCTCCCCATTTAACAGCTAGTAAACCCCCAATTCATAATTTACCTCAAACTGAGTTTATTAAAGAATTAGGTCGCTTTAATGGGACACCTACAACAGTATTAGAAAATCTCGAATTAATGGAACTTTTGTCACCCACTTTACGAGCAGATTTTTCTGTATTAGAAACTTACGTGTATAAAGAAGAAATACCCTTATCTTGTCCAATTACTACATTTGGTGGATTAGAAGATACAGAAGTAAGTCAAGTTGAGTTATCAGCTTGGAAAGAGCATACTAATGGTAGATTCTCATTACAAATGTTGCCTGGAGACCATTTCTTTTTACATACAGAGCGGGAGTATTTGTTGAATTTAATTATCAGAGAATTAGGTATTTTATTGGAGTAGAAAAAGCACACCGAGCTAAAACCTGGTTTGGGTAGTCGTCGTCGGTAGTGATCGAGTTTCTCACTGTTGCCCGTTCGCTGTTTGCTTCTTTGTTACAATAAATAATCCCCGAACTAAAAATTATTAGCATCGGGCGATAACTTCCTCTAAACTGGGCTAAGGCACATGGTACTCACATCAGAAACCTCAACCAATATCATCTACCCGGACAGCGATGGACAACCAATGGCAGATAATACCAAACAATTTCAATGGATAGTTACCATTAAGGAAAATCTAGAAATTCTGTTTGCATCGCAGCCAGATGTTTTTGTGGCTGGGGATTTGCTGTGGTATCCTGTATCGGGAGAAACAATCCGTCAAGCACCCGATGTTTTAGTTGTTTTTGGTAGACCAAAGGGAGATAGAGGTTCCTACAAACAATGGCAAGAGGAAAATATCCCCGTACAAGTAGTATTTGAAATCCTTTCTCCCGGTAATACCCTCAAAGAAATGGCAAAAAAACTCAGCTTTTACGAACGCTATGGAGTTGAGGAGTATTATATTTACGACCCCGATAAAAATGACTTGAATGGTTGGTTACAAAGCCAGGAATCGGGACAAAATCGCTTAGAAGTAATTGAAGAAATCAATACTTGGGTTAGTCCCCGTTTGGGTATACGTTTTCATCTCACACCTCAAACTTTGGAAACATATCGTCCTGATGGGGAAAAGTTTCTGACTTCTGTGGAGCTTGCACAGCAACGACAACAAGAACGTCAACGTGCGGAAATTGCTGAGACTCAACTGTTCGAGGAAAGACAGCGTTATCAGGATTTATTGAAAAAGTTGCAGGAAAAAGGTATCGATCTAGAGCAATTGTAAATTTGAGGAAAGAAGAAAGTTAAAATGAAGTGCTGTATAAATCTAATTTTCAGCTAATAACTTTTCTACTTCTTCTGGTGACATTTGCTCTACTTGGGCTAATAAATCTGCTAATTCTTCAGAATTTTCTGGTGTCTGATTTTCAGCAACAATTTTAGCGATTCCGGCAATCGTTGGAGATTCAAATAAAAATTGTCGCATGGGTAATTCAACTTGAAATTCTTGACGCAGTTGAGATACTGCTTGAATTGCTAAGAGGGAATGTCCTCCTAATGCAAAAAAGTTGTCATTAATACCAATTGGAGAAATTCCCAACAAATTCTCCATCACTTGGGTAATTTTGGTTTCAATTTCGTTGCGGGGAGCAATATATTCTGTGGGAATTTCGGGACGAGCATGGCTAGAAATAGCAGATGAGAATGTTTTATCTTCGGGTAATTGGGACTGAGTTGAAAAGCGCGATCGCAACTCGACAGGAGATACTATAATTTGTCCGGTTAAGGGTTGGGATAAAATCCGCTCGGAGACTTCCCAAATTTCCGAGGGAGTCATTGCTAAATCTATTAAAGCTGTACCTGTGGGTGTGATAATTTCGTCTAATGTGACAGCATCCCAGTTGATACTAATCCAGGGTGTATTAGTATTTTGACTGCGTTGTTGTGCGAGGGTATCCATGAAGATATTTGCCCCTGCATAGGCAGCGAAACCAATTCCACCAATGATAGAAGAGAGGGAAGATTGTAGGAGAAAAAAGTCTAATTTTTGATGTTGTAATGCTGCTTCTAAGTTCAGTAAACCATTAATTTTTGAGTGGAATTGTCTTTCACATTCTGCCAGGGTAAGATTACTAATTAAACAGCTATTACTATCTCCCATTGATGCAGCGTGAATTACTCCGTTGATATAACCGAATTTATCTATTGCTGTGGTAATTGCTGTTTTCACTTGATTTATATTGGCTAAATCAACGCTATCAAAGATAAATTCACATCCGCGATCGCGTAAAGCTTGTAGTTGTTGAATCAAATAACTAATTGGATTATGACGACCATGAGTAGCTAGCCAATTTTCCCATTCTGGCATTAATGGTAAGCTTTTTCGTCCCAAAAGCACCAATTTAGCATTAAATTTTTCGGCTAAATAACGAGCATAAATTAGCCCTAATCCTTCAACTAAATCTCCGGCAATGACATATACTCCACCGGAAATAACGGGTAAATTACATGCTTTTGATTCTGGTAATTTTATTGCTTCAAATTCTTGCTTCCAACGTTGCTTTCCTCTGTAAGCAATATTGATATCAGCAAAATTTGTTGTTAATTCTCTGACTAAAATTTCCCAATTGTTGAAAGTCGGAAGTAAATCGATATTTTGACAATAAATATGTGGATATTCTTGGGGAATGATTTTACAAAGTCCAAGAATTGGCGAATTTCTTAGATTGAGATTTTCTGTACCTAAGACATTTTGCACCTGTTGAGTCAAAATGCAGAGACGTAGAGGTTGGGAAGATGGGGAAAATGCTTGAATTATCCACATTAGAGATGCAAAGTTTCCTATCTCTAGATTATTTGTATTTCTTGATTTGTGAATTGATTCAGTAAAACCTAACCCATAAATAATGACATCGGGGATAGTATTATTAGCTTGTAATTGCTGCCAAAGTCTTTGATAATCATCAGGATTGTCTAGCGCGATCGCATAATTATTTCCCTCCTGATTAAAGCTATCTCCTGGTATCACCGTAATAACTTCTTGTTCTGTGGTTTGCAAATGTTGCTGGAGTTCTTTAGCAAAATTACTGCAATGGCAAAACAGTAAATACCTTTGTTTTTTCGGCTGTTCTGAAGGGTATAGAAGCGGTGTTTGCTGCCAGGAGGGCAAATAAAACCAATTTGATATATCCTCTTGCTTCTGGGGCATTTCATTGGGAATTGCTGCCATATCTGAGGAGGGATGCAAATCTATCCAATAACGTTGACGCTCAAATGGATATGTGGGAAGAGGTACTCGTTGCCTTTTTTGTGAATGAAATTTTGACCAGTCTACTTTTATACCCGCAAGCCAAAGTTTTCCCAAGGTTTTGCAAATCAAACTAACATCAGATTGAGTATCTTTAGGGTGTCGTCCTGATGGGAAAATAGGGGGTGCATCGGGAAATTGACGAACTAAAGTGCTTAATATTTGACTAAAACCAACTTCTAAAAAAACCTGCTGAGGTATTTGTTGGAGCTGGGTGATTCCTTGGGCAAATTTTACGGGTTGAAGCAGATGGTTTGCCCAGTATTTAGAATCACATGCTTGTTGCGGAGTTAACCAAGTACCTGTGACGTTGGAAATAATTGGAATTTGCGGTGGATTTAGTTGAATTTTTGCGATTATTTCTGTCAGGGGAATCACCGCAGGTTGCATTAGATGCGAATGGAATGCATGGGAAGTATGTAACCTGCGATGGACAATATTACGGTTAGTTAGATGTTGTTCTAGAAGTGCGATCGCATTTTCTTCTCCCGATACCACACACAACTCTGGTGCATTTTCTACAGATATAACTAAATTATTGCTGAGGAATGGTTGAAGTTTTGCTGATGATAATGACACCGAAAGCATCACTCCTGGGGGACATTTCTGCATCAATTTTCCCCGTTGTGCTACAACCATTAAAGCATCAGCTAAAGTAAATACACCTGCTAATGTCGCTGCAACATATTCACCAATACTATGACCAATCATTCCCCGTGGTTGAATACCCCACGACATCCACAATTTAGCTAGAGCATATTCAACAATAAATAATGCAGGTTGAGTATAAACTGTTTGTGACAAATCAGATATAGAAACGTGAAATGTCCCATCTCCACTGATAGAAGCAGGATAAATTATATTTCGCAAATCTAAACCCAAATGGGGTATTAGTAATTCGCAACAACTATCAATTTCCGAGCGAAAAACAGATTCAGTTTTATATAATTCCCATCCCATATTCACATATTGACTACCTTGTCCGGGAAACAGAAATACAACACTGGGCTGAATATTTCCTGATGATTGGTTAAATAATTGTGGGGAATCTGGTTGAGTTAATATTTCCACCGCTTCCGATGTCGTTTGACAAAGCAAGCAACGACGATGTTCAAATGTGCGTCTGCCGATTTGTAATGTGTAGGCAATGTCGGCAATATTCTCAGTGGATGTTTTTAAAAAATCCCTCAAATTTGCTGTTGCAGTTTCTAAAGCTGATGGTGTTTTGGCTGATAGAGGAATAAGGTGATAACCTCTGTCTATAATTGTTTCAGAAGACGGGGGAATTAATGGAGCTTCTTCTAAAATAGCATGAGCATTAGTTCCACCCATTCCAAAAGAACTTATTGCCGCTCTTTTTGGTACATTAAAATTAGAATTATCCCACTTTCTTAATTGGGTATTTACAAAAAATGGACTATTATCAAAATCAATTTGGGAATTAGGAGCAGTAAAATTTAAACTTGGGGGAATTTGCCCATGTTTGAGAGCTAATACAACTTTAATTAAACCACTTATACCAGCAGCAGCATCCAAATGACCGATATTTGTTTTTACCGAACCAATAGCACAAAATTGTGTTTTATTAGTATGTTGAGAAAATGCCTTTGTTAAAGCAGCAATTTCAATTGGATCACCTAAAGCTGTTCCAGTTCCATGAGCTTCGATATACTGGATAGTATCTGGTTTGACCTTTGCCTTAGCTAAAGCTGCGGAAACAACCTTTGCTTGTCCAGTAACACTAGGAGCAGTTAAACCCACCTTTTGCGAACCATCATTATTAACTGCCGTACCCTTAATAATGGCATAAATGCGATCGCCATCAGCCACAGCATCCCGCAACCGTTTTAAAACGACAATTCCCACACCATTCCCAAATACTGTTCCCTTTCCATTCACATCAAAAGCACGACAGTAACCATCAGGAGAAAGTACACCATCCTCTTTATATAAATAACCTTTTTTCTCAGCCAATCCCAGCGATACACCACCAGCTAAAGCCATATCACATTCACGATTAAGTAAACTTTGGCAAGCAAGATGGACGCTAACTAAAGATGTAGAACAACCCGTTTGTATCCCACAACTTGCTCCTGTCAGATTTAATTTATAAGATACACGAGTTGGCATTAAACCCATGACATTACTAATTACAACCTGTACCGGATCGGTATGATTGCGATATTGGGAATTACTATAGAAATTAACAAGATAACTATTTAGTGCAGCACCACCATAAACTGCAATTTCACCTACATATTGTTGAGAATCATAGCCAGCATTTTCCAACGCTGACCAAGCACATTCTAAAAATACCCGATGTTGCGGATCGAGAATTTCTGCTTCTCTAGGAGAATAACCAAAAAATGCTGCATCAAACTCATCAATTCCTGGAAAACTAGCATACGCACGCACATAATTAGGATTTTCTAACTCTTCCGAAGTTACACCTGCTGCAAGTAATTCCTCATCACTCAAAAACTCAATACATTCAACCCCATTCTTGATATTATTCCAAAATTCATCAATATTACAAGCACCAGGAAATCTCCCAGCCATGCCAATAATCGCAACTTGCTCAAGCTTCTCCAACTCAACAGCTTCCAACTTTTCACGAGCATCTTTAAGAGCAGCTAAAACACGTTCAGAAGTATTCATATTATTCAAATTATTCATAAACAAACTTCCTCTTCTTTGCGACTTTATGACTTTACGGCTTTGCGCGATAAAATCACACCTTAAAATCATGAATCAGGATTTAAAAACGATAGCGACTATGAGTAAATGCATCAAGAACATTCACCGCAGTACCACCTTCAAACCTGAGACTACCAGCTTCATCACCACCAAACTTTTCACATACCGAACGATGGGAATGAGCAAGATGTAAATAAGCGTCTACAAATTCTTGATGTTGAGATTGTAGTTCAATTGGTAAGTTACAAAAATGGCAGCGTAACTGTTTCCAAAGCTTAATTAAAACTGCATGTTCCCAAGACATTAAACCACTAAAATCATGAGATTTAACATCTGGAGGCATCATCGAAGGTCGAACTTCATCTGCATAAGTTTGGGGATTTATACTACCAGCTAACTGCATTGCCGCACCAGATGCTAACATTAACTTTGTCGCTGTTTTTAACTCCAATTGTGCTTGTTCCAAGTCACCTTCCATCAGTTTTAATTCAAAACGACGCAAACAAATTATCAAACCTTGAATATTAATAAAAAATGACCAATGAAAACCTTTCCAAATTTCCTGTGGCTGAGATTCTTGTTGACTCATAATGATTATTCATAGGGCAAATTCAAGTGAAAAACTCGTGCAATCAATTGAATATAACTTTTAAATCCATCTCGCTGGAGTTCCAGTTGATTGATGTCTATAAATGTACTATCCAGTTGACTTAGATATAAAAATCTTTGGCAAGTAACTAATAATCCTTGAATTAAACAAATTTCTGGTTCATGACTTTGCACATGCCGAACATCGAAGTATGTATCAAAATCCTCCACTTCCCAATATTTCAATGTTGTATTAGTAGATATTTCCTCCGGTGTAAATACTTCATATACTTCTAAATCAGCAATTAATTTTTCTAATGTCACAATGCTTTGTTGAACATCAGAATCCGCTAATGCTTGTAATAGTTCCGCTAGTGCTTTTGTTAGCTTAATTTGATAAGAACTACTTAATTCTCCATCAATTGGTAATTCCCAAGGAACTAAAAGGGATAACTGTGATGTATGTTGCATTGTGACATGAAGTTTTAGGTGTGATATGAAATGTAAAAAAAGCTATTTTTTCTAAGTTGTAGTTTCTGACATATTTTTACGAACACTAAGAGGACGCATATCTGTCCACACTTCTTTGATATAATCTAAACATTCTTGTTTTGTCCCGCTTTTTCCTACTTCTTTCCAACCATAGGGAATATCACGATAATCAAACCAAATCGAATATTGTTCTTCTTCATTAATAACTACTTTGTAGATGGTATTATCTTCGGTTGAATTCATGATATTTTCCTCTTTATGCTGTTTGATAATTAGGGATTTCAAAGTTTAAAACTTGATGGCAAAACTCTTGCCATTCGGGTATTACATCATCAAAAATTATGCTTTCATCTAAATAAATGCCCTTGGTGACAACATAATTTTCCTGTAGGTAAAGAACATCCTCATCTGTTAGTTCTTGTTCTTTTTCTTGCCATTGAGAATATTCTCGTAATTGCTTAACGAGATAAGCTTTGCAGTATTTGCCGATTGTTGCCATAGTATGATTCTAGATTTTAGATTTTGGATTTTAGATTAGAAAACTTACTAGTTAAATTTATCTCACGCAGAGAAATATGAGTATTAAAATCCTTGTTTATGTAATTCTTCAATACTTCCAACCCATGCTTGTTTAATGGTTTTAATTTCGTCATCTGTATGTGCTGTAGAGAGAAAACCACCTTTATCCCCTTGACGCAGATGAATTCCTTTTTCTAACAATTCATAAGAAAGTAAATTCATAAACATGGGAGAAATATCACTTTTTGAAGTTGATATGGCAAAAAATGAACCAAAGTTGACAAACTCAACCTTTATTCCCTGATGTTGCATTTCCGTATTTAACTCATTCACCAAATTACTAGTACGTTGATTTAATTGTTCGTACAGCCCTATTCCCTCTTTCTTTATATGGTGTAAAATAGCACGAGATGCTGCTAAACTTAGGGGATGCTTGCAGAATGTGCCTGCGAAAAAGGTAGTTTTAATTTCTGGTGCAGAATCATCGCCAAAATTCCACTGACCACCATCGATGTAGTCCATAAAACTAGCTTTTCCGGCAATTACTGAAAGCGGCAAGCCTCCACCAACAATTTTGCTGTAGGTAGCAATGTCTGCTTGTATACCAAACCAAGCTTGCGCTCCTCCGGGATGGATGCGAAAACCCGTCACCATTTCATCAAAAATCAGGACTATTCCCAATTCTTGGGTGATTTGTCGTAATTGTTGGAGGAATTCACGGGGTTGGAGTTCAGGAAAACGACTTTGGACTGGTTCTACCAAGACAGCAGCGAGTTCGTGACGATGTTTGCGGATGATGTCGAGCGATCGCGTGTTTCCATATTCTAAGATTAGTACTTCGGATGCGGCACTATTGGGTATTCCTGATGCAGCAGGTACGGCTTTGGGGTTGATGTTTGCTGCTAAAGCTGCTTGAATTGGTTTTGCTAATTGTCCTAACCAACCACCTGATTTTATTTTATTCCCCACAACTCGACGAGCAGCTTTGTTCGCATATTCTGCCATTGTTGCCCTGGTGAGAACTGCATCAAAGTGTCCGTGGTAGGAGTTGGTGAAAATCGCTATTTTTGAGCGTTTCGTGGCTGTACGGGCTATTCTTACGGCAGTCATGACTGCTTCTGTTCCCGTATTGCTAAAAGTTACCCGTTCCATTCCTGTTAAGTCACAGATTAATTGAGCAACTTCTCCTGCGATCGCGTTTTGGACTCCGATGTGTATTCCCCGTTGTAGTTGTTGTGCGATCGCATCTTGAATAAACTGGGGATTATGTCCACAGAGATTAATACCCAATCCCATGAGGATGTCAATGTATTCATTGCCGTCAATATCCCACAATCGAGAACCGGAGGAACGTTCGACTGTGATGGGGTAGCAAAGTTCTTTTAGTTCTGGAATAAAGCCTAGTCCAATTGAGGTTTTATCAGCCATAATTGGACGATATTGTTGGGCTATTTTTTTTGATGTTGCTGTTTTTTTATTGTACTTTTGAATGAATGTATTTAAGTATTCTATTTGGGAATTTTTTGATTGTTTTTGGATGGTATTCATGAGGTTTTAGATTATGTATAAGATATTTATTTTCGACATATAAAATAAGCTGAGTGTTTATTATCTATGGTGGTGCTACCTTCAAGGGTACAAATATTTATATCTACAAAACCAATTTCTTGAAGTGCTATTTTTAGTTCTTCTGGTTGATGTCCGCGCACGGGATAACTGACATCTATTGGTTGCCAGTTTTTTTCTTGAGATTGAAAAAGTCTGAGAAGTTTTAGTCGTATTTTATAGAAAAGTGAGATATTTTGCAGTTTATTTAATAGTGGGGATAGGAAATACCAAATTGAACGAATCGGGGAAAATTTAGGTTGAGATTTGGATTGAAACATTGTAACTTTAAAATGTCCTGTACGTTCGCTGGAGTTATATTTTGGTGTTAATGTCCAAGCGTATGTTGATTTTATTTCACCTTCGACTACTTCACCGTTCCACCAACGTTCCATTTGTTCGTGGTGATTAATATCGAAGAAAAATATGCCGTTGTTTTGAAGTGCTGTATATACTCTTTGGAATACTTGTTTAAGTTCGGCAATGCTCATTATATGATTTAGGGAAGCACTGGTGGAAAAGACTGCATCAAAAGTTGGTGGTAGTTCAAAAGTGCGAGCATCTGCTAAGATAAATTTCCCTTGGGGAGCATTTTTACGCGCATAATTTAACATTTGTTCGGAACCGTCAATCCCAGTTAGTTGATAACCCCGTTCAATTAAATTTTGGACTAAATGTCCGGTACCGCAACACACATCTAATAATTCTGCGTTTGGGGAAATTTGGGGTAATAGCATTTTTTCTAGGGGTTGTAACTGGTTTTGACGATATTGGGGTCCCATTGTTTCGTTGTATAACCAAGCCCAGGTATCATATTCAGAATAATGATCGTGTGATGAGATTTTTTCGGATGACATAGTTAAGTATGTTGCGGTTTAATTTGAATTTTGGTTTTTAAACGCAGAGAGAAGTTTGCAGGAGATTATTCTTCCGCAAAACTACCCTGCGGGAACGCTAAAAGCGAACGGAGAGTTTCGCAGAGAATATTTTAATTTTTATTTAGGTTGTTACAGGTGGTTTAATGTGTCCGGTTTGAATTAGGTATTTTAAGTAGGTTTGAATTAAAGTACTGTCGATGGGGGGAGGAGAGATTGCCCCGTTGAGGATTTTTGGGTATTGCGATCGCAAAATTCTAAGGGTACTATGTTTTGCTGATTTTGGGGACGGAAACGGGGAAATAGGGAGACTAGGGGATATAAAATATGGTTGGGTGAGTTGCTGGCAATTTCTAATAGTTGATTTCGCCATTTTTCGTAGGGAATTTTGGTGATGTGGTAGCCAAGTTTTTGGAGTTGCTCGAAAATAATGTCTGAGGAAATTGGTTGAGGTTGGATTAGGTGAAAGGATTGATTTTTGGACTGGGTTGATAATGCAAAAATCGCTTGACTAATATAGTCTACTGGTAAAATTCTTAATGGTAATGTTCCTTCTGGCATAGTTCCCATTTCCACGTAACCTAAAAGGGAGTTATAAAGAAAGTCGTCTTTGTTAAATGCTCCTGTTTGACTATCTCCAGAAATTGCTCCAATTCGATAAATGTTAACGGGTATTCCCCTTTTTTTTGCTTCTATTATCATTTTTTCTGCTACTCGTTTACTCTGAGCATATCCAGCAGCAGGGATGTTGTAGTTATCTAAGTTATCGTCTTCTTGTACTAAGGCATTTTGGGAATTTGGTTCGGTTTCTGGAAGGATTAGTTTGGAGTTCCCAAAAACACTAATTGTCGAAACAAAATGTACAGGTTTTAACTTTGTTAAACTTGCTAATCGGAGAATTTCTTGAGTACCGAAGACATTACTAGATTTGAGTCTCGTGTATGGTTCTGTATGGTTGACTCTGGCTCCATTATGATAGATTATATCGATTCGCTCGGCTAGTTCTTGAAATTGGGATGGGGAAAGTCCTAAATTAGGTTGGGAAAGTTCACTAACTACGGGAATAATTCTTGTTGCTAGGGATATGTCCCAAAGTTGGTAGGATTGTAATGCTTGTTTGATTCTTTCCTGTGCAGTTTCGTTATTTTTTGCTCTGACTAAACAATAAATGGATGCTGAGGTTTTTTTGAGTAGTTCATTGAGGAGAAATGCACCGACAAATCCTGTTACACCAGTTAATAGGATATGATTTGATGATGATTTTTCTGTTTGTGTATTTTGGGGAATTACAATAGTAGAGTCAAGTATAGCTTCTTGTTCCCAATCGATGATTACTTGACTTTGACTAGCATGTGTTAAGAAAGTAATAATATCTGGTTTATATTTTTGTAATTTTTCTTTGAGTTCACCATTCAAAACTCCTTTTGGAGCATTACAACGTAATTTTGGTTCTTCGCTGTCTTCGTCTAGCCAGATACGAATATCTAAACGTTGTAATTCTGTGAGAAATTCTGGAATGGATGGCATTATAGTGTGATTATTTTCATGAGAGATTGTTTTTAAATTAGATTTAGCTGCATTTGGTTCTAATATAATTTCTTGATGACCAAAAAGACGCTTACTAATAATTCCGCGATCGCAACAATAATCGATGAGTCTATTTGACTCTAGAATTGGTGTCGATTCTGCTGTGTAAGTAATTGAAGTAATGAATGTCAACCAAGGTTCTTGTCCCATTGCGTAGACATATACTTGTTGGGGATTGAGTTGATTTACTAAAGCGATCGCACGTTGACTATTAGAACCATCTAAGCGTCTAGTTTGGGCGATTTTTCGCGGTATTTGTTGAGTTAATAATGCACCATATGCCCAATTATACGGCGCTCCGTCGCATTCCATCCCAATAAATAGGATATCTAAGTCACCAAATATTTGCTGGAGGTTTGCGTATAACTGATTATCGATGTTATTAGAGTCTGCTGCACAAAGTAGCGATCGCTCTTTTAAGTTAATTAGAAAAGCTGCTTTTGCTCCAATGTTTAAGTCTCCATGTTCTCCGAAAAATGGTAATGCAGCTATATAACCTTCAGGAATATTAATAATTTCTAAATCGTCAATTTCTCGGATATCTTTAAATCCAATTTGTTGCAGCATCAACTTTAAAGAAGGGTCAATTAATACTCCTTTATTACTTTTGGGAACAACCACAGTTTTGATTTTATGACGTAGTTGTAGTAGAGTTTCTAACATTACATGGTCTTGATGATTATGGGTAATTAATGCATAATCAATTATTTCTGGAAGGTCAGTATAACTATAGCGATTAATTCCGGAATTATGGGGATAACTGACTAATGGATCGCACAGAATTGTCACATTTTTGGTTTCAATTAAAATGCAGGCATGACCAAAGTAGCGAACTCGCACATTATCACCGTTATATTTAGGTGCTAATGTTGGTGATGTAGCTGTAAAGAAACTTTTAAATAATTCTTCTTGTTGATGATTAATTTCTAAAATATCTCGAATTTCACCGTAGGGAATTGGACTATATCGTAAGCTGAATAATTTATCTAAACGAATGTCAGCAAAGGGTATTTGTAAATGTAAATTTTGGTCATTTGGTAAGCGGGGTGTACTCAAAACGAAACTACGGGTATCTGGATTCCCTAAAGATAAATTCAGCGATTGATTCTCTAAATTATAATAATTACTCCGATACAGTAATCCTTCAATAAAACGAATTCCAGGGTGATTATTACTATCCTGGACTAATTCCACATATCCTCGTAAAGCGGCAGGAATTTTGTTGTATAAAGGTTCTAAAGATTCCCCATAACTATGTTTTACTAACAGCTTTTCTAAATCTCGAATTGCGTGCGCTAGCTTGAGAAAATGGGTTTTTTCTTTAGTCTTAGTTAATAATTCCTGAATTCCTCCAACTTCATTAACATCATAATTAATAAATGGTCCACCAATCATCGCTGGATTTTTCAACGCATCTCGATGTACCTGGGGTGCAGCAATAAAAGATTCCATAATTGGGATATGGGAATTAGTAATATACATTGCTGCTGTTGCAGGAGAAATTAAATATGACCAAGCATACCATTGATTAATTAATGGCTCAATCATGAGATTTTCTTTTAGATATACTGGTTGATTTAGGTTTAGATTCATATCGCAATTTCCTCCCGTTCTTCATCTTCAGTATCCGGAATTTTTGAGTCAGATTTCGATAGAGGTTTACTTAATTGTCGTTGAATAATTCGTTCTGATAAACCAGCAACTGTTGGTGCATCAAATAAATCAATTACAGTTAGTTCAATCTGAAAAGTTGTAACGCTTGAGCAATTAATTGGGTAGCAAGGAGAGAATGTCCACCCAAATCAAAAAAGTCATCATAAATGCTCACCTTTTCTAAGTTGAGAATTTGAGCATAGATATTCGCTAACTGTGACTCTAATTCTGTCCGAGGAGGAATAAACTCTGCCGTTGAATTAACTTGTTCTGGTGCGGGAAGCGATCGCACATCCAGTTTACCGTTATTTGTCAGGGGTAAAGCCTCTAGCAATACAAACGCTGATGGGACAAGGTATTCTGGTAGTTTTTCCCGCATAAACAACCGCAATTCTGAAGAGTTTATGACGCTGTGAAGAGGTGAGGTATGGGGAACAACATAAGCAACCAAACGCTTTTCCCCCAGTTTATCTTCCCGCACAATTACCACTCCTGCGCGGACATCAGGATGCTGACACAACACAGTTTCAACTTCTTGGGGTTCAATCCGAAAACCGCGAATTTTCACTTGGTTGTCAATTCTTCCCAAGAGTCTGATGCGTCCATCTGGTAAATAGCAAGCTAAATCACCTGTTTTGTAGAGAGTTGAGGAGAACGGGGAGAGGGGGAAAGAGGTAATTTGTTCTATTTTATTTCCTTCTGCCTTTCCGAATGGATTTGGGACAAACTTCTCTGCGGTTAAATCTGGTCGATTCAAATAACCCCGCGCAATTCCCACACCACCAATATAGAGTTCCCCAATCACACCAATGGGAACTGGTTGCATATAGCTATCTAAAACATATAGCTGTTTATTTGCACTGGGAGGGATTGTAGGTAATAAAGGATATCCATTACCGCAAAGTACCATACTCCCATTAACGGTGACTTCTGTGGGACCATAAGCATTGATGAAGCGTCTTCCTTTTGACCATTTGAGAATCAATTCGGGAGATGGTGCTTCCCCACCAACTAATATCATCCGCAGATGGGGTAAATCTTCGCTCTCAACTTGGGATAAAGCTGATGGGGTGATAGTTATGTGGGTAATCTGATTGTCACGTAGTAGTTTAAGTAATCCTGCACCAGGAAGTAAGGATTCTGATTTCGCAAGACAGAGTTTAGCACCACTTCCAAGTGCCATAATGATTTCGGGAATTGAAGCATCAAAGCTGAGGGAGAAAAATTGTAGTACGCAATCTCCAGGATGAACATCGCAAACTTTGATTTTGTGTTCTGTGAGGTTTGTTAAACCTTGGTGGGGAATCAGAACCCCTTTTGGTATTCCTGTGGAACCGGAGGTGTAAATTAAGTAGGCTAAATTAGCTGGTGTAACTTGAGAATCTGGGTTTTCTGTCGGGTATTTAGCAATTATTTCCCAATCAGTATCCAGAAACACCGAACTTAACCTTAAAGCTTCCTTTTCCTTCCCTAACGTCGGAGAGAGATTTTCCAAGTCTGCCAAAAAGTTAATATTTGTGTCTGCTTCCGTCAACAAAATTCCTACTTGGGAATCAGCTAACATAAAAGCTAGTCGTTCTGGGGGATAATTAGGGTCGAGGGGTAAATATGCACCACCAGCTTTGAGAATTCCCAATACCCCAATAATCATTAAAGGACTACGATCGCAACATAAACCAACGATAACTTCTGGTTTGACACCCTTTTCGATTAAATAATGGGCTAATTGGTTACTTTTGTGATTAAGCTCTTGATAGGTAATATATTCATCTTCAAAAATTAACGCGATCGCATCGGGTGTTTTTTCAACTTGTGCTGCAAATAATTCGTGAAATGTGCGATCGCTTTGATACGTAACTGCGGTTTGATTCCAGTCAAAGAGGATTTTTTCCTTTTCCCTATCTCCCAGTAAGGGTAATTCGGATATTTTCGTTTCCGGATTCTCAACTATCCCTGTTAGCAACATCTGAAAATGCTCCACCATCCTCTCGATGGATTCAGCAGCAAATAAACCCCGATTATATTCAAACGCACCAACGAAACCCTGGGATGTTTCGTACATATCTAAACTTAAATCCAGTTTGGCGCTTGCCTCGGTTCTTTGTAAAGGGGTTAATTGCAAACCTGGTAAATCTAATTGTTGCGTTGGAGCATTTTCTAAGCGAAATTTCACCTGAAACAACGGATTAAAGCTCAAATCCCGTTCTGGTTGCAGCACTTCTACTAATTTCTCAAAGGGAATATCTTGATGATTGTATGCTTCATAGGTTGTTGCTCGCACTTGCTGCAATAATTCCCGGAAACTGATATTTCCCGAAATATTTGTCCGTACCACTAATGTGTTGACAAAAAAGCCAATTAACCCTTCAATTTCTCGACGGTGACGATTCGCAACGGGAGTACCAACGAGTAAATCTGTTTGTCCGGTGTAGCGATGAAGTAAAATATTGTAAGCTGTGAGGAGAATAATAAACGGGGTGATACCTGTTGCTTTTGCCAAGGATAATATCCCTTGACTCAAATTATTCGGTAAACTGAAAGATGCGATCGCACCTGCAAATGTTTGCACTCTCCCCCGTGGAAAGTCTGTCGGTAATTGTAATATTGGCAAGATTCCCCCTAACTTCTTACCCCAATAGGCAATTTGCTTTTCGAGAATTTCTCCCTGTAAATATTGTCTTTGCCAAGCTGCAAATCTAGATATTGAATCCCTAACTCTGGTAAAGTTGGAGGTTGATGATTGGCAAAAGCTGTATATAAACTCCCCAATTCCCGCACTAAAATTTCCATCGACCAACCATCAAATATGATGTGGTGCATGGTAAATAATACTACATATTCATCTCTATCCAACCGCAGCAACTTCACCCGCAATAAGATATCTTTTGCTAAATCGAACGGTTTACTTGCTTCCTGAATAAATAGCGATCGCACTTCGTCGTCTTGGGCAATGGGGTTAAGTGCTTGTAAGTCAATTACTGGGATATAAATCTTCACATCATCCCGAACTTGTACCACAGGATGACCATCAACTGTGGGAAACTGAGTCCGTAAAACCTCATGACGACGGATAATTTCATTCAACGATTGTTCCAACACGGGAATATCTAAGCTACCCGTCAACCTGACTGCGGTGGGAATATTATAAGTAGAACCACCCGATTGCAATTGTTCTAAAAACCACAATCTTTGTTGAGCAAAAGATAATGGTAAATTCCCATCCCTAGATACTGACTGAATTTCTGTAACATACCCCTTAGTAGCAATTTCTACCTGACGTAAAAACTCTGCAATTTCCGTCTTTCTTAACCGTAATTCAGCATTTAGAGCATCTGTTAATACCTCTTCTGGAGCATTACAACGGATGCGATCGCCTTCTAACCACAATTGCACATCTAAACTGTAAAGGTATGACAAAAATTCTTCAATGGTTTTCATAGTTCAATCTCCTTCCGAGCAGATGTGCTATTTGTGGGTGTTTTTTGCCCGCTTTTCTGCAAAATATCGATGTATTCAGCTAAAGTTTCCACAGTCGGTTTTTCAAACACACTACCCAAAGGTAAATCCAACTGAAAAGCTTCTCTTAATCTGGCATTTACCCGAATAGCTGAGAGGGAATTTCCTCCCAATTCAAAAAAGTTGCGGTTTACTCCAACTATTTGGATACGTAAAACATCTACCCAAATATTAGCAATAATTGCTTCTGTCGAGTTACGTGGTAGCACAGGGTTGTTTTCTGTGATTGCTTCTGGTGAAGGTAATACTTTGCGATTTATTTTCCATTAGGTAATAAAGGAAACTCATTTATGACCACAAAATCAGAGGGAATCATATACTCTGGTAGTTTCTGCGCTAAAAATTCTCGCAGATGAGAGCTATCCAATTCATCTGTATTCGATTTAGGAACAATATAAGCAAATAAACGGGAATTTTCAGCTTGTTGATTCAGGATAATTATTGCTTGTTTTATTCCTGGATATCGCTGAAGTTGCGCTTCAATTTCACCCAATTCAATCCGCAATCCTCTAATTTTAACTTGATTATCTAATCTACCTAGATACTCAATATTACCATCATCCAAATAACGAGCTAAGTCACCTGTTTTGTAAAGAAGAGTGGAGGAAGAGGGGGGGAAGGGAAGAGGGGGGGAAATAAAATTTATTCTGCCTTCTATCTTCTGTCTTCTATCTTCTGCATTCTGCATTCTGCCTTCTGCCTTCTGCCTTAAAATAAATCTTTCAGATGTTAAATCATCTCTTCCCCAATAACCTCGTGCGACTCCAATACCACCAATATAGATTTCTCCTGGTATTCCAATAGGTACGGGTTGCATTTGCTTATCCAAAATAAAAATTTGAGTATTATTAATTGGACGACCAATGGGGACAGTATTTAAGTTATTATTATTGAATTTATTATTTAAATTACTTTCAGGCTGACATTGATAATAGGTGACATCAATTGCAGCTTCAGTTGGACCATAAAGGTTATGTAATTCTACATCTAAAAGCTGGAAAAAACGACTTTGTAAAGTTACTGATAAAGCTTCACCACTACAAATTACCCGTTTTAGACTTGTAAGTGTTTTCTGTGATTCCTTTGTTGAGGACAGAGTTTCTAGAAACACCTCTAACATTGCCGGAACAAAATGTACCGTGGTAATTTTTTCTTTCTCAATCAATTCAATTAAATAGTGTGGTTCTTGATGTCCTTCCGGTTTTGCCATTACCAAACAACCACCATTTAGCAATGTCCAGAAAAATTCCCAAACGGAAACATCAAAACTAAAAGGTGTTTTCTGCAATACTGGTTCAGCTATTTCTAAACCATATTGATTTTGCATCCAAAACAAACGATTACTAAGTCCATGATGGGTATTAATTACACCTTTGGGATTTCCGGTAGAACCGGAAGTGTAAATTATATATGTAGCATTATCAAGGTTTACAGCAGTTTGAGAATTTTCTGGGGAATACTGACTGATTTGTTGCCAATCTCGATCTAAATATAAAATAAACGTTTCTTTTTGAGACGGGAGATTTTGTATTTCTACATTGGTTAAAATTACAGAAACTTGGGTTTGATTAATGATATATTCTAATCTTTGGGTAGGATAATCTGGATCGAGAGGTACATAAGCACCACCAGCTTTAATAATTCCTAAAATCCCGATAACCATCTCTAAAGAACGCTCGATGCAAATTCCAACTGGTGTTTCTGGTTTCACTCCCAAATCTTGTAAATAATTAGCTAATTGGTTGGCTTTTTGATTTAATTCTTGATATGTGAGTTTTTGTTCACCAAAAATTACAGCAATGTTATTGGGTATGCGTTCAACAATTGCTTCAAATTGCTGATGAATACATTCTTGAGGATAATCTGCTTGGGTTTGATTCCATTGGGTAATAGATTCGATTTCTGTTTGTGTTAATAAGGGGACATTTTCGACAAAATTTCCATAATTAACTGTCATTCCTTCTAAGATGATGCAAAAATGTTCTAAAAATTTATTAATAAAAGTTTGTGTAAATCGTTCTGAATCATACTTTAATTTAATTGATAATTGCTTCCCTACTGATACTAATACAGTTATTGGAAAACTCGTCCATTCAACCGATTCTATTTTAGTAATATTTAAATCATGATTTTCCCCAATTCCTGATGCATCAACAGGATAATTTTCAAATACTAAAATACTTTCAAATAAAGATGTTCCCCGTGATATTTCACTAAATTCTTGAATTTCTAACAGTGATGTATATTCATATTCCCAAGCTGCTGCTTGTTGTGACTGGATTTTTTGTAACCAATCAATTAAATTTGTTTGGGGTGAAACTTGTACCCGCACAGGTAAGGTATTGATAAATAATCCTACCATTGATGCGACACCGGGTAAATTTGCAGGTCTTCCCGATGAAGTCGCGCCAAAAATCACATCTGTAGTATTACAGTAACGACTCAAAAGTAAAGCAAAAGCTCCCTGTAAAACGGTATTTAATGTTAATTGATGCTGTTTTGCCCAGGTTTGTAGGGTGATAGTTTGTTGGGAATTTAAATTACAGCTTTGTTCACTTGGCTGTTTTTTAGTAATGTTTTTCTGGGTTAAAATTGGGAGTAAAGTTGGTTCTGTAAAGCCTTGGAGTTGCTTTTGCCAAAACTCCTTAGCCGCAGCTTTATCTTGTTGCTGCAACCAGGCAATATAATCTCCATAGGGACGAGAATTAGGATAGTAGGAAGAATGAGAATAATAACGTTGAAAAACTTCTTTGATTACTAATGCTGATGACCAACCGTCGAGAATTAAATGGTGTTGCGTCCAAATAAGTTTGTATTTATCTACTGCTAATTTAATTAAAGTCAACCTCATCAAAGGTGGTTTTTTTAAATCAAATTTATCAGCGCGATCGCACTCCAGAAACTCTGCTAATTTTGCTGTTTGTTCCTGTGTCGGTAAATTCTGCCAATCGATGGTTTTCCAAGGAAACTCAACTTGACGAAAGACTATTTGAAAAGTGCGATCGCGTTGTTCCCAATAAAATGCTGAACGCAATGCTGGATGATTGTTGATTGCCTGTTTCCAAGCTGTTTGCATCCTTTCAATATCTAGTTTTCCTGTCAGGTTTAAGCAAACTTGGGGAATGTATATTCCTGATTCTGGTGTCAGCAATGTGTGAAATAACATCCCTTGCTGCATTGGTGAAAGGGGGTAGATGTTTTCTATATTTTTACGTTTATCTACGGCTTGCATAGTTGTTTTTAATAAAATAAAATATGGATTAGTTACGCGCAGAGACGCGGAAACGCGGAGAATAAGAGCTAATGATTAATAGCGCGATCGCAATGACTGCAAAACCACTTCCAGCGATAAAGGTGGCTTGGGGACTGACTAATTGCCACAAACTACCTGCTAATATGCTTGCTGGTAGTATTGCTGCTCCTGTCACCAAATTAATCATTCCAAATCCTGTTCCTCGGAGATTTGCGGGAACTCTATCTGCCACTAGGGCAAGTAATGCTCCTTTGGTCATGCCCTGGTACACTCCGTATAGGGCTAATAAAACCCACATTTGCCAGTTTTGATTGATAAAGGCAAAACCCAGGTATGTTAGTGCGTAAAGCAAAAATCCTGCCGCTAATAGTCGTAGTTTGCCAATTTTGTCAGATAATAATCCCATTGGGTAAGCACTGAGGCAATAGGTTAAATTCATTACTACTAGACTCAATGGTACTAACTCTGTAGGGATACCGATTTGTTTTGCTCTTAATAGTAAGAAAGCATCGCTGGAGTTGCCTAAGTTAAAGATTAATGCGACTGCAACCAACCACCAGTAGCTTTTCCCCAGACTTTTCAATGCATCTCGACTCAAGGGATTTTTCCGAGGTTGGGTAATTGGTGTTTTCGGTTCTCGTATCCCACTGGCAAGTAAAAATACAGCTAAAATTCCGGGAATTAAGGCAATCCAGAATACTAAACGATAATTTTGTCCCGAAATGGACATTAGGATAATTGCTAATATCGGACCAGTGAATGCACCAATTGTATCAAGGGATTGACGTAATCCGTAAGCCGCTCCGCGATTTTCTGGGTTAGTCACATCGGCAACAATGGCATCGCGGGGTGCTACGCGAATTCCCTTACCGACTCTATCACCAAAACGTGCTGCTAATACCCAAGCTGGACTTGTCGCTACGGCAAATAGGGGTTTGACAAAGCTTGATAAACCGTAGCCAAATACTGCTAACTGCTTGCGTTTTCCAATGCGATCGCTTAATGCTCCGGAGAATATTTTGAGGATGGAAGCGGTTGATTCGGCTATCCCTTCGATGTATCCAATTGTGATTAAGTTTGCCTGGAGTACGGAAACTAGAAATAGGGGTAAGATGGAATCAATCATTTTGGAACTGATATCAGTTAGCAAGCTGACAAATCCTAAAATCCAAACGCTGCGGGAAATATTAGCAAAAGTTTTCTTTTTTATGGTTTTTGGTGATTGAGTGTTCATTATATATTTTTTTTTAACGCAGAGGAACGCAAGGTTCGCGCAGAGTTACGCGGAGTTTTTAATTTGTTCAGTTACTTATATGTTTGATTCTAATTCCTAATTCCTAATTCCTAATTCACAAGTCTGCTAATAAATCATCGAGTTCATCTTGGGTAAATTCCATTTGGGGAAAGTCGGAAGGTGTAAATCCAGTAATGTTTGAAGATAGACAGTGATGGATTATTTCTAATAATTTTGTGAGGTAGTTATTTGCTAGTTTATTAATGGTTTGTGGTTGATGTATGGCTCGACTATATAGCCAATCAAGTCGCAGTTGTCCTCCTGTAACAATACTATTAATTTCAATTAAGTTTGAGCGAGTTCCCTGTAAGCTACGACTGTAACCAGCAAATTCTTTGGCAGGAATGAATAAGGAGGCATCTGAGGAAAACATTTGGTCAGATTGTCCTAAATAGTTAAATCGCACTTCTGGGGAAGGTATATTTTGTAGTTGTGTTTGTATTTCAGGGGATGCAAGGTAACGTAGTAACCCATAATTGATACCACGTTCTGGGATTTTCCGTAATTGTTCCTTAATTGTTTTCAGAACAATATCTAATTGATTTGATGCATCTACATCTAAGCATACCGGGAATAAGCTGGTAAACCAACCGACTGTTCGGGATAAATTAACGTTTGGAAATAAATCTTCTCTTCCATGTCCTTCCAATTCTAAGGAAAAAGTTTCATTACCTGTCCAATCTCGGAAAGCTAACATCAAAGCTGTTAAAAGAATATCATTAATTTGAGTATTGTAAATCCTGGGAACTTGTTGAAGTAAAGCTTGGGTATCTTCAGAATTTAAAGATACAGAATAAATATTGATATCAGCCATTGTGTTACTTCCATCGGGAAAATCCACTGGTAGAGGTTGTACTTGTTGCCAAGGTAAGGAAGTCCAATAATCTAAAGTGGATTGCCAATCTTGGGAAAGAGTATATTCTTTGAGTTGCATTCCCCACTGTTGAAAAGATGTGGTTTTAGGTGGTAATTTGGTTGCTTGTTTTTGACTTAATTGTTGATATAGCGTAGTTTGCGCGACGAGAGTCGTTCGCAAGTCTTCTAAAATAATTCTCCATGAGACACCATCAACTATTAAATGATGCAAAATTATTAATAAGCGGTGGTTTTGCCCATTCCCCAGCTTAAAATAGGCTACACGTAACAAAGGTGGTTGACTCAAATCAAAGCTAGCTTGTAGTTGATTGGCAATAGACGCGATCGCATTGGATGTAATTTCCTTATTTGTAACTCCAGACAAATCCACGTAAGTTACGTTTTCATTCCCTTCCCCTATTTCTTGTTTCCAACCATCAGCAGTTTGCACAAAGCGCGATCGCAACATCTCATGATGGGTAATTAATTCTTGCCAAGCTTGTTGTAACCACTCAAAATTCAAAGGTTGGGTTACTTCTAAAAACACTGCTTGGTTCCAATGGTGTGGTTCAATTAGATTTTCCTCAAAGAACCAATGTTGAATCGGAGTTAAGGGAATTTCCCCCGTCACAACTTCTTGAGATATGGTAATTTCCCCGTTATTCTTAATAATCGAGGCTAATTCTGCTACTGTTTGATATTGAAATATTTGTCGGGGAAATAAAGCTAATCCCTGTTGATTTACCTTTGCGACTAATTGAATTGCTAAAATTGAATCACCTCCCAGACTAAAGAAATTATCATGAATTCCCACCGATTCCACACCTAAAATTTGACTCCAAATTTGAGTGAGTTGCTGTTCTAAAATAGTGTGGGGAGGAATGAAGGTATCACTAATTGGTACTAATTCTGGGATTGGTAAATTATTTCGGTCGATTTTCCCATTTGTTGTTAATGGTAAAGCTTCCAGGAATACAAAGATTGACGGCAACATATAACTGGGTAATTTAGTTGTGATAAATTCCCGTAATTCCTGTGCTTGTAAATTCGATTTACCCACGACATAAGCAACCAAACGCTCCCTTTGTTGTGAATCTTCACGTACTACCGCTACAACTTGGGAAACTTGTGGATGCTGACTAATAATGGTTTCAATTTCCCCTAATTCAATCCGAAAACCCCGTAATTTGACCTGATAATCCCATCTTCCCAGATATTCAATATTACCATCTGCCAAAAAGCGAGCGCGATCGCCTGTTTTGTAAAAACGATGTATCGCGTCTCTACATCGCGTCTCTCTTCCCATACAATTGGGATTAGGTAAAAATTTTTCTGCCGTTAAATCAGGTTTTCCCCAATAACCCCGTGCTACCCCAGAACCATCTAAATAAATTTCACCGGGTACACCAATTGGTACAGGGTGGAGATTTTCATCTAAAATATAAACCTGAGTATTTGCGATCGCATGACCAATTGTGGGGGGTTCTTGGCTATGTTTGGGAATTATCACAATGGTAGAATAAGTTGTATCTTCCGATGGTCCATAGAGGTTAATAACTTGCTCAATTGTCGGTTGTTGGTAAAGTTGTTCTACTAAAGATTGCGGTAAAGGTTCCCCCGCTAAATTCACAGTTTGCACTGATGTCGGAATACCTTCCAAACGCATTAATTCCCTAGCTGCGGAAGGAACAGTATTAATTAAAGTGACTTGGGATTTTGCGGGTAATTCTGGTAATTGCAGCGCATTATCTGCCAAAATTATAGTACCACCCCAACTTAAGGGAACAAAGATTTCAAATACAGAAAGGTCAAAACAAATGGATGTAGAAGCAAGAACACCTTTTAATTGTTCCTGTGAGTAGACTTCCTTTGCCCAATGCATCAAAGTAATTGGACTGCGGTGAGAAATTGCTACACCTTTAGGAATACCAGTAGTTCCAGAAGTATAAATGAGATATGCAAGGTTGTTTTCTGTCAGATTTGTATGGGGATTTGCAATATTTTTCCGAGCAATTATTCCCCCATCAACATCCAAATTTATAACAGGAATATTCAAATCAGGTAATTTAGCTAATTGCTGTTGTTGGAGAATTAAAACTTGAATTTTAGCATCTTGAATAATTAATTCCAGTCTTTCTTTGGGGTAATTCCCATCAAGAGGAACATAAACACCTCCCGCTTTGAGAATTGCGAGTAAACCAATCAACATATCCAAAGAACGTTCCGTACAAATCCCCACCGTTACTTCTGGTTTTACCCCCAAAGATTGGAGAAAATGAGCAAGTTGATTTGCCCTAACATTTAATTCCTGATAGCTAATACTTTCATTTCCCCAAATAGCAGCAACACTTACAGGAGATTTTTCAACTTGAAATTCAAATAACTGGTGTAAATATTCTGTATGTGGATATTCCCGTTGAGTTTGATTCCACTCCGTCAATAATTGTTGCTCATTTACACTTAAAATAGATAACTCAGAAATCTTTCCTTGAGGATTTTTAACAATCGATTCTAAAAGAGTTTGAAAATTTTCCGCTAAACGTTCAATTGTTGCCCCTTTAAATAAATCAGTACTATACTCCAACTTACAACTTAACCCAGCATCAGTTTCCGCCACAACCAAAGTCAAATCATACTTCGATGTTCCGCGATCGCTTTCCATCACCTGCCATTTTATCCCCTCCATCTCCAACTTAGTCACAGGGATATTTTGCAATATCAGCATAACCTGAAAAATCGGCGAATAACTGAGCGATCGCACTGGTTGAATTGCCTCAACTAATTGCTCAATGGTAAATCTTGATGAGCATAAGCACTTAACGCATTCTCCCTAACACGTTGCAATAAATCCTCAAAACTGGGATTTTTACTTAAATTAGTACAAAAAGCCAAAGTATTAGCGAAACAACCAATTAAACCTTCTGTTATCCCATGTTGTCTATTCGCAATAGGACTACCAACAACAATGCGATCGCTTCCTGTATATCTATACAATAATACATTCCAAGCAGCCAGCAAAGTCATAAATAAGGTGCTGTGATGACGCTGACTCAACTGTTTTACCTGCCGAGTTAATTCTTCAGCTAACTGGAATTTATAAACAGCCCCTCGAAAAGATTGTACAGCAGGACGAGGAAAATCCGTAGGTAACTCCAACAAGGCTGGAGCATCAACCAAAGATTCCAACCAATAATCCAAATGTCTCGCTAAAACCTCCCCCTGCAACCAATTTCTCTGCCAAACAGCAAAATCTACATATTGAATTGGGAGAGGGGGAGTCTGGGAGTGGGGGAAGGTTTTCTGTTTTAATTGATGATATGACTTAGTAATTTCTTGCACCAACAAACCCATTGACCAAGCATCAGCAATAATATGATGTAATGTCAATAAAACGGCATAGTTTCTGTCACCCAAATATAAGAAATTAACCCGTATGGCTGGACTTGTACCTAAATCAAAAGCTTGCTTGGCTTGAGTTTGGATAATTGTAGCAACTTCTTGTTGCTGTAAATCTGTAGGAATTGGCACTAAATTAATAACTGGTATTTCTAACTCCCAATCATCAACTATTTCTAATCGTGGTTTCCCATCAACAGCAATAAACCTTGTCCGCAAAATTTCCTGTTGCTGTACTACTTCTCGAAAACTACGCTGCAAAATTTCCACATCGATATTTCCCTCAATTTTTATCACCAGAGGGATATTATAAGACGGACTTTCTGGTTCAATCTGTGCCAAAATCCAAAAACGCTCTTGAGCAAACGAAAGCGGTAAATTCTCCCCACGCTCCACTGGTAAAATAGGCTGAATCGTGATTTGCGATCGCGTCTGCACCATTTGCTCAATAATAAGTGCCAAATCAGCAAATTTCGGTGCTTCAAATAAACGACGCAAAGGCAAATCCACCCCAAATACTTGACGAATTTGAGCAACTACCCTGGTTGCCAGCAAAGAATGTCCACCCAAATCAAAAAAATTATCCCCTACATCCACAATATCCACACCCAGCACAGATACCCAAATAGCCGCTAAAAGCTCCTCCGTATGGCTTTTGGGAATTATTCGCAAACCCAATCTGGAATTATCAGCAGCAGGTAAAGCTTTGCGGTTAATTTTCCCATTGGGTGTAAGGGGTAATTCCTCCAAAACCACAAATATCCCAGGTATCATATACCCAGGTAACTTTTCTGTGAGAAAAGAGCGTAATTCCAGGGAAATATCTGCACAAGCTGAAGTTAGCACCACATAGCCTAGCAGACGCTCCCCTTCGCAAACTACTACCACAGCTTGCGAAACCAGTGGATGTGTTTGTAATACTGATTCAATCTCACCTAACTCAATCCTGAATCCCCGAATTTTGACCTGATTATCCAACCTACCCAAATATTCTAAATCACCATTCGCTAAATACCGAACGCGATCGCCTGTTTTGTAAAGAGGAGGGAAGGAGGGGGGGAAATAAAATATCTCCTGCCTCCTGTCTCCTGTCTCCTGCCTCCTGCCTTCTGCCTCCTACCTCCTGCCTCCTGCCTCCTACCTGCTGCCTCGAAATAAATCTTTCTGTTGTCAAATCAGGTTTTCCCCAATAACCTTGCGCTACCCCAGCACCACCAATATACAATTCCCCAGGTACACCAACCGCCACAGGTTGCAAATAATTATCTAAAACGTAAAATTGAGTATTATGAATAGGACGACCAATCGTCACAGGCTGATTAACTTCTAACTTTTTCGCTGCCGACCAAATTGTCGTTTCTGTTGGTCCATATAAATTCCAAACCTCTCTATTTGTAGCTAAAAGTTGCTGTGCTAAATTATAATCTAAAGCCTCACCACCGCAAAGTACCCTTAAATCAACTTTCCCATTCCACCCACTTGCAAACAATAATCTCCAAGTTGCTGGAGTTGCTTGCATGACGGTGATTTGCTGCTGTTCAATTACTGCTGCCAATTGATTTCCATCTAATATTACCTCCCTTGGTACTAACACCACAGTTGCACCGACAATTAAGGGGAGGAAAATTTCTAAAGCGGCAATATCAAACGATATGGTAGTTACAGCTAGCAATTTATCCTGAGTCGTCAATCCTGGGGTTTGTGCCATCGAAATCAGGAAATTCGTTAGGGATTTGTGCAAAATTTGCACACCCTTGGGTTTACCAGTGGAACCCGAAGTATAAATTATATATGCGCTCTGGTCAATCATGACTTTGGTAGTCGGGTTAGCATTTTTACCAAAATCCAGGTTTAAATTATCTAAACAAATAACCTTCCCAGAATAATCTGCTAATAAATCCTGTAACCTTGATTGAGTCAGCAAAACCGATACTTGAGCATCCGCAATAATATAGTTAATCCGCTCCTGGGGGTAAGCTGGATCAAGAGGAATATAGATACCTCCAGCTTTAACAACAGCCAGCAGAGCAACCACCATTTCCAAAGAGCGATCGCACAAAATACCGACTCTCGTTTCTGCTGCAATTCCCCATTCCAGTAGATGACAAGCCAGTTGATTTATTCTCTCGCTGAGTTCCTGGTATGTTAAAGATTGATTTTCAAATTGGACAGCTATTTTATTGGGTGTTTTTTGAGCTTGTTGGCTAAATAATTCATGCAAACACAAATTTGGGATTTCTCTAGCCGTATCGTTCCAATCCCTGAATAATTCCTGTTCTGCATTTGTCAACCAAGCTAACTCAGAAATTCCTTGCTGGGGATTTTTCACAATTTCCGACAACAACATTTGGAAATGCTCAACCAGTCGCTTTATCGTCGTAGCTGCAAATAAATCCGTACTATATTCAAACATCCCCTTCAACCCGCTTGGTGTTTCGTACATATCCAAGCTCAAATCAAAGCGAGTTGTTGTATGTTCAGTCTCCAAAGGTTCAATTATCAATCCCGGAATTTGCGTACTTTGATTCGGGGTATTGTGGAGAACAAACATCACCTGAAACAACGGATTCTGGCTTAAATTTCGCTCCGGTTGCAGTTGTTCCACCAAATCCTCAAAAGGTAACTGCTGATTGGCTAAAGCTGTAACTGAAGTATCATACACTTGCTTGAGTAATTCCAGAAAACTGAGGTTTCCCGATAAATAAGTACGAAACACCAAATTATTTACAAACAAACCAATCAAATTGGCAATTTCTATGCGATCGCGACTTGTCACCGTCGAACCAACTAAAATATCCTCCTGTCCACTATAGCGATAAAGTAAAACATTAAACCCAGCCAACAAAGTCATGAAAAGTGTAGCACCTTGTTGCTGTCCCAGTTGCTTTAAATGACTGGATAATTCCATAGGAAGAGTAAAATATTCCCGTGTACCTCGAAAACTTTGCACATTAGGACGGGGAAAATCTGTCGGTAGCGATAATTCACGGGGATAATCTTGAAGCTGCTGTTGCCAATATTCTAACTGCGTTGTCCGTGCTTCACTTTGCAACCATTTTTGTTGCCAATTTGCAAAATCTACATACTGAATCGGTAATTTTGGCAAGATTTGTCCTTGATATACCAGCACCAATTCTCGCACCAAGACCCGTAACGACCAATAATCAGCGATAATGTGGTGCATCACAAACAGCAGCACATATTCTTCATCCCCCAACTGTAACAATACCGCACGCAATAAGGGAATTTCAGCCAGATCGAAAGGATACATTGCCAACACAGTTGCCTGCTGTATCACCTGTGCTGCTTGAGTTTTTTGTGGTAATTCCTGTAAATCAACCACAGGTAATGTTAACGATAAACTTACCACAACTCGCTGTATCGGTTCACCATCAACCACCGGAAAGCTGGTTCGGAGAATTTCATGACGATTGATAATCGCTTGCAAACTCAGCTTCAAAGACGAAATATTTAACTTTCCCGTTAACCGTAACGCAGTGGGAAGGTTATAAACTGATAGTTCTGGCTGCAATTGTTCGAGAAACCACAACCGCTTTTGAGCAAAGGATAGGGGATTTCGTTGCTTTGCTGATTTTTTTTGCAGTAGTTTCGCTAAAAGTTGTCGTTTTTGTTCTGGTAGAAGCCCAGAGGTTTCTGGATTTGACATATTTAGCCGTAAATAGCTTTTAATTGATAATTTTTATACATTTATTGATGATTGCACCCTAGTCTTAACTTACTGTAAATTCCTAGCTAATTGCAAGAAATTATCAAATTTTTCTTGCCTTAAGATAGCAATTTTATTATTTTTTTTACAGATTCTTTAGTAAATATTATTACCTTTGTACCACTAATTAGAATTATTGACATGATACGGTTACTCTGAAAACTAACTACTTGCATTGTAAGTATACAGTTGATATATGGTTATTCACAGTATAAACATGTGTTGTGAGCGACCTTTACAAAAGCTTTATACTTTGCATGTTTACACGCATATTTATAAGTGCTAGTCTTTACTCATGGGCAAAAAGATATTGCAAATAATTCTTATCAATTGCCAAACCAATGTATTATTTTATAACTACTAAGCGATTAGTTTCCTGGACTTTGCATAAAACTGTTGTGTAGCCACTTAATCGTCTTTGATTATGCTCAAAAATAGATTTAAGTGGTAGTGCAAAAATTTATACATTCCGAAAGTCTCAAACCCTCGTCATTGCGGGGAACGAAGCAATCGCAATATATATTTAATTTTGCGTAACTACTTAAGAGAGATTAAATATCTCTCAAAGTTTTGTGAGTAGCATCAATTGGTATTGAGTAGTAAATTAATTTTTATGCTTAATCATTAGCAGGTAAAAGCATTGCTTACAATTTGTGAATAAATACTTGAATCCCCACCGCCAATGCTGGGTGTTTTCCGCAGTAAAAGTATTGCTGACGATTTGTGAATAAATACCACTTATGCTAAATATCCGATTCAGATACGACTTACACAGGTGTCATGAGTAAATGAATGATTGTAGGGTGCGTATCACCGACGATTCCTGATTTTATTGGGTATTGTTCACTCTACGTTAAATTCTGTGACAGTTGTGTAAGCCCTATCAGGGTAAAGCATAAGTATTATAAGCATTTCCGAAGTAATAATTACTTGCGTACTGAAAGTGTAAAGACATCTACAGATTGCTGAGAACTACGGTTCAATTTTTATACTCATCAACAAGGATTTTTGGAAACTATGGCAACCATTGGTTTTACCGCTAGCCCCACCAGATTGGTAGAGGCTAATGGTGACAGTGTAACGTTGACTTTTACGTTGAGTGAACCACCTCCAGCAAGTGGTCTCGACGTAACCTTCGCAAGTCCTGTAGCGCGATCGCTTGCAGAGTTTGATGTATTTGCTTCCACCTTTGATGGTGCTAGGTTAGTGCGGGCAAATGCAGCCTCTAGTGGTGTAACACTACGACTCAGCAAGCAGGTAGCAACGGTAACATTGCCTGTGTTTAAGGATGATGTAGTTGAAGGTAGCGAACAGTTTGTTTATACCCTGGAACCAGTTCCTGGATATGACATTGTGCCTGGACAAGGTGCCGTGACGTTGACTATTAGTGATACAGCAACGGCACCAACACCAACACCAACACCAACACCAACGCCAACTCCGGCTCCGACACCAACACCGGCTCCAACTCCGACACC
>JAAUPE010000186.1 GCA_012034595.1 Calothrix sp. CSU_2_0 | reverse complement strand
TAGGAGTACGAGCTAGCACTGTGCAGAACTTGAAATCTCCTGCCTAAAACCTAAAGCCTAAAGCGATCGAGCCTAAAGCGATCGAGCCTAAAAGCGATCGAGCGATCGAGCCTATTACTTATCTGGCTGGGGAGTCATCCGCAGATAAGGCTTGAGTTCGGTGATACCTTTAGGAAACTTCACCTTAGCTTCCTCGGTAGAAATCGTAGGTACTACCACACAGTCGCCACCATCAACCCAGTTGGCAGGAGTTGCCACGCTGTAGTTATCGGTGAGTTGGAGTGAATCGATTACCCGTAGGATTTCATCAAAATTTCGTCCGGTACTAGGAGGATAAGTAAGCGTCAGCCGGAGTTTCTTGTTGGGGTCGATAATGAATACCGAGCGGACAGTCACCATTGCATTTGCATTAGGGTGAATCATGTCGTATAAGTCGGAGACTTTCTTGTCTGGATCGGCAATGATGGGATAGTTGAGCGCGGAACCTTGAGTTTCGAGGATATCCCCAACCCAACCATTGTGAGAATCTACATCATCGACACTCAGCGCGATCGGTTTAACGTTACGTTTGTCAAATTCTGGTTTGAGTTTAGCAACTTCGCCCAATTCGGTCGTACAAACTGGAGTGAAATCTTTGGGGTGAGAAAAGAGAATTACCCAGCTATTTCCAGCCCATTCAAAGAAATCGATCTCGCCCTGGGTAGTAGCTTGGGTGAAGTTGGGTACGGTGTCCCCTAATCTTAACTGCATAATCTATCTGAAATAGGTGAAAGTGGACGGGAGCAACTTACGATCGTGCCACGAAGTTACCCCAACCTTCTAGTACTATACATGTTTATTTACGATCGAGTCTGTCGATCGATCGTTACCGAGCGGGGATCGCTGTTCTTATACCCGCACTGCTTCATCCGCGTAGCGATAGACGGTTTCACCCTCAGCATTGACTCGTACCCGCTCGATTTTGGCTCCGAGATTGCGCATTTTAGCTTCGAGACAATCGTAACCGCGATCGAGGTGATGCAGGTCTTGAATCGTGGTTTTGCCTTGAGCGGCTAAACCTGCCAGTACGAGTGCAGCAGAAGCGCGCAGATCGGTTGCGGTGACAGTCGCACCAGATAAGAGCGGTACGCCTTCGACAATGGCATGATTGCCTTTGACCCTAATATTGGCACCCATCCGTTTGAGTTCGGCAACGTGTTGGAGTCGATTTTCAAATACAGTTTCGTTAATCAAACTGTCACCATCTGCAAGTGCCAATAAAGTCATAAATTGGGCTTGCATATCGGTTGGGAAGCCTGGATGGGGTAATGTTTGAATGTCAGCAGCTTTGAGTACTTCTGCGGGCATTACACGTAAGCAATTGGGCGCTTCCTCAACAATATTCACCCCCATTTCCTGTAGTTTGGCAATTACGGGTAGCAAATGTTCGGGTATGACAGGAGACAGTAATAATTCCGAATGGGTGATTGCTGCTGCTGTTAAAAATGTACCTGCCTCAATGCGATCGGGAATCACTTCGTAATCGGTTGAATGCAGCTTGCTAACACCGAGTATGGTAATAGTACTAGTACCAGCACCCGTAATTTTTGCTCCCATCGAGTTACAGAAGTTCGCCAAATCAACTACTTCTGGTTCGCGAGCTGCGTTATCCAGGATTGTTTCCCCATCTGCTAAGGTAGCAGCCATCATCAGGGTTTCGGTGGCACCGACGCTGGGGGAGTCCAAGTAGATTTTGGCACCTTTGAGCCTACGGTTGCTACCGGGAACATGTGCATTACAAATACCATGCTCGATTTGTACCTCCGCTCCCATTGCCTGCAAACCCCGGACATGTAAGTCCACTGGTCTAGCTCCAATGGCACAACCACCTGGTAAAGGCATTTGAGCTACACCCAATCGTGCTAATATTGCCCCGATCGCAAAGAAACTTGCCCGCAACTGAGTGACAAGTTCGTAGGGTGCTTTGGAAGTAGTAAAGTCTTTAGCATTTATGTCTAAAGTCTCGCCATTGCGATGGATTTTAATGCCCAAAGCTGATAATACTTGAGCCATACGTTCCACATCAGCAAGTCTGGGCACGTTGCGGATACGACAATCTTCGGAACATAACAAAGCACCAGTCATCAGGACTAATGCCGAATTTTTTGCCCCACTTATTTTGACATGACCTCGCAGAGAATGACCGCCCCATACCCGCAAGACTGAGGAGTCTGCTTCGGGTGCATTCTTTGTATCTGGTAAGCCGCTAACAGGATTAATAAGCCTACCCTCCAAAAAACAATTAAATAAAATTTATGCGTTGAAAGTTGGTTTTGATTTTTACAGTAAAGACTGAATTTGTCTACATTTTTGCACTACATAATCTTCACAGAATTGGTAGTGGAAGTAATGTTAAGGGGAAAAATATAAAGATACATCACTTTCTTCTGCAAAATTATCATAACTATCTATTATTTTCTTGACAAATACAAATTATTTAGTAACAATTAAGAGATTGTCGATTATAATGCAAAATTCTAAAGACGCTAGCGGGACTGGCGGAATTGGTAGACGCGCATGATTCAGGTTCATGTGCCGCAAGGCTTCCGGGTTCGAGTCCCGGGTTCCGCATTGACTATTAAGTTAGAAGTTAAGGGTGATTAATATCTTAAGTTAAGTCCTACTCCTTTCCCATCCAAAGAATACCTACTTTAATGAACCGCCAAGTACGCCAAGTACACCAAGGAGGAAAATAGAGGGATATTAAATAATCTTATAGTGGGACGGGAGTAATTTTCAATGTTAACTAGTTTGCAAAATACTTTAGTAAAGCAAATTCGCAAGCTGCACTCAGCTAAGGAACGTCACAAGCAGGATTTATTTTTGCTGGAGGGGACGCATTTGCTAGAAGAAGCTGCTGCTGTGGATTATCCTTTAGAGGCTTTGTGTTGTACCGAAGACTGGCAAGCAAAGCATTTTCAATTATGGGAACAGGTTGCTCAAAAATGCGATCGCGCGGAAATTGTCAGCGAGGAAGTATTAAATGCGATCGCAACTACTGTACAACCTGATGGTGTTGTCGCAACGGCAAAGCGAGGTATAAACTCTCAGCAAGTGCCTTTTTCTGGTTTAGTATTAGCTTTAGAAACAATACAAGACCCTGGAAATTTAGGGACGATGATTCGTGCTGCTGCTGCTGCTGGAGCTTCGGGGTTAATTGTAAGTGATAATTGTGTCGATTTAGACAGTCCTAAAGTGCTGAGAGCTAGTGCTGGGCAATGGTTTCGTCTACCAATGGCAATAAGCGAAGATATAAAAAATACAGTAACTTTAGCAAAAAATGCGGATATGCAGATTGTTGCAACTTTAGCAAATGCCACTGTGACTTATTGGGATGTAGATTGGTGTAAACCGAGTTTGGTATTATTGGGAAATGAAGGTGCTGGTTTATCAGCAGATTTAGCAGCTATGGCAGATGTCGTCGTAAATATACCCTTAAATCCAGGAGTAGAATCATTGAATGTTGCGATCGCATCTGCATTGATATTGTATGAAGCACGCAGACAGATGGAAAAAGTTAAAAGATAAAAGTAAAAAGTCAAAAGAGAAGAAAAAAGAAAGAAGAGATAAGTGAAAATAAAACGAAAATCCAAATAAACAAATTTTACTTACTAGGAATACTTTTCATTACTGACTTTTGATTTCCAACTTCCAACTTCTGATTACTAATTTCTGACTCCTAACTCCCAACTTCTGACTCCTAACTCCCAACTTCTGACTCCTAACTCCTAACTCCTAACTCCTAACTCCCAACTTCTGACTTCTGATTACTGATTCCTAACTCCCAAATGGTTAATCCTGATTCAAACAGTCCAAATTATACCCATCATATAGTAAAACCCAGTTCTGACTTTTATGCCACTTTTTCAGAGGTTGAAATATTAGAAATAATTGATGCATTAGAAGTAAGATGCGAAATACCTCTAAAATACTCTTACAAAGGCAAAGGTGCAAAGATTTGGGATAATTTTTATCAAAAATATATTATTCCGACTTGGTATAGAACATCAAATGTAGAAATTGAGCTTTTAAATAATAATTTTGAATATCTAAATGGAGGTAATGAAGTTTGTAGTAAAGTAAATATTATTGATGTTGGTGCTGGGAATTCATATCCTATTAAAAAGTATATTAGTAGGCTCAATAAACTGGGTAAAGTTAATCAATATATTGCCTTAGATATCAGCGAAAGTCTGCTTAATATATCTCAAAAGAATTTTTACAATTGGTTTCCAAAAATAAATTATATTAATGGTACTCTTGATATTGAAAATGCTTGTATACCCAAAGCTTTATTAGAAAATAAACCTAATAAAAATCAAGCTAATCTTGAAAATAGTCAGATAATAAATATTATTTTACATTTGGGTGTAACTATTGGTAATCATCACAATAGAGCTAGAGTTTTTACGAATTTTAGAAAAAGTATGAAAAAAAATGATTTTTTAGTTTTAACTAATGAAATTGGTTCTAACTCTGAATGGAATGGTCAAGCGAGAGGAGGTTGTGACTACCATGCAGAGAATATCTATAAATGGATAAAAAGCGCTATTGGGATTAAATCAGAAGATTGCGAACTTGTAAGAAAATACGATTCTCTCAGGGATAGTGTGGTTGCTAATATTAAATTGCTCCATAATTACACGATAACTTTTAACATTCAGGGAGTAGAGAAAAATGTGAGATTTTCCGCAGACGATAATATCACTATTTGGAGACATCATAAGTTTGAAATATCTCAGCTTCAGCAAGAGTTAGAACAAGCTGGATTAAAACTTGTTCGCTATAACACTAATAAATATTCTTCCCATATCATCGTAATTTGCCAAGTAGCTAATATTCGCGAATCTGCTTAATTCTCGAAATCATGATTTTTTATTTATCGAACCTGGAATTGACCTTTTACATAACAATCTTTGAATATGAAAATTATTTATAAATATTTTTATAAATAGTTTTATAAATAGTTTTATAAATAGTACAGTGTGACGAAAATGAAACCATCATGTCTAAATATCAAAAAGCTTATATTATCAAACGATATACCCTCTGAATTTGGAATTTTGATTTCTACCTTCTTAGCTTCTCATAAAAATAAATCTATAATCTAAATGGTAATGCTAATTTTTGATTCTAAAGCCACTTTTCACGACTATGATGGCATAATGTGTGTTTTAATTGATTGTTACAAAAATAATTATCATCTCAGCAGATATTTTCAACAATTAATGTATTAATTGCTATCCTTGGTTATAGGCTAAAAGATGTTTGGTATAGGCATCCTGAGAAATGGAAAATCGCGGGGATACGCTTTACAAAAATTTAGTTTTGTCATTGAATCCGATGCAAACACGTCGTGGTTGGCTTCCCTACGCGATTTTGTTAGGAACATTGTTGCTAACTGGTCTATTTTCCTATTATGCCGCGATCGCATCCCGTACAAAAGACTCATTGCGCTTCCAGAATGAGGTTGAAAGAACTGAAAGTGATATTAAAAATCGCTTACAAACTTATATTGTGTTGTTGCAGGGTACAAGTGGGTTATTTGCGACTAATCAGCAAATAACAAAACAAGATTTTCATTCTTATATCAAGCATTTACAGCTACAAGAAAAATATCCTGGGATTCAAGGTATTGGATTTTCGACTCGAATTACTTCTACAGATGTTCAGTCGTTAGTTGCGTATATGCGAAGTCAAGGAGTAACAAATTTTACTGTACATCCAAATACGCCACGAAGCGAATATCATTCTATTATTTATTTAGAACCCCTGGACAAACGCAATCAAGCTGCGATTGGGTATGATATGTTTACCCAAGCAACTCGTCGTGCAGCGATGGAACGGGCAAGGGATACGGGTTTAGCTGCTGCTTCGGGAAGAGTCACATTAATGCAGGAAATCGATCCACACAAGCAAGCTGGGTTTTTAATTTACTTACCTGTATATAGTCAAGATAAGGCAAAACAAACGGTTAGCGAAAGAAAAAATGCACTACTAGGGTTTGTTTATAGTGCATTTCGTGCAGATGATTTACTTGCAGGAATTTTTAAAAACCAGAAATATCCTCTGATAAATGTTGATATTTATGATAGTCAGAAGATAGATTCCCAAAGTTTATTACATAGTTCCTCTACTAGTAATTATTGGAAGAACTATTGGAAAGATTATTCCTCCCATAAGCCGAAATTTACAACTAGTAGAAATTTAAATATTGCCGGGCAAACTTGGACAATTGTTTTTTCTTCCCGTCATGAATTGGAAAAAGACTCAGCAAGTGAATACTTACCCTATATGATGTTAGGTGGGGTGATGCTAAGTTTGATTTTGTTTGGAATGGCGCGATCGCAAGTTTTAGCATTCAATGCGATGCAAAAAAGTAATCAACGACTGGGCTTTTTGTATGAAATATCTAGTGATTTGCTAGTACAAAAACAACCGAAAGAATTTATTAGTAGTATATTTAACCAGCTTGCCGAGCAATTGCAACTCGAAGTCTATTTTAATTATTTATTAGATCGGAAAAATCAACGCTTACAACTCCATGCATATGCAGGGATAAGTGAAGATATTGCAAAAGAAATTGAATGGTTAGAACTAGGGGAAGCGTTGTGTGGAACAGTCGCACAACAAAAAAAGCAAATAATAGTTGAAAACATTCAGGAGTCAAATGACACGCAAGCTAGCTTAGTTAAAAATTTGGGAATTACAACATATGCTTGTTATCCGTTACTATCAGGTAATCAATTAATTGGTACATTAGCTTTTTGCACGCGATCGCACAGTAATTTACCACGAACCTGTTTTAATGCCGATGAATTAGCATTACTGCAAGTAGTAGCAGACTTAGTTGCAACCGCGATCGAACGTAATAGCCTAATTACCCAATTGCAAGAACAAACCGAGGAATTGCGGCAAGCTAACCGCATCAAAGATGAATTTCTTGCTACCCTTTCCCACGAACTACGGACACCTCTCAATGCTATCTTGGGGTGGATACAGCTTTTACAATCCCACAGCTTTGACGAAAATAAAAAAGCTCGTGCTTTAGAAACTATTGATCGTAATTCTAAATTACTTAGGGAGCTTGTTGAAGATATTTTAGATGTATCGAGAATAATTAGTGGTAAATTTCGGCTCGACGTTGGAGAAGTAAATTTAAAATCTATAGTTGCATCTGCGATCGATACAATTCAACCCGCAGCAGATGCTAAACAAATTCAAATTACAACACAATTAAATCCACAAGTATTAGTTTGGGGTGATGCAAATCGCTTACAACAAGTTATCTGGAATTTATTATCTAACGCAATCAAATTTACTCCAAAAGATGGACAGGTAAAAATTAGCCTTGAACAAATTTCTTCCCAGGTTAAAATTCAAATAACTGACACAGGGAAGGGTATAGAAACAGAATTTTTACCCTATGTATTTGACAGTTTTCGTCAAGCAGATGGTTCGACTACCCGTTCCTTTGGAGGATTGGGTTTAGGATTAGCAATAGTGCGTCACATTGTCGAATTGCACGGTGGAACAGTCAGCGCAACTAGTTTGGGAGAAGGCAAAGGAGCGACATTTACGGTTGAATTACCAGTTTTAGCTATTAGTAAAAAACAAGCTTTTATCTCCTCAGAAACCATAATTTATCACGAAGTTTCAGCACAATATCAACGGATTTTAGATGGTTTAAAAATCATTCTTGTCGAGGATGAAAATGATGCACGGGAATTAATCGCAACCGTACTTCAAGAAGCAGGAGCGAATGTCATTCCTGTCGCAAATGTGGCTCAAGCGCTCGATATATTCCAACATAATAAACCAGATATTCTCGTTAGCGACATTGGAATGCCTCTGGAAGATGGGTACATGCTAATTCGTAAAGTTCGGGCATTATCATCCGAACAGGGAGGAAAAATACCCGCAGTAGCGCTAACAGCATTTGCTGGAGAAGAAGACAAAAATCAAGCGATTAATGCAGGTTTTCAAGCACATATTTCCAAACCAGTTGAAGCAACAGAGCTAGTTACACGGATTGCGAATTTGGCTAAATCGTTAAAGTGACTCTAATATGTAACTCCATTGCGATCGCGTTAATTTATTCCGAAAGTTATCTGAAATATCAAGTTGTGTGAATATAGATCAATACAGGGTAATATTAGAGACTTCTGTGTACCTAATCATTGTTGAGGGTTAAGGAATTTCCAGATAATGAAAATGTCACAAATTAGGGAATTATCAATCTTATCAATAATTTTAAGGGTGGGGAGACCCCACCCCTACAATTTGGGACAATTTATTTATTGGTGTTCCCTAATAGATTATGCACTAAAGTACTTTGCGACAGGGTGGTGAGTAATAATTGCTGTAGTACTCTGCTCTGGGTAAATCTGCTCGCTTTCGTCCATGTGCATCTTAATCCTGTCAGTACCCAACAATTCCAACTGCTTATACTGATCTTGGATATTCGGACATGCGGGATAGCCAAAACTATACCGCGAACCGCGATATCTTTGCGCTAACATATCCCGAATATTATTCGGTTCCTCCGCAGCAAAACCTAATTCGCGACGGATTCTTGCATGTGTCCACTCAGCCAAAGCTTCTGCTATTTGGACTGCCATACCGTGAAAATACAGGTAATCTGTGTATGAATTACTCGCATATAGCTTCTGAGCAAACTCAGTGGCAATTTCACCCACGGTTACAGCTTGCATTGGAAATAAGTCTACAATACCTTTTTCTTTAGGTACAAAGAAATCGGCAATACACAAACGTCTACCGGAACGTTGACGGGGAAATTCAAATGCAGCAACCTGTTGAGTATGGTTTTCAGGATTGTAAATATACAGGGTATTACCTTCCGAATTACAGGGGAAATAACCGTAAATCAACTGGGGATGTAGCAAGTTTTCCTCCACGATTCGTGCTTTCCAATTATCAAGAATTGGATGCACTTTCTCTTTAAGAAAAGCTTGATATTCTTCCTTAGATTGTTCCTTCGGTTTCCGAAATTGCCATTGCCCAGCAATTAATGCTTGTAAGTCTAAATGCCAGAATATTTCCTCCCAAGGAATATCACCAGGTAGCAATAATTTTGTACCCCAAAAAGGTGATGTAGGACGTTCAATCTCTACTTCTACAGCTTCAGAACGTCGAGTATCTTTTTCTCTGGAATCATCAACTTTTTTCTCATTCTTCGCTGCGAGTTTTTCCGCATCTACATCTTTAAACACCACATCATTCTCTGATACAAACTCACCAGAGAAACCAGCAAAGTTATCCCAGCTACTTGCTGCTTTTGCGGGCATTAATTTGTCCATGAAATTTAAATCAGAAAATGCATCTTTGCCATATACAACCTTCCCTTTATAGGCATTTTGGCAATCTTCATGCACAAATTTTGGAGTCAGCGCAGCACCACCCAAAATTACCGGAACAGTAATACCTTTTTCATTAAAGGTTTGCAAATTCTCCTTCATAAATGCCGTGGATTTAACTAATAATCCACTCATCGCAATACAGTCAGCTTTGTGCTTTTCGTATGCTTCAATAATATTCTCCACGGGTTGTTTAATTCCCAAATTAATCACCTTGTAACCATTATTAGTCAAGATGATATCAACCAGGTTTTTACCAATGTCGTGAACATCACCTTTCACAGTGGCAATAATAAACGTACCCTTGGCATTACTTTCACCCGTTTCCGATTTTTCCATGTGGGGTTCGAGGAATGCAACCGCAGTTTTCATGGTTTCCGCAGATTGCAATACAAAAGGTAGTTGCATTTGCCCGGAACCGAACAACTCACCAACAACTTTCATCCCATCCAACAGGTAAATATTCACCACATCTAACGCTGGATATTTAGTTAATGCTTCCTTCAACGCATCTTCCAAACCGATACGTTCCCCGTCGATAATATGTTGCTTCAACCGTTCCTCAATGGGAAGATTATTATCAACACCCTTATCACGTTTCGTTGTCACCCCTTCAAACATCGTCGTCAGTTCACCAAGGGGGTCATAAACGCAGACATCCCCATCAAATCGCCGATTATCGTAAATCAAATCCCGGCAAACCTGTTGATGCTCTGGTGAGATTTTCGCAAGCGGTAAAATCTTGGCAGCACTAACGATCGCACCATCCATTCCTACTTGCATTGCTTCATGCAAAAACATCGAGTTGAGGACAATCCGTGATGCTGGATTCAAGCCAAAGGAAATATTTGATACACCCAACATGAAGTGACAATCTGGTAAATTTTCCTTAATTCGCCGAATTGCCTCAATTGTCGCTTTGCCATTTTCCCGGTCTTCCGCAATCCCAGTAGAAACTGGTAGAGCTAAAGTATCAAAAAATAGCTCATGGGGCGGAATTCCGTATTCCACAGCTTGACGATAGGCACGTTGGGCGATCGCAAATTTTTGATCGGCTGTCCGTGCCATTCCATCCTCGTCGATAGTCCCAATTACTACCCCGGCTCCGTACTTTTTAGCTAATTCCAACACCTTCAAGAAGCGTTCTTCCCCATCTTCGTAGTTGGTAGAATTGAGGATACATTTACCCCCTGCCACTTTTAAACCTGCCTCCATTTTTTCCCATTCGGTAGAGTCAAGCATTAAGGGTAATGTCACATTATTAACAATCCGGGAAACCAGTTCCCCCATATCCCGCACCCCATCGCGACCTACATAGTCAACGTTGACATCAAGGATATGTGCCCCTTCTTTAACCTGTGCCCGTGCTAGAGATACTAGTCCATCCCAGTCCTCAGCATTGAGCATTTCTCGGCATTTTTTGGAACCACTAGCATTAAGCCTTTCACCGACAATTAAGAAGGAATTGTCTTGTGTATAATTTTGCGTGCAGTAAATCGACGCTGCGGCTGGTTCCAGTTCTGGTTTCCGCAGCTTTGGTTTGAGTTCTTTGGTGATTTCTGCTAGTTGTTGAATATGCGCTGGACGTGTCCCACAGCAACCCCCGATCACTTGGACACCTAAATCTTCAACAAAATGCATCAAAGCCATCCGTAGCTCTATTGGTGTGAGCTTATAGTGCGCTTGCCCACCGACGTTTTCTGGTAAACCCGCATTTGGAATACAGGAAACTACGAAGGGCGAATGTTCTGATAAATACTTGATGTGTGGTTTCATCAAGTCAGGTCCAGTGGCACAATTTAAACCCAGGATATCGATTTTGTAAGGTTCGAGAATGGTGACAACAGCGTTAATTTCCGTACCTACCAGCATTGTTCCCATTGTTTCCATTGTTACAGAAACCATGATGGGTCGTCTGGCAGCTTTTTTGCTAAAGACTTTTTCCACAGCATTGAGTGCAGCTTTAATTTGCAGCACATCTTGACAAGTCTCGATGATAAATAGATCGACACCACCATCCCAAAGCGCTTCCGCTTGTTTGGCAAAATTGACTTCTAGGGTATCGTAGTCGATATGTCCCAGGGTGGGTAGTTTTGTACCTGGTCCCATTGAACCTGCGACGTAACGAGGTTTTTCGGGTGTGGAAAATTCCGCAGCACAGCGTTTTGCCAGTTCTGCGGCAGCTTTGTTAAGGTAGTAAGCTTGTTCTTGGAGATTGTATTCTGCAAGTACAAATTCGGTTGCTCCGAAGGTGTCGGTTTCGATCACATCCGCACCAGCAGCAAGGAAGTCACGGTGGACTTTTGCGACAGCTTCGGGATTGGTATGGATCAAATATTCGTTACAACCTTCGTATTCTGCACCACCAAAATCTTCAGCAGTCAGGTTTTGGGATTGTAAGTTGGTTCCCATCGCACCATCAAATACTATAACGGGGCGATCGCTACTATGTAGCCGTTCGAGAAAAGATTGGGTCATATTGAAGAAATGGAATTTATCAAAATGTTCCACTTATTAATTTAATATAAATACTTTAAGGCTCAATTCCCTATGAGTGATTCCCAATAACCACTATTTATTGGAACCTTTATAGAAGTAAGGGATGAGAAACGTCCAGCTAAGTACCAAAAGCGAACCAATGTAAGGAACGTATAATTTGAAGGTGACAAAGACTCCACCAAGGGAGTAAACCCAAATCAGAAATGCGATAAGCGGAGCTTAATGCCGGAGGCATATCGCAGAAAGAATCACAGTTTCCCATTGGGGTTTTAAGCCATTTTTGGGGTCAGATGAACCATAACTGCGAATCATCACCACCGCAACCAAACAAAAAATTGCCCAGATTATTTGTACAATTCCATTTTCTGTGGGAATAAAGCCATTACCCACCAGGTACAAGCTAATAACTTCCCCCGGTATCATTGTTGTTAACCTATCCAAGTAAAATTTAAATTCTTGTTGTTCGTCGGATGCGACGGTCAACCAAGTAAAAAGTAAAAAGATAAAGGTAAAAAGAAAACCCCAGAGATAAATCTAGGGGCTTGAAACAAGGAATCTTTATCTTTCTCCATGAATCAATTCAGGGGCTTGTATCCGTTGAGATAAAGAT
>JAAUPE010000185.1 GCA_012034595.1 Calothrix sp. CSU_2_0 | reverse complement strand
CTGCTAATATTTTTCGCAAAGTAGAGACACAACTAGAACTTAACCTAGTCAAGGTCTGTAGGCAAGTTTTGACCCTTGCTACCAGATATCGCATCTGGGAAACCAAAACTAAAAAGCGGAGAGGGACCGCTTTAGCCTCCCTCATCGCAACAGTTTAGAATCCCCGTCCATTTATGGCGGGGAGAGGTCAAATTAATAGCAATACTTACCATTTCCATCGTCTTTGTCGTGGTCTTTAGCAGTTCGCATTGCCCCTAAGATAGTGGAGACAATCACACAGCGTTTGGGAATAAGTGTATTCGTTGCTTGTGTAGAGTTATTAAAATTTTTTAAAGTAATTCTTCCTAGCTGGGGAATAACATTACCTTGATAATCGAATTGAACTTGGTAAACATTACTTTTATTTTTTTCCAAAGTTGTCTCACCAATATCAATATCCACACCTGAGTCGAGATTATTCCAAAATCCATCAGCGACTGGTTGATTAGCTGGATGAACAGCCCATTGAACGAGATTATTTTGTTTGCGGAAACTTGCTTGCCAGGAAACTTTTGCTTTCTTAGCCTGACTTTGTGCTTGACGAATTGCTTGATATGCTTGGTCTTGGGCTGTATTGAGACGACGAGTATTGATAAATTGCAGCCAAGATGGTGATGCGATCGCGGCTAAAATTCCAATGATTAAAACCACGACCAAAGTTTCCAGTAATGTGAATCCGTCCACTATGAAGAATTTCTATTAATTTTTTCAACATGATTAGAGTGGTAAATGCATTCAATAACTTTGACTTGGTAAATGCACCCTAATCGATTCCCCTAAACAAAAAATTCTTTTCAATCAAATGGTTAATCAAAAATCAAACAGCTTCTAATTTATTATCTTGTGCTTTTAAAGAAGTAAATAAGTTCTGATAAAAACCTTTGGGTAAAAGTAAAATTATGGTAATTTTTAGCCAAAGTGTAAGTACGAATTTAAGTCGCTGTAATCTCGATTTGTCATAGATAAAATACCTATGTAAGAACTTAGCTGCGGTTAAAGCTTTTTTTCGACTATAAGGCATTAGTAAAGCTCGACAAGTGAGATACTTATACAAATTAGCAAAACTAGCGTTTAATACTTCTTTATCAATAGACTGCCTAGATTTGTAAGCTCGTTCGATAACTGCTAAACATGCTTTTTCTTGTCTATCTAAATTGGAAGAAGTTGAATTTTCACTGATTCGATAAAGAATTTGTACTTTCGGTACAGTAACAAACTCACACTGATTAGCCAACCTTAGCCACATATCCCAATCCTGAGCAGCTTTTAAGGACTCATCAAACCCTCCCAACTCAATTAAAGCTTCTTTACAAATTAACGGATTAGAACCATTTTCTAAAAAATTATTTATCAACAAATCATTGTAAACATCCCCATTTTTAGTAGTATGTGTTCCAGAAACGACAAAATTATCATTCGCATCAATATAATCCGTCCAACTGTATGCAACACTTGCTTGAGGATGAGCGATTAATGCTTTAAACTGACTCATTAACTTATCATTAGTCCAGATATCATCTGCATCCAAAAACTAATATACTCTCCACTAGCATTAAATAAACCACGATTACGACTGATATTTGCACCTGAATTTTGATGAGAAAATAATCTGATACGAGAGTCTTTTAGTTGCGATATGAGACTTAATGTAGAGTCTTGAGAACCATCATCTACTACAATTAATTCAAAATCTGTAAAAGTTTGATTTAAAACAGATTTGACAGTACGTAAAATAGTTTTTTCAGCATTAAAAGCTGGCACAACCACAGAAATTTTTGTCATTTTAAATGAAGTAATTGACTTAAATATACTCAAACAGATAATTTAGTTTTGTAATTCTTGTTTATCAAATAACTTGCCCCAAAAATGAGTAATGTAGTAATTTAAACTAAAGATAGCACTCATCATACTACCCCAATAAAACTCAATTTCAAAGCGGGCAATCATATTATTTTTTAGTTCACTTCGATATTTAAAAAAATGTTGAATTAAACGACGTAAATTACCCAAGAATGTTTTAGCTATAATAAATGGTTTTTGCCATTTGTCAGCATTTATCAGACGTAATTGACAAATGCACAAACCGCAACCACGAGCCAAAGATTTTAGATATTCTACTTCAAATCGCCATTCCGGAATTTGATGATAGGTATGCATATCTGGGTTATACCAAATTTGCCAACCACCGAAATGAATATAAAGTAGTGGTTCGTAGTCATCCCCTTGTACCAGTAAACCTGGTAATTTTCCTGTTAAAATGGGCTGAGATGGAACATTTAAACACCATGCTTGTTTCCGAACAACTAGTGCAGCACCTGGTGGTAATCGGAGATTATTTGCATCAAATAAAAATGGCTTATCTCCATGTTCTCTAATAGCAAGAAAAGCTTGAATTTTTTCAAATTTTTCTGGTGGTTCAATTTCATAATTACCGTGAATTTGACCACTCCAAGCACCAGCTTGCGGATGTGTAAAAGCAAATTCATAAGCTGAAATCAGCCAGTCAGCAGCAGGTAGATTATCATCATCTAAAAAAGCAACTAATTTTCCTTTTGCTTCTCTGACAGCAGTAATTCTTGCAAAAGCCGCTCCTTGCTTAGGTTCGAGAATATATCTCAATGGGAACTGAAGAAAATGATTTTCTTGATATTTTTTAATCACCTCAAGTGTATTATCACTACTATTATTATCTACTACTATAATTTCCCAATTTAAATTATTAACTCCTGTTTGATTTAAAATTCTTTCTAGAATAATAGGTAAGCGTTTTTCTCCATTAAATGTAGGAATAGCCACAGTGATATCAATTTCTTCGGATATTAAGTTATTCATATATTTAAAGATTAGTTACTATTTCGCGGTATGCTATCCAATTTAGTTTTATTAGTGAAGTATCCGTTAGTCCATAAGTAAAAAGGACTAACTAAGCTACTACAATAAAGTTGCATTTCGCAAGCAGATACCAAATCATATTTCAAAGTAAATCGATTATTTTATTATTTGAAGTAATATTTTCTTGAAGTCATTAATCATGTAAATAATTGACATGATTGGTATCATCCACTGATTTATTCCTGTCATTCTAGTTACATAGCGACTCAATCCAATACCTCGAAAAAATGGAAGTAAATATTCTTTTCTTAATCGCCAACTGGGTATGTGATGATAAATTTCCATCTCTGGGTTATACCAAATTTCCCACTTAGAATTTTGGACATAACATAAAAGCTCTGTATCTTCACCTGTTAACATGTTACCATTTGCTCTACCAGTTAAAATACAATCATCTGGTACACATTCTAACCAGACTTTTTTTCTAACAACAAGACCAGCCGAAGGAGGTAAAAATTTACTGTTTTTTTGGTAAATTAAAGCGATATCACCTCTTTCTGTAATTGCTAGAAATGGTGCAATTCTCTGAAAATTTTGAGGTGGTTCTACTTCCCAATTGGGATGAATTTGACTACCATAAGCACCAGCATTAGGATATTTTTGGGCAAATTTGTAAGCTGCGGCAACCCAATTTAATTCAGGATAGTTATCATCATCAAGAAAACCAATTAGCTTACCTTTTGCTTCTGTAACTGCTCTTTTACGAGCATATGCAGCTCCTTGTTTTGTTTCTAAGTAATATCGTAAATTAAAGGGATGTTTCCAGTTATCTTGAAACTCTTTGACGATTTTTGCGGTGTTATCTGTGCTGTTGTTATCTACAACGATAATTTCCCAGGAGATATTATCAACTTCTAATTGGTTTTGTAGACGCTGCAATAGTTCAGGTAAACGAGTTTCGCCATTGTATGTTGGGATAGCAATTGTGAAATCTACATAGTTATTCATAAAAAGAATATATATTGTTATTAGGTCATTACACTTATAATAAATGTGCTAACCAATCAACCTAAGAAACATAAAATGTATCAAAACTAACATACACCCAATGTGTCAATTGTATTCATTGAGTTTTAATATCAGTACCGTATTTTTATTGAAATATTTATGTTTGGTACAAAAAAAGCACCTAATATATCAATTCTGAATCTTAGATGCTGTTTTATCTTCAGTGTTATGACTTACTTTTTCAAATAAGCTTGTTATGAAAATTACTAGTTGCAATTATTATCCTTCTCTGTCCTTATTCCACCCAAAATAGTCTGCACAATTAGACATCGTTTCGTGTTACCAGCTACTGTTGAATTTGGGGTTTGAGGTACAGCTACAATTAGTTTTAAACCAGGTGGCTCTGTTGAACCAGCAACGATAGCTCCAAAATTGGCATCAGGTAATATACCCATATAATCGAAGGTGATATATTTTGTAGCTGCTGTTGTCAGAGGTTGCACAGTACTCGTCGTACTAACTGCGCTAGTACGACAGTCAGTAATAGGAGTAATGGCACAATTATTGGCAGTAATATTGGAGAACATTAAAAATTGCTTAGAGTTAACACTAATTTCCCCTCCTAAAGATTTCCAAATAATATCTGTTGCTGCCACGTTCTCACTCACAACAGCATATTCTATATCGTCACCTTGCTTACGAAACCAAAGACTTTGATTAATTTTAGTTTTTTTGGCTTCTCTTTGAGCCTCTTGTAATGTTGATAAAACAACATCATTGACTTTATTTATTCGCTGTCTATTAGTGAAAGCAAGCCAAGTGGGAGCAGCGATCGCAGATAAAATACCGATGATTATCACAACCACAAGCATTTCTATCAGCGTGAAACCTCCTTGATTAAGTAATTGATATTTTGTTCTCCTCTGGGGTACTTGATTAATTATTTTTGGAAAAAATTTATTATTTTCGTATTTAAGCATTAATAAATTAAACTTTCTATACATGTTGGTATTTTTTATTTTCGTTTTGATTTACGCTTTTAAATTTTGTCGTAAAAATTATTTTGTAAATAAGAATCCTCTTCCTTGAATTCTGCCGCTTGCTATTGGAAAATATGAAGTATTGCTTACATCGCTAGGTTGATATGCAATTGTATTAGTTCCATTTAAACGGGTATATGCACTTCCCCGCAAGAAGACTTGGGCTGCTACTTGGTCTGCGTCAACACAAGCGTAGAAACCACTCTTAAGATTACCGATCGCACGAGGATTAGGAGTTAAACTGCTAGGAACGCAAGCTTGGAATGAGTTCTCAGGGGTTGTCACACCAGTAGGTGGAGTATGAACATAATCAACTAAAGTGGCAATACGTTGGGTATAATCACCAGTACCAGCTACCCATTGATTCATTTTTTGTTTTAGGGTTGCACCTGCGATCGTTGAACTCAGTGGTGGAGGATTAAACCCAACATCGCTACCTTGTCCTACTGCATTGGAGTTTGAGATATTTACTAAACCTCGAATTTGAAATCTACCAATCCTTGCAGAAGGCGACCAGATACTGCTAGGTTCGGTAATTAAGTAGTATGCAACTAAAGAATATGCAAAACCATCATTTTTTATTTGTGTCTGTAGCCGAGCCTACACCAGCACTTTCAGCTAAAAACTCTCGCTTCCAAAAAACTACTATAGGTGTGCAAGTGTTGACATTATTACAGCCAGCAGCAGGTCTTTCTGGTGGTATTTGGTTTTTAATCCCTGATAAAGTTGGGTCTGTCGTATTGTTATCTCTTAACAGTCCATCTCGATCGTAAATATAAAGAGCTTGCTGTAAATCGCGAGCAATAAAATCATACGCTGTCTGCATTTCTTGTTCGGTAGTTGCTTTTACCCCTTCTTTACGATCGGTTTGGAGAATATCTACCATAAATCCTAGTAGTGGGGTTAAGACTAATGTCGCTAAAATCATTGCTACTAATAGTTCAATGAGTGTAAATCCACTGATGATGCTTTTTTTCCTAAAACCTTTAAGGCGGATTTTTAAGAGAAATTGAAGTACATTCCTCATATTGAGGCTCCTTTGTTATTCAATCTATTTCGGAATATTTGGTTTCTGGAATTTGTAGAATCTAATTGCAGCCTCGATTTGAATTAGTTGCACTCAAACCTGCATTAGTTCGATCGCATAAGTCTCCGTATTTAGGTATAGCATCATTAATTTCCGTGGTCATTACTACTAGAGGAGCCTTGCGATTGCCTATCCCAACGGGTGATTGTATTGGGTTAGATGTTAGTGCAGTCGCATCTGAAAAAGCATCTGCTCTGTAAATTCTGACACCCAAAGAGTATCCAGTGGTCGCAGTTGTATTATTGCCATTAAAGCGAAAAGCCTGGATAATCATATCTCTAGGTTGCGTATTTGTGCAGCTACCATCGGCATCTCCATCAATACAGTACAAATTTGTCGGTGTGGTGGATGTGGCTGTACTGGTGCAATACGAATTTGCCGAACAATTAAGGCTTGTTGCCGATGTCGGAGCGCTTGGTGTCATGGTTGTTGTATCTAAGGGAGCGATAACAACTTTACTTCTAACACCATCAATATAAGCTCTAGCTGCTTGGGTTCCAAATTCTATACGTCTAGATTGGACACGATTTGCCACTGATAGAGCGATCGCAGGTGCGATCGCTATCATCAAAATACTAACCACAATAATCGCCATCAAACTTTCAATTATTGTGAATCCGTCTTGTTGAGATTTTTTATACTGCCGGAATATTTTTCCTAATTTGATTGCTTGCTGTTTGGTTCTACTACTTTTTGTTTCTATAATCATGGCTGTTAATTCAATTTTTTGAACTTCGATCTTCAATATTTATACCCCTCACTTGAAGAAGGGTATAAACATTCAGTGTGTTTGATTAATTACTAGGGTCTGCGGGTATAGTTGGGCAATTGGTAGGACGATATTCAGTTGGTACTAGGTTACTGTTATAAGTTGCACCTGAAATTATGCCCTTTTTGTCACTGGCAATACCAGCACAAAGTAAAGATTGAACCCAAGGATCGTCACGACCAACTTCTCTAAAAAACTCGCTGGGACGACCTGTTTGGGGTTGGGTAAATCGTTGGGCAAATAAGTCAGGTTGCTCCGACAACAAGCCCACATCAAAACCCCAAGTTCTGGATGGTGCCCAGTAGTATGGCAAAATACCATCGCCGTTTCCAGTTGGGTAAGTATCGAGAGGATAATCAAAAATACTCAGGTTAGTAGCAACAGTCGAGACGGTAGTATTCCTAGCAGCCAGAACAGTCGAAATTGGTGCAGTCGCAAACCGACTCCGTTGCAATTGGATGAAGCTACCACTGATTCGGGCATTAATATTGTTCCAAGATTCGAGGAAGCGCACAAAGTTTTGTAAACCTGCGGATACTTCTGCTTGTCTGCTGGGGCTATTTCCAATTACGAAGGTTGCGTTGTAGGTAGTATTCCCACTGGATATATTTATCCAAAGATTTCTGAATTCATTTTGATTCGTATTACTTCCAGTTCCAGTCTCACCTCTCAGATTACCAGATATAGCAGAAGCGTCAGTAACTTGTGTGACTGGTACTAGGATTGGTTGTCCTGTGAGTTCCGTTCCGCTTACTGTGCCGTTACCATCAATATCAACTGGAGGGTAATAGAACAAGGAGCGATTGCTTGCATAAGTCGCGTTAGCTATGGTACTGGGGCTGGTTGAGGAAATTGTACCACTGAGGTTTACTGTTCTATACCACAATCCGTTGTTGCCTGTGACACCATAATTTGTCCCTGCTACTGGACTATTACCTGCCACATAGCTACATCCATTTGTTTGGTATTCAGCCGCAACAGCCGGAGTCGTGTAAGCAGTGCTACGTACTGGACAACCGACACCCATTGGTTGGTAAGGACTGCTAGCGCTAGCAGTCACAAGTTGGTTATTATTATCGCGGGCAAATGCTACTCTACGAGGAAAGCGTCGGTCTGTTTGAGTCAAAGCTAAATTTGCCGTATCCCCAGCCCCAAGTCTTTGTCTAATAGTTTTAGTGCCAGTTCCAAATGTGGCATTCCAGTCACTAAGGTTTGTAGCATTACCAGCAGCAGCAATGACTGCTAAACCGATTTGATTGGCTTTTACTAAATTTTCCGTATCACTGGCGTTAACTGTGCCATCTCCATTCACATCAAAGCCAGCTGCATCTTGGACATCACCATCACCGTTAATGTCAAATCCAACAAACCAGTCATTTGGCTGACAATCGCCGACATCTTCTTTACGGCACATCTCCATTACATAAAGAGGTACGCTATTTACCCGTCGTTGAATTGGTGTTACACCATTTAATGCGTAGGAACCCAATTGTTCCGCCGTACCCGCACCTAGATTACCCGTATTTCTGGGTTCAATTCTACCGGTAGGAGAGGGATTAGGGCTAGTAGCAGCATTTGCTTTCCACCAGTTTGCGTTAGTTACAAAACCATTTTCTAGGAAACCATTACTTAAGCGACTTCTAGTTATTGGATCGAGAGTGGTTCCATTCAAAGAAGTTGCAGAAAGATTGAAGTCGGGTACGGGAACACCAGTATTGTTGTTAATGTCGAAATCGCCTTCGCTGCGAGTTCCATCTAGAAAACTTCCAGATAGCAGTGTCATCGAGTCGGCAATAAGCGTTGCTGGTCGCCACAAATCACCGGTATTTGCTGCTGTTGGACAACCCGTTCTTCCTGGACGACAAGCAAAGTTTGTGTTCGGATTATTGCGATTGTAGAAATTTGTTGCCGCAAGTGTTATGAACTCTTCAATTTCTGTTGTGAGGGCTGTGGGAGTACGGTGTAAATTAAATGCTCCTCTGATATATGCTGGGAGATTGGTTGCTAGAATTAAACCTTTTTCTTGAGCTGTGTATCGATTTTGATTAACCGATGGGTTTCTTGCCAATGTTGCACCGTTAATCAAGCGGATTGCATTGGGACGGCGAGTGGGGTCTAGTTTGAAATCTGTAGGACTTAGTATTTCTGATTGCGTTGAAATATCGCTGGCATCGCGCATCGCATCGTCGCGGCTTGCATAGATAATCCCACTGTTTGGTAATAGATACTCTGTTGTGTTGACTACAGTGCTGGCTAATTGCCCTAAATCGATATCCGTCGTCCGAACTTCCAGTGGTTGGCGCAGTTCTAGGTCTAAATCATTTTGGTTGCCCAAAGCCGCAAAGTTCGCGCCTAATTTAGAAACCTGCTTGGCTTCCCTACCATCTAAGAATGAAGCTTCGCGAATTGCTCCATGAGGCGGCATATTCGCAGTGCCAGCAGCAACAGTATTACTTGCTGGGTTATTCAGAATTGAAATCGCACACAACGCGGTGTCAATTGCCGAATAATCGGAAGCCTGTAATGTACTAGGTATAGTAGTTCCACTAAATTTTGACAAAGCATCTCGCAGAGGTTGGTTGACTACTCTGCCATTTGGATATACTAGTCTTGCTTGTCTTTCTAATGAAGCTCTGTTTGCGCCAAAAGTAGTTCTCCCTGGGTATGTGTAAACAACACCATTGTTAGATTTACCGCCAGTTGTTGCAGTGTTTGCTGGTAATACTCCGGCAAAACTAGATGCGGTGGCAACACTACTTGTATTTCTTCTAGAATCTGTATAGGTTTCTCCACTATCCCAAACACCGTTACCATTGGTGTCATTAAGGAATCGGTAACTGGGGTCGTGATAGCTACTTACACAAGCTAGTGGTTCTTGAGCTACACCTGCGGCAGAGTTAATTTTGTAGTGGTAAACAGCAGTAGCCCGCATTAATAGATCGCCCGTACCTGTAGTTGCTGGGTTCGCTGATGACATCCGCATTGTATCAGACCATACATATATATTATCCAAATTTTTGAATTTGAGTATGTTGGTAGCCGTATCTACGGCGTTTGGGCTATGGACAGGGTTGGTTTGCAGCAAAGCTGTTGGAGTAGGTGCAACTGGAGCAGTACGGCTATAAGTAGGAGTACCTTTAGCTGGGTCTCCATCATCATCGCGGTAAATACCTGCACCAGTGATAATTCTGACACCACCGACGTTATCCAAAGCATTCTTTGGTTGCTCGTAGGCTTTTTCTTCCCAGAATCCGTTTCTATCGGTAATACCTAAGTCTGCCAGTGGTTGTATTTGGGAGTTACGCCATCTTTGTTTTGCTCCGCTTGTGGGTCGATTCCAGTTGACACCAGCAATGAGTTGATTTTCTTCCGCACCCACGTAGTTGCTGCCCTTTAACCAGCGAGCCGGTAAGTTATTACCAACAAAGACGCGATCGCCTATTTGAGTTTGAACACCTTCTTGTTTCTGTAAATCGGGGAATGTTGCGGATAAGTTTGATGTGGTCAGTGAGACACTAGTACCAGTTAAGTTACCGCTAGTGATAGGTTCTCTCCAATCTGCGGGAGGGTCTAATTTCACATCAAAAGTTGTCTGATTAAACCCAACCTCTGCGTCTGCTTTGCTAGCATTTTGACCAACCTCAGCAAAAGGTATCCTTCTTGTGCGATTCCGCAGGTAAATTTCTATTTCATCCCTAAGAATGTCAGTAGCAGTTGTTTTATCATCTGTATCCGCTACCTTTTCTGAGACATTCTGCTTAATTTCTTGTGGGTAGTTTGTATTCGCATTTACCGCAGTTTTCAACGCAACACCAGTATTAGCAGAAAAACAAGTGGTACATAGCTCTTCAGCCCTTGTCTTCATTTTGGCTATACGTTGGTTATAGGCATTATCGTTAAATCCAATTTGAGAACCACCTGGACTACCAGTCGATCTATTGCTGCCGTTAATAAGATTAGCTAAGGTAGTAGCACCATCTTTGTTAACATCTTTATTAAAACCTCGGTATAAATCAACGCTCACTGCCTGTTGGTCAGCACTAACAGTCACACTTCCCGTTCCCACATTTCCACCAACGGTTATTAACCCATTTTCTTGGTTGAAGAAGCAAGAGGTTTGACTGCTAACCTGTCGAAGCGTGTTAGCCACACCACCACCTGCAAGCAAATTACCGTTAGTATGAACTCTTCCATTTATCGCTAAATCAGTCGACCGGAATCTGAAATTTCTAAGTTCATTCATCGAACCATACAGCGTTATTTGGTAAAGGAATTCTACTTCTATCTTGCTGAAATTCTAATGCCGCGAAGCCTTTGTTTCCTTTATATTTTTCGTATTGGCTTCTTTCGGCTGCTGGGATTTGATTTAAAGTTGCATCGGTAATTGGTACGTTAACAGCATACGTAAAAAAGCTCTTACCAAGATTTCCATTTTGCAGCTTATACCAACTTGAATTACCAACCAAGGTCGAAAAACCTGCCGCATTTCTGCATACCTGGTTTGTAGCATCGTTATCCATCGGTGGTGTTCTCGCTTCTAGAGGATTCCTTTTGCGAGCAAATTCTCCTGTATTTTGGTCTCTACTTGGCGATCTAAAATAAACCCCATACAAAGTGAACGTATCTTTTTTACCGTTATTATCTGTGTCGATCGCAAATTTCCAGGCAGTCTTTGAAGTTTCGTTATCTTCTAAGCTACCGGTTCCTTCTTGAATGCCTGCTTGACCGTTAAAATTATAAGCCAATTTCAACCGACTTTCATCACCAAGTCTATATTTATCCTTCTTTAGAGCATCATATAAAGCTCCATCTGATGGTGTTCCACGGGGCAATGTAGGGTCTTCAGATAGAGCATTTAATTTAGCTTTTACTCGGTCGATAGCGGGTGCGGTCGCATTTAGAATTACTTGGTCAACCCGCACATTACTGGCATTTTTAGACCGTTCAAATGAGCGAAATAATATCGCAACGGTAATTAACACAACCACTAGCGAAACCATCGCAATAGTTGGTAATAAAAAACCTGCATTCTCCCATTCTGGTTTTCTTTTATTTACTAGGAAAGTACGCAGCAACCACAAACGCTGCTCTTTAAGCGTAGCGGGAGAGTACGAACGAAGTTTTTGGTAGAAATTTCTAATAACCTTGACTAACTCGTTATTTCGAGACATAGCCCCTTTCCTGTAGAATATTTACAAATACATTATTTATGAAAAAAGTTTTTTATCTGGAATTATTGTCTTTATAAAAAGAAGACAAACGTATCCAGTTCTGGTTGTAAAACTAGACTTTAAAAACCAATATTTAATCCCCGTGAAAATAATTTCAAACAGATTCAAGACTGTTATATCACTTTTATTTTTTTTCGCACTTCTTAGTGAGTTATCTTCCGGAATTAGAAGATTTTAGTTGAATTTATTAACCTAAGTTAATTATTTTATAGCCGACAGAGAATAATAATGCCATAGCTTTGTTTTAACTTTGTAAAAGATAGTGTTTCTGTAAGGTAACTTGATGAAGTATCTGCAATTAAGTCAGAGAGTAGACTTATACTACCCACTTGTGGCAAAAAATATATCAACTTCTAAAAAAATAATTTAGATCGAGTTTAGTTAATTAAGGTGAATTTGACCAATATAGGGTTTGTTAGTTGCGTCCAATACAATAACCTAACCCCCAACCCCTTCCCTACAAGGGAAGGGGAGCAAGATAGGGCTATGGCTATGGCTTATGTCGGATACATATATCCCTCCCCTTGCAGGGCTACGGTGTACACACAAGTCGAGGTAAACTATCAAGAGCAAGGATTTGAGGAAGCAGGCTACCGTGGAAAACCCAATTAGAATTCACGCTCATGTGGTAGAGGGTAGAGCATTTGGAGACCCTCGAT
>JAAUPE010000184.1 GCA_012034595.1 Calothrix sp. CSU_2_0 | reverse complement strand
ATTTTAACTTTTCAAAATTGCGGTACTGATGATAACAGCTAAGTTGTTGAGAAGCTGGATGAGGGGAAACTTTCACGTCCAGTTTTGCAGGAGAGTTAAAGAAAGTGATTTCTTTTTCGACTCTAACCAAAATTTAGCTCGTACACCGATGATTATTTTGATTGCAGTGACAATGGGTGATATCTTAGCAAATTTGATTATAGGAGGAGGTGGTGGTGGTACTGGAACAACAACTGGGGGCTAATAAATGGAGGAAAAATCAAAATACCGTAAAGTAAATGTATCTCTTGGAAAACAACCGAATATCGGACCATTCCCTGCCGACCAATTAATACCTTGGGTGATAATTTGCGGACTTTCTTACTACTTAGCTCACGGATTATTGCGGCTTAATTGGGTTTGGACTTGTAGTATTGCCGCTTGGGGAATTGCAACTTGGTGGATATTAACTGCTAACGGAGCATGGAGGATTTTATCTAAATTTGTAGCAACCCCGAATTGGACAAGAGTTCGGTGTTTGTATCAACCAATAGTTTATTCAACCATTACTAATTCCAAACAAAAAAGCAAAATCAAAAAAATCTAGGTTGTTGGGTGAGTGTCAAAGCAGAAAGTTGGTAAGCAAGCAATAGATAATGGGATAAGTAAGCTGACATTAACACCTCTTGAAGATGCATTTGCACCGTTTGTAATGTTGCAAATCAATCTCCAAGGACGTTCGGTTGGTGCTTATTTACTGCGTAAAGGTGTGGATAATTTCCTAATTCAATTTGGGTTTGAATGTGGGGGCATTCACTCGACATTACGCAGCGAACAAATTGACCCCGTATTTGATGCGATCGAATCCGGCTTGAAGGATTTACCTGACGGTGAACGTTTGACCATACACCTGAGTTCGTTTACCAATGATAGTTTGAGACAACAGCAACTCAAAGATTTGAGCGATATTGCTCCCAACAAAGAACTGCAATATTTATTAATGGGGGAACGATGTAGAACGCAACAATTAACAAACCAAGGAGTTCGCAAACCGAAAACATTACGGCTCTATTGCACATATACCGTTGAGACTTCGAGTACGGGAACGACAGACGCGATCGAAAAAGTTCTCTCGAAATTAGAACGTTCGTGGAAGTCGTTTACCGGAGAAATCAACGAACTTCAATTTGTCGCGATCGAGCGACTTTTACACTCAGCTTTCACTGACGGATTTCAATTATGGGAGCAATTACTGTCGAACAAAATGGGGCTAGATATCCACCCTTTGAATGCCGAAAATCTCTGGGAGCATCTCTGGTATCGGTTCAATCAAACATCACCCCGTCCGATTCCCCAACTTTTGACTATCGAGGAAGATGGATTGCATGAGGAAATTTTCTCTGATGTTTCCCCTGCATCGCTTTTGATGGAGTCTGAGTCATCCATTCCCATCGCCGATCGTCGTTGGGTGCATCTCCAAGAAAAGTACATTGCAGCGTTGACTTTTGCCGATAAACCGGGTGGTTGGATTGATAAGGAACGACAACTTCGCTATTTGTGGGAGGTTTTATCAAGGGAAAGAATTTACGACACCGAGATTTACTGTCAGTTGATGAGAGCGAATGAGACGTTGGTCAAAACCAACATGCAGCGCTTGACCAAACAAGCAAATACATCAGCTGCGATCGCACAAGATAAGAACTCGGTCGATGTAAAATCCCTGCTCAATATCAAAAAATCGATCGCCGCACAGGAGGAACTTTATGAAGGTGCTGTTCCCATCCATACGGCGACGGTATTTTTGGTATACCGGAACACCCGCGAACAATTAGACGAAGCCTGTCGTTTACTTTACGATGCTATATGTTGTTTTCTGAGCTAAATTATGATATAAAAAAACAATATACCTAAGTATTATTGCTGATTTTAATCTGTGCAAAGCTTATAAGTTTAATCCCCATTGTTAAGCCTATACCCAACATTTAGCAAGTAGGAAATTCGCCCGATGCTTTCTTCGAGCTTTCATCAGAGACTGCAAGATTTAGAAGACAACATTGCCAAAGACCAAGAACTGCTCAAAGACTTTGAGGATGAATTGCGCTACGAAACGCATCCTAAAATTATAGCTAGATATAATCGTGACATCAAACGACTACGGGAATCCGTTACTGGCTATCAACAGGAATATAACGAACTCCAACAGGAACTAACAGGTCAATCCTCGGCTCAAATGCAGGAGATGGGAAATCAATTACAGGAGATGGATACGAAGTTGAACATTTTACTGAGTAGTCAAGTAGCTATTTATGAAAACCTCGATCAAATGCGTCAAAACTTGTTGCTCCGCTATGACGCAACTGAACAAGCCACAATCAAAGCAGTGACCCAGCAGTTCAATCAAAATCAATTGGTGTTGACACAAAACCTTCTGGATGCACTGGAAACAAACCAAGTATCAGAACAGCAGATGCAGCAGATGTTGGCGGTGCTTGAGGAGCGCGTTCCTGCTTTGCCTCCCAGTCAAGCTGCTGTTGCTGAAATTATTAAAGCCCCCGAATTAGATGCAAGGCACAAACTGAAAGTCACACTGCCCCTTGTGCCTTTTCTAGTTGACTACGAAGGCGAGTTGGAGTTGGGAAGTGGCTTCAACATCAAGTCAGCCTGGGAACAATTGCTGACTAAGTTGCGGAGGAAGTGAGAAGTGAACCTGCAAAAGTACCTCGAAGAACAGCTCAAAGAAGATTTCAAGCTGCTCAAAGAGTATGAGGAGAAGTTACGCTGTGCCATAGATCCACGGGAAAAACGCAGGTACAGTTATGAAATTCAAGAACTAAAGCAACAAATCTCCGGTAGGGAAGTTGAAATCCAAGCACAAAAGGAAATAAGTTTACCACCTCAAGCTTTAATTGAGCATTATCTCCAACTTGACTCAAACGAAATAGAACCAGCAGAAATCCGAAAAATTGAACAGGCTTTGCAATCTAATACCTTAGATGCAAGTATGCTTGCTCAGGGGTGCAGGCTTTTAAGAAAAGAGAAAGGGCTTGACCTTGTTGTCAATCAGTTGAATTGGATTTATGAGTTGGCTGGTATTGCAGATGGTAGTAAGCCTCGCTACTTCTTACCTGCTCCCAAACTAACGGGGCGACTCGCTTCAACAGCTTGGATAGAAGCCCTATTAAAACAAGGTTTGCCCGGAGATTATTCTGGTAGTATTGCATTAACTCTGGGAGCTTTCGGTGTTCTAATTCCTGAAATTATTCCACCTCTGAAATTTTTGCTTATCAATTCAAAATATGCACTTGAAAGTAGAGATGCTGCATTAATTTATTTGAGTCTAATAGGCTCGTCAGAAGTTATATCCATGCTTATCCAAGCAGCCGATACTTCTCAAAGTGAAGATGATTATCTTTACAGCCGAGGACTATTTGGTTTGTTATTAGTTGATAATGTTAATGTGCTTGCAGAGCAACTTCGTAAGGCCTCGCCACATACGGATTTGAACGCCTACGCTTTTGGACTTGCAGGTAGCCGTGACCCCCAGGGTCGAGTTCTATTAGAAAAGATGAAGAGCCATGCGAATGAACGAGTCCGCGCTGCAATAGAAAATGCACTCAATAGCCGTTGGATATCGGCTCCGAGGAATGCTAGTTCAATTGTTGCTGCTGAGACGCAAGGCTTACTAGCTAAAAATGAGAGTTATCAAATTCAATCTGCTCTCAGTTTGATGGCATCATCTTATGTTGATGAGTGGAAGCTTTGTTTCCTAACAGACAATCAACATTTGATGCTAGAAGATATTCTCATCAAAGCTCTTTCCTTTGGAGATCAAATAGCTCAGGGTAAAGCTATCAAGGCACTATGTTGGCTAGTGGGTACAACTATTCAAGAATGGAACAGTAGCTCAGGGTTGATTGTAGGTAGGCGCTCTCCACTCTGGCATAGAAAATTATCTTCCGAGAAGATTCAAGAAATAGAAAAGTTCCTGCAGGGACAAAACCTTGATCCAAAAACCCTGGCGGAAGGTTGTTTACTTCTGACAAAAGAAAAGGGGATCAATCCAGTGTATAGCGAAGGAGATTGGATATACGAAATCGCTGTTATTGCAGATGGTGGTAAACCCAGACGACAGCTACTAGCTCCAAAACCAGCTGGTCGATTAGCTTCTGTTGATTGGATGAAAAAGTTTTTGGGCAATGAATTTCCACAAGAATGGTCATGTTGGATCGCACAAGCACTAGGGGCACTTGGAGTTTTTGTCCCAGAGATGATCCGTCCTCTTACGTTCCTATTCACTAATCTAAAATATACAGAAGAGGATCGAAATGAGGCATTAATCTACTTGGCAATGATTGATTCACCGCAAGCCGCACCAGTTTTGGTTCTAGCAGCTGATCTTATCTTGAAAAATAATAATCCCCAAGACGATTATTACCCCAGTCGAGGGCTGTTTGGATTATTACTACTTGATAATGTTAATATTCTTGCTGATCAAATGCTCAAAAATCCTCCAGATGATTATATGCTTCCCTATGCTTACGGACTTGCAGGTAGCCGTAATCCACAGGGTCGAGTTTTATTGGAACAAATGAGGAACTGTTCCAATAAGCGAGTTTGTAACGCGATAGAGAATGCCCTTAAAAAACCCTGGGTATCAAATACTAGAAGTGATGTTTCTGTGAAAGCAGCTTCTCCCGAAAAAGAAACTAGTGACACTAAAACATCAATTTTTGAGTATTTTACAGATAACGCTATAAAAGTGATCATGTTAGCACAGATGGAATCAAAGCGTTTAGGACATAATTTTGTAGGTGCTGAAATGATCTTGCTAGGCTTAATTGGAGAAGGTACAGGTATTGCGGCTAAAGTGTTAACCTCGAATAAAATTAGTCTCAGAGATACACGAATTGAGGTTGAAAAGATTATTGGACGAGGTTCCGGTGTTGTTGAAGAGGAAATCCCATTCACACCAAGTTCTAAGTACTTAATGGAGTTATCTGTAGAAGAAGCCCGTCAGCGTGGACACAATTATATTGGTACTGAACATTTACTACTAGGGCTTATTAGGGGAGAGGATAAAGTTGGAGTGAAAGTTCTAAGGAATTTGGGTATCAATCTACAAAGGCTAAGAAATTTAGTTTTACAAGCGATCGCTTCATAGCTAAAACAAAACTTCCATTTATGGCTAAATAGGGCTTAATCTTCGGCTTTTATAAAAGTAAGCCATATTACAAATGCTGTCCCCGAAAGAAAAACTACTAGTATCCCTGTGCGGTTTGAATTCCGGCTAGAGCACTGCTCATGTATAGTTGCCGCAGCATCATGTTCTGCTCGGTTGGTCAGCCAAGACCAAAAACCTGGCTTACCTTCGCACTTCTCGTTCGATTAATTCCCTTACTGCACCAACTGTTCGTTTTGAATCTAAAACTTCAAAACCTTCGGTATCAAATAGAGTAAGAGGCTTGTCTCGATATTCATAACACTGAATCCCCTTGGTTACAGGAAAGCCAGTACCTGTTGCTGCAAGGTCAACACCTAGCATTGCATTAGCCAAAGTGCTTTTACCATCTCCACTGTTTCCTGCGAGCAGAATATTGACGGGAGCATCGAAACCCAGAGCCTCATTGTTGACAAGATTGTCAACTTCATTAAGCTCCTTGTTATTTAGCCTAAGCTCAGGCGGCACTACCCAAGGATCGTCCTGGTTTTCACTTCGCATTGATTATCCTTTAACCAACTAATTGTTGTGAAAGCACCCATTAAATCCTAGCATACTATGTTGAATTTTATACTATATTATGCAAAACATTCGATTATTTGGATATTAAATCTTACAATCTCATCTCGATCCCTAATTTAAAGAATACTGCGATCGCACGTTTTGATAAATGGCAGGGAGTATACATTTCGGAAATTCCTGGACTCAACAAAGTCCTTTTATGACTTATAGGGAGAAAGAACCGATATTTTTGGGTAGCATCGACAGCGATAAAAATTCCATCTCTACTCCCACAGGGCTAAAAAGTAGTGGTTTTCAATTCAATAATTCTCCGATTACTAACAATAAGGGTAATGATACTGTCGCTAATTTAATCCCAGTATCAAAAGAGAATTGTAACAAAATACATGTGTCTGGTACAAATATTGATGCTCTGAGTTCGGCTTTATCAAATACACAAAATGATTATAATTATGTCGGTAATTATATATGTGACTCTTCCGGTAATTGTGGAAGACAAATTGGAGCAATACAATTCATATCTTCCAATCCTGATGTACGGAAAATTATTACGAGCAAAGCTGGTGGTCAAGAATTTTTATCAAAGACAGTCAGATGAAAATGGAAAAGTAATTGTCAATGAATTATTACAAAAGGAAAGAGATAGGTATATCGATCGAGAAAATATAGATGAATTTAAAAGTACTGATCGTCATCAAAAATCAGAAGAAGTTATTTATCCAGAACTCTCACTGACAGAAAATAATTTAATTGACAGAACAAAAGCTCAAATTCCAGGTACAACAAGAGTTGTTGAATCATTAGAAACCTTAGAAGATAGCCCTTTAAAAACCTTGTTAAATGCAGAATTAACTCAATTACGATCGGAAATAAAGGCATTACAGCAAGAACAAAATTTATATCAAGAATTAATTCAACAAAGATTACAGCAACCACACAATACACCGTGGTGGCAAGAATTAAAAAACAAAGCTTCGATTGTTATAACCAGCTTTACTTCTGCTGTAAAAATAGGAATCGACGAATATCAGAATAATTCAACACAGTATCAATTTGCTGCATCGATTAAGAACTTATTCCACCAGCAAACACAACCAGGGGAAACCCAATACCAAACCGATAATTACCAAATTTCTCGCAGTGGTTCGCTCTATGAAATTAAAGAGTCGGCAACAAACAAGCAAATAATGCAGTTTCAAGCGACTCCTTTAGGGTTAAAAGTTGAAAGAAGTAATCTCGAAAGGAATCATATCAAGGATTTAACAACATTACAAACATCGCTGCAACAAAATAAAACAGTTCCCAACTCTTTCGCTCCAGTTGGAAGACAAGAAGCAGAATATTTTGCTCGTGTTGAGAGGATTAGTAATGCATTAATACAGTATGCATCTGCCCAACAAAAGGAAGTCACGACCGATGGTTTATTTTCTTATAAATGGCAAGCAAATCCAAAAGGAGACGTAAAAATTGAAGCTAAAGATGGAAGAGGTAATTTATTTGAAAAACTGGGAGGAAATGTAAAGAGTAATATGAGCGATCGCGATTTAGTTTATTTTGAGCAAATCCTGCCTAAATTACAAGCAAGCACAAAAAAAGTAACCGTAAATTCTCTCAAATCAACCAATCATCAAGAAAGGTAATTAAATCTATGAAGACGCTATCTAATCTAAACTTGCTAATGGATTCTGGTGTACCAATTATTTGTATAAATACGCAAATCCAAGAACGAATGAATTTGTTGAGAAAAATTTATGTCGAATGTACTGGGAGCAAAGATATTCCCCTATATTTATGGACTGCTGCTTGGGGATGCTTGAAGCTAATGCTAAAACTGGTACATTGCGTTCTGTATTATTCCATAAAATAGTTGCTAAATATACATCAGTCGCAACGTTGGAATTATCAGCAAGATTGGCGTTGATTCTGGTAACATAGCTCAAACCAAGTGTTGTCACCGCAGCCGCAGGTAAGGTTAAAAAACCTTCAAACCCCGTATCGATGACACACTTAATTTCTAAGTTTGGACTTCCTGGGAGGCAAAAAATTACACCAATTTGAGCTTGAAGTCCAACAACACTTCCATTTATCACTCTGCTATCCTGAATAACGTGCCACCAACCGCATAAACAGCATTAAATCCAATTCTTTCCGACCAAAGCGCCGCGTCTTCTTGCTTATTTCGCATTTTGAGATTTGTTACAAGTAAATCATCGCCTATTTCATATTCGCCCGTTTCTACGTTAATAGAAATAATCTTACCGATATTTCCTGGTGTTTCGACTCTTTGACGAATGCTGTTTTCGTAGAGTTCTCTACCACGTTGGGTTATTTCTTCGTCGCTAAGTTTGGGTTTGGACATAAAGGCAATATTCTCACTTTAAATTCCGCAAGTTTCTATTTTGATTGTAAAACAGAAGCAATTTAATCGAGTGAGTGCCAATCAAGGGTTGTTTACGGCGATCGATAATCGCTGCTTGATTTAGTAAGGGATATCCAGAAATTTTCGGCATAACATCCGAAGCGCGAATATTAGGCAGAATTTTCAGGATGTTTTTATCGCGTTCACGTAGTGGCTCCTCTGGAGCATCGCTTGGTTGAATAAAGCTGTGTTTAATGATTGTGTTATGGCGATCGCAATATACAGTGTTCGAGAATCGTGCTAAATATATTTGTCAATCTGCTTCGAGTACAGATACATCGGAATTTGCACCCGTCATTACTTCCTTTTGGGGTGAGAGATAAATTGCGATCGCGTTTTATTAATTGGCTAATCGTGGGTCTTCGCTGGGTAGATGTAAACCTACTTCGACCTAAAAACCTCGTGCGCTTTGTATCGAATCTCCTTAGCAGCAGCAGTGCCCCTATTCCGCATTGTCGAAGCCGCCAAACGTTGCGAACGCTTGCGAAATAACGATGTTGAGCAAGTAGTACGGATTATTTGGGCTGCCATCCACGGGCTAGCGATGCTTCTCATGGATGAGCAAATACCCTTGTGACCCAATCACCCGATCGATTATCAGAATATATTGAAGCAACAGCAAGAATGTTACACATCGGGTTGTTTGTTATGTAAGCATTTCTGGATTAGCGAAAACAACTACTGCGATGCTCAAAGACCATCCCTAGTTTGTATCGCTCAAATTTCCAGTAGTTTAGTCAGCTATTATTGGTAATAAATACTCACTCCACAATGTTTACCATCGATCGACTGCCATTTGTACTACCCCAACCACCCCTACTATCGAGCGAAAATGCTGGATGGGAGGAAATACAACTGGCGATATTTCGAGAACCACCCCACGAAATCCCCAAATACCGATCGCAATACCACACCATCTGCATTAATTTGGGTAGCTCGGTAACGTTGGAACAATGCATTGAGGGTTCATCGGGTGAAGCCCATTCGAGTTGGGGAGATATGAGTTTTTATAACGCCAATTTCTGGCAGACATTTCGCTGGAATCGAGAAACGGAGTTTTTACAGCTTTATCTCGAACCCAAATTTCTCCAACAAATAAGCAACGAAATGGGGATAACCCAAAGCTTAGAAGAAATCCAGCTATTGGCTAGTTCGGATAAATTGGTGCTGCAAATGGCTTTAGCACTGAAAAATTCCCTCGAAGATGGGAGCGGGTGTAAATTATATGCAACTTCGATGACACGCAGTTTGGGAATACACTTATTGAGTCGCGATCGCGCTAATAATAACGATCGAACATCCGGACTTTCCCAAAAACAAATCCGCCAGGTAACAGAATATATTTGCGATCGCGTCAGCGTTGCCGTAAGGCTCATCGCATATCATCCAATCTCAGTTTATCCGAGCTAGCAGCTTGTGTTTCCATCAGTCCCTACCATTTTGCTCGGTTGTTCAAGCAAACCACAGGAATCACACCCCATCAATATGTAATTAGTTTGCGTGTCGAAAAAGCATTATCTCTACTCAAGCAGCAACAATTATCGATCGCCGAAATTGCTTTGTGTTGTGGTTTTGCCCATCAAGGACACTTGAGCAAGCACTTCAAACGGGTAACGGGATTTACCCCCAAAGCATTCCGAGATAATTTTTAGAAAAACCGCAAAAACGTGACTGAAATCGCAAGAATCTGCGAATTTATTTACGCGAATAATTTGGCATTAGGGAACCGCGAAAAGTCAATTACAGAAGCAAAGGAATCGATCGCGTCCTTGGCTAAAAGATGGTGAGATTGATTCACATTTGCTACTCATTTTCAGAAATAGCCCTAGCAATTAGTACCTCAATCCTTTCCCTCGCACAAACGTTGAGAAGCGCGATCGCCAAAGGTCAAAGAAAAACTAACTTGATTATCTCTGTTTCCCCATAAACACTACTTTTCACCGATTCAATCGACTTTTTCACCGAAAATAGGAATCAGTGGGTGGTCAATTTATTAACCTTGCATACTGAATTTTGTTAAATTCCCAAATTCCTAATTGTAAAACAGCAATTATCAAGCAAGTAGATATATCGGGAAGATGAAAAGCCACATTGAAATTATTATCTTCCAGAAAATTGCTCCGCTTTGAGTGATGGTATTACAAATTGTTTGGTTGCATGGGGTACAAGTTGTTTGACTTTGACAAAACTTTGTTCGGATGGAATTGCGATGACGACTGTGGGTATGGTTTTGAGCAGTTCCAAAGGCAATGGTGCGCGGTTGTCATCCCAGACAAGATAAATTGTTTGCTGCTGGTGGGGTGCGCTTTTGGAAATTGCTTTTAGTGCATCGATGGGAGATGCAAGCAAAATAGCTGTGTGTGGTGATTTTGTGTGTCCAACACCCACATTTAAATGAAACCACCCTTTTGAGCGTCTACTTCCTCGATAAACCTGCAATTGTTTTTTATCTTCTCCAACTAATAAATATGCTCCTGTGCTTTCTCCATCAAGATTGCGAGCGATAAATACTCCGTTCCCGATATCATCTGTGTATACCAAGTCTCTTTGTCTCAATGTTTGGGAAAGTTGGGAGGGAATCAAATATTGTTGTCTCAAATAATCTTCAAATTTTTGCCAATGGGAAGAGGAATTGGAATGTGGGACAAACGGTTTTGGTAAATTTTGTTGGGTAATATTTATGGCTTGGGAAATAGTGCGATCGCGAACTGCTTGTAGAGTCAAAGTTTCATCAAAGCGATCGCGCAACCAAATTACCGCATCATTAAAATTCAACTGGTTGATTTCCATCACCAAATCAACCGCGTCACCATGAAATTGTTCGTTGGGATTGATTCCAAGTTCGTAAGCGATCGCTTCCAGTGGTAAATTTTGTTGTTCGAGTTTTAGTATCCTCAATTCGTTTTCTAATTTCTGTCGTAACTCTTCGCTTCTGGACGCGGTTTCTTTCCACTCGGCTTTTTCCTGGAGAATGCGCTCGCGCTCTGAAAGTTGACAATTTATTATCTCCATCTGGGGATTCAATAGCTCAATAAGCCTTTGTCTATAACTTTCACCGCTTTCTTGGAGTTCTGGTTGGGGAATCATCCTTTCCCAGTCGAGAAAGTGGGAGCTTTGGTTAACGGCAGAATAATACTTTCTAACTTTCTCATGGGTTGCCACACTTCCTTTCACACCACGGACAATTCCTAGATGGGCAACCGCAGCAGCAAAACTATCCTGTAACCCATACATTTTCACTCTAGTTCCAAACAGAGCTTTGCAGTTGAGCTTTCCCCGTTCATCCAACGGTACGAGATATGCATGGATATGGGGTGTCATTTCATCTAGATGTAATTCTGCTTGGAGAATGCGTTAGCGAAGCTTACCGAAGGTATCGCCCCAAGACTTCTTTAACCATTTAACTACCGCATCGACAAAATTATTCAAACGCTGTTGTTCGTAAATTCCACCTTTGTGTGGTGCATCGGGACGGAAATATTCTGGACTCGCACTCAACAACATTTCTACTGCTAACACTGCATCGGAGCGAATTTTCTGCGAGCCAATTTTTTCTCGCACTAAAGTTCCTAAATCAAGATTGGTAGTATTGCCAATTAGTTCTAAATTTTTGATTTCCGGGTTGGCATTCGGTGTATCAACCAGTCGGAGTGTGTGAGATTGACTACGACTCAAAGCTCCCCAGGATTTGATTTTTTGAATTCGACAAACTGCAAAAGGCATGATTTTTTGACTAATATCGTGATTTTGGTTTACATTCTGTTACTAAATCTAGTTAATAATGGGTGAAAAAGAAATTTTTTAGCAATTTATCATTGAAAAATACAATTAATTTGCTAGTTACTATTACATATTGGTATGGTCAAAAAAAGCCAATTTCCAAAAATACCTAAAAATACCCAATAAATCTATCTTTTCACTGAAAGAAAAAATAGTATTTTATAAATCAGTATCTTATGTATAAAGACTTAAGCATCTGCACAAAATAAATACACAATAAACACATTGGTTTTTAAAATAACAGGATTAATACGTAAAAAAAATTTTACTTACTAGGTCAAATAGGTTATTTTAAAGGATTTATACTATGCAGGCTAAATAACGCCCAACAAAACAATAGCATTATTTGTAACATCAAATTTGCTCTGTCGTTAGGCAGATATGTAACCTCATGTTGGTCATTGAAATCAACCGTGCTTATTTGTTAATAAGTTAGTAAGTGTTTCGCCTGTGAAATGACTCGAACAAAAAAAGGAGCTAGAAAAATGTTGCACTTATCAATTCAACTTATCAAAAAAATCATCTTGCAAGAACAATTATTCGAGAATAAAGAACTATCCCAAATATTCATTCATCTCTCGCTCATATCTGGATTTTTCGATTTAATTACAAGAAAAAGGTGTCAGCCAAGTAAAAAGTAAAAAGATAAAGGTAAAAAGAAAACCCCAGAGATAAATCTAGGGGCTTGAAACAAGGAACCTTTATCTTTCTCCATGAATCAATTCAGGGGCTTGTATCCGTTGAGATA
>JAAUPE010000183.1 GCA_012034595.1 Calothrix sp. CSU_2_0 | reverse complement strand
ATCTCAACGGATACAAGCCCCTGAATTGATTCATGGAGAAAGATAAAGATTCCTTGTTTCAAGCCCCTAGATTTATCTCTGGGGTTTTCTTTTTACCTTTATCTTTTTACTTTTTACTTGGCTGACAGATAAAGCTATGGGTCAGCGTGCGGCTAATTTAGGAGCAAAAATTCAAGCTGAAGATGGAATTGCAAGGGCAGTTACTGTCATAGAGGAGAATTGTATAAAACCCTGGCTGCGGTATGGGTAATCCAACAAAAATTCGAGTTGACTGAATCCTTCGACATTTCTCTAGCGCTACTGTTACCACCAGGAGAGTTTGAGGATTCGGCATTGTTGAAACCGATGCTCAGGGATGCTCTGGCTGAATTTGATTCACCGACGGGGAAAGTGAATGCCAATTTAATTGGTTATGAATGCTTTCCAGAAGGTGGGGGAATCTATGCAATGTATTGTAAAAACACAGGTGAAGCAATTCGACGCAAAGTGATTGCTCTTGTCATGTTGGGGTATCGCAATGCTTCAGTAATGATATCGCGACGGGGAATTTTAAATCGGGGAAAACAGCCAACTTAGGGATGGTAAATATGGTGGATTTAGTCATCGATCGCACGTCGGGATTATCTACCGAAGAATTAATTAAAGCGATTGCATTATCTGGCAATGAACCCAAACCCCAACATTTCCATAATCTATGCAGTTCCAATAACCATCGAGATACTGAGATTGAGAAAATCATTGCTGCTGTTCATTCATCTAGGGCAGAATATGCGATCGCATTTACCAACTGGCTAAAGGAAGTATTGCCATCAAAAAACGAACTGGACGAGGTGATTATTTGTGGTGGTACGGCAGATTACCTGCGGGAAGAATTAGATATGCTGTTCCCAACAATACCAGTTGTTTGGCATGGTGGTGTTTCAATTCCGCTCAATTTAAACGAGCAATGGTTAGGTAGTCGTCTTGCAGACGTTTGGGCACTCTCTGTTTATCACGGTATCAAGGTTCGGGCAGGAGGAAAAGAGGGGGAGAAAAAAGGAGTGGGGGAAAGGGAGAATTACCCTACTCAATCCTCCACTCCTCCCCTTCCCCACTCACTTTCATAAGGTAGTTTCAAATGAGTAAAAAGAAAGATTTTGAATGGCGCTATCAACCACCAATTAACTCGGACAAAGCAAAAATGCTTAGTTACATTCAGAACCAGAGGTTACATCCATTCCAGGATAAAACAATGCTGATAATGACTGCTCTGACTGCTTATTACATGCCTTTAGCACTATACAACGAGGGTAGCTGTTCCCGCGAAGACTTGGAGTTGATATTTTTGGATGGAGTGAATGCGATCGCAAACCATCTCCGATATGTATGTATCGCTATAAAAATTGACCACACCGAGCAATTGAAAATACACAACTGTTAGCGAAGGATAAACAACCAAAGAAAAAAGATGTTGTCAAGTCATAAATAGAAGGACAAGTCTTACTTTATGCAATATAAACTTAATCCATTATATTCAACAGAGAAAGCTTTTAATGGTGATGTAATAATTAGTGATGAAGAGAAATATATGGGAAGACTATATATTCTCGCTACATCCGATAGGGAATTACTCAATTTAGGAATTGAGAAAGAATGGTTTCTTGCCCATGCACCTGCGGATGCCTTGATTTGTGGACATATCAATCATGAAGGTGGCTGGAGTTTATCATCCTACCGAAGTTTAGAACCGAGTTTAATATACGTAACTCAAAATCAAATATTTGACCAAGTTTTTAGCCCTGAATATGTCTGGGAAATATCATATTTACGCGAAGAAACGACCTTAAATATATTCCAGACCATGAAAGATTCTGATGATTCCAATAGCAATAAAGATAGTGATTCAGATGTTCCGAATGAAAAATATGTGACTAAAATAGTAGAGAAGTTATATATTACTTCTGCCAATATCGATGCATTAAGGGATTTAATATTACGTTCTTCTGTTGAAGAATTATTCGTTTTAGAACCAGAACAAGAAATTGAGATTCACAGTAATCAAATAGTTGACGAACAACAAGAAATAAATTTCACAGAAATCATGAACTATTTCCAACGCGAATCAGCACCAAAATTAGATGAAGAAGAGTTATCGCTTGCTCAAATGCAATTGACTGAAAGAGTTATCGCTGAGTACGAAAAGCAAAATATTAATGAGTTTAGCTTCGTACCTTTTGGAAATGTCACAATACATCCAGAAGAAAGTTATTTTGTATTGCGCGACTCGGAAGATGAACATACTATTTTTATCGCAACTTTCGATGCTGACATTATTCAAGGATTGAATGATACCGATGCTCTCAAAGTTGAGATGATTTTGAGTCAATTAGATACGGAAGATTATCGACGAATGCGAGATACAAATGAGCAGGAAATAGAAGCTAATAAAACCGAAATTAAGCAACAATTAGGAATGGAATATGGTGCATAGTTTGCGAAAAGCGAAAAATGAAAGTTATTTGAATCGTTTACTTGAGGGAAAAGATGCAGATTTTCAAAGACGAGTTTTAGCGCTCGCAGTCGAACATGGGTTATCTACAAGTGACCCTTTATTCCTGATTATGCTGTCAACTGGTCAACTTCAAGTATTACTGGAGGATAAACCCAATGAGCTAGATAGCCTATTTAAACGTTGGTCAAATGCAATTTATGACCATTTGGAGAAAGCAAAACGTACTGCTGTAAGTGGTCAAGAAGTGGAAATCAGAAAGATGGTCGGTCGATTGATTCTGCATTGCGAATCGAAAGAAAGAAGTCGCTTGAGAATAATGTTGCCAGCGATGGGATTATTGTTGGTAGCAGTAGGATTTGATGCTGCGGAACTGAATTGTTGAACTGTAAGTATTGCAAAGTTAAAATTGTCTCAAATAAAACAGTGTCTCTCTACGAAAATGCCAAGCAGTGCCTATGTTCGGTTGAATAAAGACTACGGTGATTGAAGGATGCGATATGCCTCCGGCATATCGCCATCTGCTCAAGAAAAATGCGATCGCTGTGGGACTTTGGATATACTGAAACTAGAATCAATTAGCCGATAATATTTGAATGCATGACAAATCGTGAAGAATTAATTCAAGAACTCGAACAAGCTCCCGACGATATAGTTCAATCGGTACTAGATTTTTTAAATCGGGTAAAAGCTACACGCAAAACTCATCCCCTCGCAAAGTTTGCAGGTATTTTAAGTGATGTCGAAGCCCAAGAATTAAAATGGGTGATAACCGCAGAATGTCGGCAGGTGGATGTAAATGAGTGGTGAGATTGCCCTTGATACTTCTGTGGCTGTACGTTTTTTGAATGGGGATGAAGTGGTTTTGTCGCGGGTACTAGCTTTACCAGAAATAGTTTTACCTAAGGAACGAGGATTTAATAAGAACTACAATTTTTTCTTGTAGCAACGTACTCAAATGTTTCTACGCAGGAAATTTGGAAGTTAACAAATCCGCATTCTTAACTCAATAGCAGATTCACCAACTCCAATATCCCTGTAAAAATTCCAATGACAACAACTAACCGTATTCAACTACTACCAATTATTTCACCCATAATTGCGATCGCATCTGCTTTATTTGTGGGTGCAATTCTGATTTTAATCGCAGGGGCAAACCCAGTTACAGCATATACAGCCCTGTTTCAGGAATCAATGAATAACTATTTTGGTTTTGGTAATACCCTCACCAAGATGACACCGCTATTACTTACCAGTTTAGGGGTATTGGTAGCATTGCGAGGGGGACAATTTAACATTGGTGGGGAAGGGCAAATTTATCTGGGTGCTTTGGGAAGTGCTTTAGTTGGGTTATACGTGCAAGGTTTACCAGCATTGATTCATATCCCTTTGGGATTGTTGGTAGGATTTATGTTTGGTGCGGTTTGGGGTTGGATTCCTGGTTATTTAAAAGCGATACGGGGTGTCAATGAAGTAATTACAACCTTATTGCTCAATTATATTGCGATGAATCTAGTTAGTTATTTGGTACAAAATCCCTTGAAAGCAGCCAATGCACCCAGCCCTTATTCACCATTGATTGCTAAATCAGCACAGTTGCCGATTTTACCAGGAAGTTTGGCACATGGGGGTATTTTCTTGGGATTACTAATAGCGGGAATTTTATGGATATTATTACAGCGAAGTCCTTTCGGTTATCAAATCACTGCGGTGGGATTTAACCCAACTGCTTCTGCTTACGCTGGTATCTCCGTACCGCGAACTATTATCCTGGTGATGACTTTAGCGGGGGGATTGGCTGGATTGGCTGGTAGTTGTGAAGTTATGGGGTTGAAATATCGGTTATTTGAAGAGGTTTCACCCGGTTACGGCTTTGATGCGATCGCAATTGCTTTTCTCAGTCGCGGTAATGTTTTGGGTGTGGTGTTGACTTCTTTGTTTTTTGCAGCATTGCGGAGTGGTGCAAATGTCATGCAGCGTAGTGCAGGTGTTCCGGTAACGGTTGTGTTTGCGATTCAGGGATTGGCTATGTTGTTTGTTGCTATTGCTTTGGCATTAGAATCTCAAAACTCAAACCTTCTGTTTAGGAAAAAGAGGGAACCGTAGACAGATGAGGTTTCTTGAACCCAACTTCAGGGTAAAATCTCTTCATGAACGATAACCTGACTTTTTTCACAGATTACCTAGCAGCAAGTTTAGTACAAATAAAATATTTTGCTGAGGGCATGACTGCGGGAAAAGGATTTATTGCGATCGCAGCTTTAATCTTTGGGAAATGGCATCCTTTAGGTTGTGGGTTAGCGAGTTTGCTATTTGGTGCTACCGAAGCTTTACAACTGCGAATTCAAGCTTTGGGAGTGAATGTACCCTATCAATTTCTGATTATGCTGCCTTATGTAGTCGCATTGCTAGCCTTAATTGGCTTAGTTAAAAAATCCCCACCTCCCGCAGCTTTGGGAATTCCTTACAATCGAAAAGGTTAAAGTATTAATATGTCAATTAATCTTAGTCGCCGTAAATTTATTTGCTACAGTTCCGCAGTTTTTGGTACTAGCTTACTACTAAAAGCTTGCAGTAATAACCAAACCTCTATACCTAAAGGTACGAGTAGCGAGTCAGCTTTCAAAATTGCGTTAGCACTTCCAGGAGGAATTACCGATCGAGCCTGGAATCAGTCTGGTTATGAAGGTATACAGTTAGCAAAGCAAAAATTAGGTGCGGAAACTGCTTTTGTGGAAAAAGTTTCGCAAGCCGACCAGACAGAAATATTAACAGACTTTGCTCGTAAGAAATATAATATCGTATTTGCCCACGGCGGACAATTCGATGCCGCAATTCAACAAGTAGCACCCCAGTTTCCTGATACGTTTTTTATTGCTGTTAATGGTGGAATTCAGGGAGATAATATTGCTGCTTTACGCATAAACCATTTACAAACTAGTTATTTATGTGGAATTATAGCCGCTTCGATGACAAAATCTAATAAACTTGCTTATATTGCCGGACAAGCATTTGCAGCGACTCAGGAAGAATTAAGAGGTTTGGAATTAGGAGCAAAGTCAGTTAATCCTAATATCAAAGTTAGTTCTACTTTTACAGGGGATTGGAATGATGCTGCGAAGGCAAAAGAAGCTACTCTAGCATTAATTTCTGCTGGAAATGACGTGATTCTTCAATGGTTGGATAATGCTTCACCTGCGGTATTACAGACTGCCAGTGAAAAAGGTATTTATGCTTTTGGTAATACCAAAGACCAATTGGAATTAGCCCCAAAAGCAGTATTAACTAGTGCAGTAAAACGGATGGATTTAGCAATAGCTTATATTGCAGAACTAGCCAAAAATAAACAATTAAAAGGTGATATTTATAAAATTGGTTTAGAAAAATCAGACATTCTTAGTTTAGGAAAATTTGGTAGTGCGGTATCCAAAGAGATTCAACAAAAAGTGCTGGATACAAGACAGGAAATAGTAGACAAGAAAATAACTTTTGAATCTTGTCAAGAAAGCGGTAAAGATACGCAATGTGTCAAGAAAAAAACGGTTTAAGGTATCTAAATTCATTTTGGAGATTTTTTCAGTAGACCTTAATTATGATTTAAAAATAAAATGACATATTTACGGTTAGAAGGAATAACAAAATCTTTTAATTTTTTCGTCGCCAATGATAATATTAGCTTTGACATCGCATCTGGAAAAATTCACGCTATTTTAGGAGAGAATGGCGCAGGTAAAACCACGTTGATGAATATTATTAGTGGTCTTTATCAACCTGACATAGGTAAAATTCATTTAGACAATAAAACCGTAAATATTACATCTGCTAATGCTGCAATTAAACTTGGTATTGGCACGATTTATCAACACTTTATGCTAGTACCGCAGTTAAGTGTAACAGAAAATATTATTTTAGGAATTGATAGAAATTGGCGATTAAATATCAAACAAAAGCAACAGAAAATAGCTGCCTTATCTGAATTCTACGGATTGGAAATTAATCCGAAAACAAAAGTTGCAGATTTACCAGTAGGAACACAACAAAGGGTAGAAATTCTGAAGGTTCTTTATCGTCAATCTAAGTTACTAATTCTTGATGAACCAACGGCTGTTTTAACACCATTGGAAATTAAGTCTTTAATTAAAATTCTCCGTAAACTTGCAGCAGATGGTAAGACAATAATTTTTATTAGTCATAAGCTAGAAGAGGTAATGAATCTTTGCGATACAGTAACGGTGTTACGACAGGGAAAAGTAGTAGCAAATAGGAATATTACAGAAACCACTTCTGATGAACTAGCAGCATTAATGGTAGGTAGAGAAGTTTCTTTGCAATTAAATAAATCTCCCATACAACCAGGAAAAGTAATTTTATCGGTACAGAATTTGCAAGTAGCAGACGATAGAGGTGTAACAACGGTACGCAATATATCTTTTGAATTGCGATCGCGGGAAATTTTAGGTATCGCTGGGGTGGATGGAAATGGACAGCGAGAATTAGCTGATGCTGTAGCAGGATTGCGAAAGCTTAAAAAAGGGAAGATTAAATTTACTCAAAATTCCTCAAATACAGGTTATATTCCCGAAGATAGACAAAAAATGGGTTTGATATTGCAGTATAGTATCGCCCAAAATTTGATTTTAAAAGCTTTTAAAAAGTTACCGTATGCTCATCACTTTTTATTACAATCTCAAGTTATTAATAATCATGCTATGTCTGCAATGGAAGAGTTTGATATTCGAGCAACGGGGTTTGATGTCAAGGTAAGTCAGCTTTCAGGAGGAAATCAACAAAAAGTAGTTTTAGCGCGGGAATTAGCAGGTCAACCTATATTAATTGTAGCCATGCAGCCGACGCGGGGTTTGGATGTAGGAGCGACAGAAACCGTACAGAGGAGGTTGTTAGAGGAAAGGCAACGAGGAGCAGCAATTATATATATTTCAACGGAACTACAAGAAGTAATGGCAATTAGCGATCGCATTGCGGTGATGTATCGGGGGGAGTTCGTCGGCTTGTTGGATGGGAATACAGCGACAGTGGAGGAGGTTGGTTTATTAATGGGAGGAGGGTAAACAGATTACTAACCGCTCGCAGTATAAGACCCATTTGGGATATTTTTTGAAACTATTACTGTGAGGGGCATTTCTTATTTAAGACACTCAATACCCACCATCGGCATACAGTCAAGAAAATCTTGCCAAAACTCTTGACCAAATTCTTCAATTCCTTGAGGAGAGACTGTTAGTTTTTGCCAGCGAATATCTTTGAAACCTACCATTATTGGTAGTTTATGTGCTTTCAGTCCCGCACCAGGGCGGTAAGACTTAATTTTCTAAGTCTCAATTACTCCCTCTGTAAATTTTCTGATACTGGTTTGATAAATTGCTGACCCAACGTTAATATTTCAAAATTTCGCTTCTCCTTATCGATAAAATTACATACCTGCACAGCTTTCCCCCTCTGCAACTTGTACAAAGTTCCTCTTTGCTCATCTTCATCCACAATCCGCAGCATCTCCGACGGTGTATGATAAATCACTCAATATTTACCATCCCCAAATGTAGCTGTTTGTATTTCCTCATCAGCATTTGTAGGATTATCTTTCAAACATGCGATTCCTAGACAAATGCTGCGATCGCATATTCTTTCACTTGTTTAAAAGCTACCCGAACTTGGCTGGTTGCCAATCCCGATACAATCTCTTTGCCCAAATTCTTAAACTCGGTAAATGGTTTTATATCACCTTGAAACTGCTGCAAACAAGCTTCAGAAATATATCCCAAATGCCTAGTTTGTGACTGACCATTACTTTGTAATTTGGGCTGGCAACCAAACCAATTTTATTTTCCATCGCATCTAAAGCAATTTGTTCAAAAGACCCTGTATAGGCTTTCTTTTCAGGTTTAATAATCTCCGCATACCGATTATCATGAAGTTGCTTTTGTTTAATCTCGGCTGCCGTGTGGGGGAATTCGGATGCTAGTGCGATCGCCATTCTATCTCCGTCGCAATCAGACAGCGAATGCTTTAATCCCTGGGGTGACAATTTGATTGTACCAATGTCATGAGGTTCGTTTGGTAAATGGCGATTGATATAAACATCTACGGTGTTAGAATTCGCAGTGGGACCACGATAAACAATCAACTCTGCACCATCTGGAAATTTAGGATAACAAACCTCATTCGTTGCTAAATCATGACAAGTTTGTGCCATCGCAGAGTCGAATTTAATAAATCTCCCCGTTGCACAGTCCATATATTGTTCGAATATTCATCTGCTGCGTTACCTGTTTCTCTTTGTCCATCTTTCCCCCACTCTCCCTCTTCCCCGCTCTCCCACTCCCCCACACTTCGTCCCTTCAATTGGTCGGTGGAAATTATCAAATCATAACCATTCCCTATCTCGCTTAAATCCCGTGGAGCGAATGTACCTTTTCCCAATTGCCAAGTTTTAACTAATGGTTGATTTTCGTCATATACATCTAACCCGACACGTCTTTCTTTAATACCAAAACGAGTTTGAAATGGTGTTGCTTCTTGATTTCCTAATGATTTATGCAACTTTACATCTATTTTTCCATCACCATCACCAACAAGTGCGTTCGCGAAGCGTCTCCCCTGGAGAATCGCATCCATATTCGACATCACCCCACCATTCTCACCAGTGTTCGCATCGACTACCAAAACTCGTAAATTTTCCCGTTCCGAAAAACTTTTGCAGGGTGTGAATAAATTAGAACCGTATGCTGCACCAAAATGAGGTTGGTCAAACAGCTTTTCTCGCAACCCTTCGTCCATAAAATAAAAACGGCGATCGGCTGCAAATTCCAAGCTTAATCCTTGGGGTACAAATTGCTTCAAATCCTAACAAAGGCAATAGTTAAACTTTTAAGAGAGGTGCTAAAGCGAAATTTTCGTTACTATCAGCAGGAAAAATGCAATCGCACAAATGAAGCAACTCAACCTCAGTCTGTGTCTTTCGCATCAGCCGTAGAAAATGACCTTCAGCGTCAACCAACAGTGCAATATAGTTAAGGAACATTTTTAGGTATCCTACACGCGCTCTCACTGGTATGGCTGCCGAGTTAGGGGTTTGACATAAACGATCGATATAGTTACGTACTTCTACTAACGAAACAGGTGTAATTGCTTCTCCTCGCAAAGCCTGTCGAATTTGATTAAAAATCCAAGGATTTGCGATCGCCCAACGTCCCACCATCACACCTGCCGCACCAGTTTGAGAAAGCACTTCGAGGGCAGATGAAGCAGAGGTGATATTACCATTAGCAAGCACCGGACAATCAACCCGCTTCACAGCTTCCGCAATCAAATCGTACCTGACTTCCCCGTGGTACATATCTTTCACCGTGCGACCATGTAAACTCAGTAAATCAATGTTGTGGCGGTTAACTATATCTAAAATTTCGTAAAAAGTATCTGTATTATCAAAGCCTATACGCATCTTAACAGTCAAAGGGCGATCGCTCACCGTAGAACGTAGTTCTGCCAAAATCCGCTCCACTTTTTCCGGTTCTCGCAGTAATCCACCCCCAACATTTTTGCGATAGACTCTAGGTGCTGGACAACCCATATTCAAGTCAACTCCAGCAATATTATAGCGGCAGAGTTCCCGTGCAGTTCTGACCAAATCGGGAATACTTTCGCCAATCATTTGAGCAAAAACAGGTCGTCCCGTGTCGTTTTCAGTGATTGATGCCAAAATATTACGATTGAGTCGTGAGGTTTCATTTACGCGAAAATACTCGGTAAAGAAGTAGTCAGGACTACCATACTGGGCAATAACCTTCATGAACCAGAGGTTTGTCACATCTTGCATGGGGGCAAGAGCCGTAAGAGGTAAATTTGGGTGGAGCGATTGGGGGAGCAATACATGGGGCATAAAGATTCTAGCGATTAACAAAGCATCACTGTATCAAAAATTGGTGGCTCACCGAACGGCAAAAGTTGCCTATCGGAGAGGATGAGTCCCAAATTAAGTGGTTAGGTAAAATTAATTATATATTCTTCTCCAAAATTCAGTAGTACATATTCAACCGACCTAACTAAATTTTCCCAAGAAAAGTATGCATCAACTTCTAACCAATGATATTTGATAAAACGCCATAAAATTTCAATTATATTTAGTTCTGGAGAATACTTAGGTAGAAAGAATATTCTTAAGTTTTTTCTTCCCATTCTTTTTGTTTCTTGAGAAATTTGTTACTTGTATGAATTGATGCATTATCTATGACTAATACAGTTAGCTTATCTTGTTTTTTAGAAAAATTATCAATACAAGCTATCACAACATCACTATTAATATTACATTCAAACAAATAAGTTTCTAAATCATTTTTTCTATTTAAAAATCCTAAAACATTTAAGCGCTGACTTCTTTCACATTCAACAACAACTTCGTCACCTTTCTCTTGCCATGCATAAGGAACATAAGAATTTAAGGAAAATCCGGATTCATCTAGATAAACGCGAAAGTGTCCACGGGGATTCTCCCCGGTGGCGCATTTCGCTAGGCTTATTTCTCCTCTATCATCTTGCTTCTTTAGACTTTCTAAGTCTGCCTTTTTATCCTTGTATTCCAAAGCATCTGGTTCTCCACCGACTCTTCTTTTTATACGATGCCAACTCATATTAAAAAAGTTGATAATCCTCTTGACTGTATCTTTACTAATATAAATTCCCCATTCTTCTCTCACATTTTTTACAACTATATGTAAATTTCTGGAATTTTCTTTAGCCCATTGTTTTACTTGTAACTTTTGCTCATCATTTAATTTTGACTTTCTTCCTCTTCCTTTTTCGTCATATAATCCAACTAAACTAAAATCATCCCAATCGTTCAACCAATTTATTATTGTTAAACGAGTTACGTTAAATATTTTAGCTAAATCGTTAATTTTATGTCCTTCATAGCTCAATTTAATACATTTCGCTCTTCGTCTCACATGATGATATTTACTTTGCTTATAAATTCTTTCTAATAGTTTGAGCGTGTCTAGATATAATCCTTTAATAAAGCGCACTTTAATATCCTCACACTACTTTGATATATCTCCCATAAAAGACTATCATGAAATGTATAATTAATTTTGCACTACTACTTATATTACTTTTGCCAAATTTCTAAGCATGTCAAAGATGATGGCAGGAAATGGTTTTGGAAAACTTTGAATGATTGGGGTGAGACGTTACCGTTTTTGACAATCTCAAAAATTCGACGAGCGATCGCCAACCTCAGAAAGAAATTCCAATTAATCGATGTTTGTCGTCACAGCGAAAAAACCTGGTATCAAGCGAATTGGTTCACGATAAATGTAGAAAGGATAGAAGACTTGTGGAATAGCATTTGTCAAAATGAACAGATCGATGCGATCGCATTAAACAATTCGACCTGCTCAAAATCAACAAATCATATCAAAGACTACCCTCCAAAAGAAAACTCTCCTCAGAAACATCATGTTGTGACTGAGAAAAAAGAAGAAATGAGCGAGAAGAGTGAAACTCAACAAACCGAGGATTTGAAGCAGTCTGCGAATGTGCCGGGACAGAAGATTCTGTCCGGCAACTTCGCACAGATTACTCGCTACGTTCCAGACATAGAACAGGATAATTCGATTAGCTCCAAAGATAGTCATGAGGGTCAATTTTCCGGGGGCGAAATCGAGGGAATCGAAGCCGATACGACTTTGGATAAACCAGAAAAATCTGAAATTCGAGAAGTATGTACTGAGTTAAAAAGATTACAAATTAACCCGGAACCTTGTTTGGGGGTGGTTAAAAAATATTGGGAAAATGTTGCTGGGGCACTGGCACGAGTCAAAGAAGCAGTAAACGAGGGATGGTGCAACAATCCCACGGGTTTGTTTATAAATAGCTGTAAAAGTGGGGAAAAACCTAAAAATACTGTGGATGCGGGGGTGAAAGAATGGTTTGAATTCTTGAGGATAGAGCGGATTGCGATCGCTATGTCGGGAGGAATAGTTTATACGGTAGATGGGGAAGCAGTGGAAATTGGGGAGATGATGCGACGGTATCCAAATAAAGAATGAAGTTATTGGTATAAAAGTAGCGCCTTTATTCTTTACCAGCAATCAAAAGAACTCTTGCATAAATATTTTGTGGTATGATAGTGGGTTATTTTGAACTCAATTTCAGGAAGAGAAAATAGTAATAACTTAACCAAGTTTTTCGACTCAGTTCGATCAGGCGATCGCTAACTAAAA
>JAAUPE010000182.1 GCA_012034595.1 Calothrix sp. CSU_2_0 | reverse complement strand
GAGGCAAACCATCCTCACCTATTTCCAAACTAACACGAACCCCCTCACCCAACTGACCATCCAGCTTGAGGACAACCAACTTTTTCATCGTCGTCACCACTCCTACCCGGAAAAATACTTACACTTACACTGCGGCTCACTTGCTAGTATTTTACGCAAATTCATGAATTTGTTACATAAATTCACGAAAAATCCTACTCCATATAAACAGCAATTTCTCCCCCGCTTTCCGATTCCCCAACACATCCCATACCAGTAGCAGTGAAATCGCAACGCATAGATGTATTCCAACGTGCAATAACCGAATTACCTTCCTGTAAGGCTATTTGTCTGACTCGAAATTCCTCCCCATTGGCAACATTAGTCAGTTGGTAAGGAGAAAGCATGAGGATTATACAAGCATCCTCGCTGCATAATTTAATATTGGCACTAGCATCATCAAAAGCTCCCATAATTGCATAATCACATTCATATCTTTCACCTTCAATCACGACAGCACAAGTCGAAGGATAAAGGGTTTGATGATTAGTAAAATTAACGGTATTTTCTGCTAGTGAAGGGTTTGCGTTAAGAGTTAGTAAACCAACGGAAGTTAACAGAGATGCAGTGATTTTTTTCAACATAATTCTTCCCCTTGTTAAATCTTTATTCGAGGTGATGCAAGCTTTTTGATTGCTTCTATTCCTATTACTATTGCGAGTAAGTGATTTTACGCAGGAGGGAAGAGAATTACAAAAGTTGATTATTTATAAATAAAGGAAAATATATGGAAGTGTTTTGAGAAAAGATTCAGGTAGTAGTCAGTGAAATAATGCTTCTACCTGAGTTATTTTTCACAATTATTGTAATGATTTTAAAAGATTCATTGCTTGTTCATAACCAGCAGTATTACCTTGGGATTTAAAAAGTTGCGCTGCTTGCTGTAAATCTTGAATAGCTTTTGGTTTGTCGCCTTTAGCGGCGTAAATTAATCCTCTATTTCTGTAAGTATCAGCATCCTGAGAGTTAATCCCATATTTCTGTAAGCATCAGCATCATGAGGATTAATCTCAATGGCTTTGTTGAAATCAGCCAGTGCTAATTCCCATTTCTTCTGCTCATAGTAAAGAATACCCCGATTGTAGTAAGCAAGAGCAAACTGAGGACTAATCGCAATGGCTTTGGTGTAATCAGCCAGCGCTAATTCCCATTTCTTCTGCTCATAATAGTAAAGAAGACCCCGATTGATGTAAGCATTAGCATAGCGAGGATTAATATCAATGGCTTTGTTGTAATCAGCGAGTGCTAATTCCCATTGCTTCTGCTCATAGTAAATCAGACCCCGATTATTGTAAACATTAGCATAGCGAGGATTAATCTCAATGACTTTGGTGTAATCAGCGAGTGCTAAATCCCATTTTTTCTGCTCTACGTAAATAGCACCCCGATTGATGTAAGCAACAGCCAACTGAGGATTAATCGCAATGGCTTTGTTGTAATTAGCGAGTTCTAAATCCCATTGATTCTGCTGATTGTAAAGAACACCCAGATTGTTGTAAGCAAGAGCAAACTGAGGATTAATATCAATGGCTTTGTTGTAATTAGCGAGTGCTAATTCCCATTTCTTCTGCTCATAAGAGTAAAGAAGACCCCGATTGTAGTAAAACCCAGCGCGGGGATTGAGGTCAATTGCTTTATTGATTGCTGCTTCCGCTTCTGCGTATCGTTTTAAATTCTCTAATAATAATCCCGATTTCTGATTGTACAGGTTTGGGTTTTTTGGCTGGAGTTGAATTGCTTTTTCTATGGCTACTAACCCCTTTTCTGGCTGCTGGAATTCACCATAAACTGTGCTTAGTGTTTGCCAAGCAGCTACAAAATCCGTTTTGAGTTTGGTTGCAGACTTTAATGCTTCTATTGCTTCTGGATATTTTCTATTAGACCCCAAAGCCAAACCCTTGCCATAATAAGCTAAGTGAACAAATGCTGGTTTCATATCGATGACTTCATTAAATGCTCTTACTGCTTCTTCATGACGACGCAAGCGCCACAGTTGATTTCCCCTTTCTATCCATTGGCTGGCTTTTGCATTTCCTTTGTCAATATCTGTTGATAATATCGCTTTTTCAATAGCCTTAATTTGTTCGGCTTTTAATTGCGGTGCGCGATCGGTTTCTATTTTTTGCGCTTGCACTCCCAATCTTTTTGCTAACCCTAAAAAGGTACTGCTTGAAATACCTAAACTATAGCCTAGTTGTACTTTTCCTCCATTAGTACCCCTATCTCCTGTTTTCTCATCAATAGCTTCTTCCCCTTCTGCACGTCCATGAATTCCTATCACTCTTCCCATAGAATTTAGTACAGGACCCCCACTCATCCCACCATAGGTGATACTGGTGTAAACTAACTCATATCCTCCAGTTAAGGAACTCGCTGTTTGTGATTTACCAGAACTATCAGTTTGAAAATCCGATTGCCTAGATAGTAGTAACCCCTGTTCTTTCTCAAAAATTTGCCCCATTGTCAATCGCCAAGGTGAATTATTCCCTAACTTGGGATAGCCAGCAGTCAACATATATTCAAGATTATTGGGGTTATAGTTAGCGAGGGTTGCTACTTGGTAATTCTGATTCGGTGCGGTAAATTTGACCACCCCTAAATCTACGCCTTCTTCTGTTTTAATCGTGCTTTTATCTACCGGATATTGTTTACCATCTGGTGCAAGTATTTGATAGTTATAGTTTCCACATGGCTGTTTTGCATTATCTCTTTCACAAACAACGTGCGCTGCTGTTAATACTGTATATGTACCCCCATTTTGAGCAATAATTATCCCTGAACCATTAGCACTACTACTACTATCAATTCTAACCGTAAATTGTTCGGCTTTTTCTTTTAAGTCTCCTAACCATCCAGTTAACTGCGTTGTGGGTACGGTAGGTTGTGCTTGTGGTAAAGGTAAACCATAAGCAGTCAGAATTTCCCCATTTACCTGAGCTAAAAAAGTAGAAGCAGGAATACCCCAACTCAACTTCCGCATTTCCTGAATTTCTACCTCACTCGGACGCGAACCATTTTGATAAACATAACCACTATTTAAAATCGGATAAGCACCCCTACCATTAACCCCAACAATGATTCCCTGACTGCTAATAATTGGTCCACCACTCATTCCCTGCTCAATATCACTGCTGTAACCAATTTGATAACCATCCTTTAAACTTTGCCCAAGAACTTGTTTAACTTGCCCCGTCCGAAATACTATTTCACCCTTCTCCCCAGAAAATCCAGCCGCTAAAACTGGCGCATCTTTATCGGGAACTTCTCCTACCTCAACTACGCAATAATTAGAACTACTTTGAAATTTCAACAGAGCCAAATCTGATTTTTCAAAATTTGTTTGTTTCACAATTTCTGCTGGATAAGTTTTCCCATCAGCAGTTTTAAGACTAATAGAATTTACACCTCTGACAACATGAGCATTAGTAAGAACTAAATAGGAATTACCTTGCTTACCAAGTAAAGTTCCCGAACCACCATTATTATCCCCAGTAACTTTAACTGTGATTTTACGAGCAAGACTTTGTAACTGCTTTTCTGACAACAACAAACCTCCATTTTCTGCTTCCAGTTGACAATAGGAACTTTCAGAAGCTGGTTGAGAAGAAGGATTAGAAGCAATTTCTAGAGCGAATGTTGGATAAGGTAAAAGTAGTAAAGTGGAAACAAGGGCGATAATTTTGTTCATTGTCTGTTATCAATAGGTTTGTATTCAATCTGGAATTATTAAATTACACTTCAAAATCTTTAGTCAACATCGAATCACCAAAAGCAATAGTTATCTTAAACTTTTCTCTAAACTCAGCGCTAAATTCCCTTTGAATCCAATTATCCTCATCCCTTGATGTCGCTCGCAAAATAGTTTCCCCAGATTCATCACTAATAATTAACTTCACCCCTTCCGGTAAAGTAATTTCTCCCATTGGATGAACTTGAATTAAAATATCAACCTCTTCGCTATGGGGTTCTGAGGTAATTTTAACCACCAATGCCAGGGAAAGTTTATCAATTTGCATCCCCAAATCAATTGCTTGTCCCCGCGTCACACTCATCTCTTGTTTAAAAGCTAATCCCAATTGTTGAGGCTGCAAAAGCTGATCAATATTTTCCCAACCACTATCAACTAATCCCTCTAACCATTGTCCTATTTTCACAATCATTGATAACTTTTCTTCCTGTCGAGATTCAACTACTTCCAACTCACTCAAATAAAGCAAAAAATCTGACAAAGATTGCAACTTATTGAGAGGAAATTCTGCCACAACATCACGGGTAAAACCCAGAATATTTGCTGACTTCAAAGTAGAGTCTAATTGCACAGCCACATAACCAACCCTATCTTCCCAAACCTCTGGTGGAATTTGCAAAACCTCCGCATCTGCTAAAACAGGACGACATTCTAATTTGCCAATCTTTTTGACCGTCAAATCAGCCACATCCATGATTCTCATCGCTACATTATCGCGGCTATCACTCTGTTCCCAATCAGTTTCAAACCCCATACAACGTAGATAATTATCTACTGCATACACAGCCAAAGTATTTAAATAAACCTGTTCAGCTTTTGCTTGATTAGAAACACCCTGACGGCATTTTTGAGCAAGTGAATGAGCTTCAAAAGACAAAGGAACAGTGAAAGTAAGGGTATTAGTCATACTATTCATAAAATCTCCTGGGTTTGACCACTAGGTTAACAATCCTCTATATCTCTATATATATTTCTTAATGTAAGCAATTATTTTACGCACCCGACGCTGATAAAAACTAGAAGCTGTCGTCACAGGAACACCTAATTCTTCAGATATTTCCTTCCATTTCTTTCCTGCTAATAATAATAGTAAAATTGCTTTTAAATTAGCTTGGGGATGCCCCTGAATTATTTCATTCGTCAAATAATTTTCTGTATCAATTTCTATTATCTGCTTAAGCTGTTCTTCATCAGATATTTCATCCTCTATAGTTAATTCTTCTTGAAGATTCTCTAAAGATAAAACAGCAGACATTTCTTGATTTTTAGGAACCTGAGTAAGTCCTTTTTTCTTTTCCTTGGCAACCACATCCTCAAATCGCCAATTAAAAATTTGATTTACCCATGCCATCACAGGATACTGTGGATTATATTGGTTAATTCTTTCACAAATTTCTATCAAAGTTTTCTGCAAAGCCTCATTGTAATAATCTTGATAATTAGGTAACTCCAACCACTTAGCTTGCTTACTCAATCGTCCAGAAAATTGAATAGCATTAACCAGTCGATTTAAAGCTATCCGTCGCTTCGCTCTGATAATTGGACTATCATCAGTAGCCGAAAATTGCTTTACCTCCTCGACAAGCTGCTGTAATTGCAGGTTGAGAGCGCTATCTCTCTCGTGAAAATCTTTGCTCATTAGTACTTCTGGTTACGCATGAGGGAATCTCTACTCTGGTATCTTCCCGCACCTGAGACTTTTACGCAAAAGCGGCTAATCTTTACAAAACTTTACTTATTCGATGTTGCATTGTGCAGTTTAGATTTTTCAGGTGTTGCTTAAAGATACAAGGAATTCCTGCTGAATTAAGCGATCGATATGTTCTGCTGCTTGATAGGCTAAATCTTCACCGTGAACTAGTAGTCCCATCTCCATATTTAACGTGAGAGCATACTCTGTCAGGTTAGCACTGGAAATAAACAGATGTTTTCGATCTGCGATCGCGCATTTTGCGTGTTGTCAAAAGTCAGAGAACAATCCCATCCCTCACGGGATAAATAGTAGAGAAAAAATGGAGGAAACTATGTCGAGACTAAAAGCGATACCTATGGTAAGCTGCGCTAACGCATACAAAAACCCAAAAATAGCTCTACGAATATCTCAACGTTTTCAGGCATCAGAAAATAAAGGAAGATATAGAATAAAATGTCGCAATAGAAGCTTTCTTGGTGGTATTAACCTACCCACTTCTAACACTCCACCAGATTCCCCATCTCTACCAGAACGGGAAATCATCAAACACACTTTAATTGGTTCGAGTAAAGCGATTACCGGAACAATTCGCGTTCTTCATCAACTTGGATATGCAGATATTAACGATTGGAGTCCTCTAGTACCAAGTCCCAATCCTGGGGAACTGATGAGTATTTTAATTCGCTCGATTTCCGTACAATAATCATCCAGATATTCAATAAAAATGCCCCTGTTGGGGCAATATTTCTTTTTAATTAAAATACTTCTTCATCCAATATATTTGGTAAACTATTTGGCACTGTATTTGGCTGCTTTCCTTCCGACATATTTATCTCCAGCCATTTTTCTAACTCCTCATCTTCTAATCTATAACGTTCTTCCTGTTGCATTTGTAAACCCGCGATCGCAGCTAAATCGTCGGCATCGATTATACCTTCAGCCAACAAATCACTGTCAGTATCAAAGTTATATATTGAAGTATATTCTGGTTCTAAATGACTCACATTTAACCTCGCAGCTAGATACTATATTTTAATACAAAAATATTATTTGTAGAGGATGTTTTTATCACTATAGTGACAGCAATATTTATGTCTTCAGGCTTATCTTCCCATAGATAGAAGACAACTAAATTAAGAACTTGTAATGCCAAAAAATATAATTATCTATGGCAATTATCCTGGAACACTTCTGCACCAAAACAGGAAACCTATTGTCGTTAACGATATACCAATTACTGAAACAATCGAACATTGCTTGGCAGAATATTTTGCTCCCAATGCCACATTTAAATTGGGGACAGTTTATCGGGGTTTAACGACAGAATCAGACCTACAGCAGTTTCAAAAACAAGGTTTGAGCTTAGAATTTGCTGCGGACGATCGCTTCTATTTTATGAATGAATCCCTGCGTATGCAAATGTTCGATCGACCCCATTTTGGTGCGGCTTATGGGAGTAATATGTTTACACCCTGCAAGAGCTTTGCTGAAAAAGAAAATTTGCGAGTTTTGGTAATAGACGCAACGACAGGAGAAAATGGTGGAGTTTTGTCACCAGAAATAGCGATTAAATTAGTTGGAGATGGTGATGGCAAAATTGATATATGCTTGCATCAAGAGTTAGGAAATAAAGCTCAAACACCATTTCAAACGAGATTTGGAATCAAGGAAAAATGCCAAGGTTTGAATAATGAAAGCCAACCATTCGATTCAACATGGCAACTGGGAAAGGGCACATTTGCACCTCGCGATTTATCTAAAATTGGTGGTGGATATGACTTGGTGATTTCTACAGAACAGTTGAAGGGAAGATTACGGGAACAGGAGTGGGGAGGAGGGAGAGAGGGAAAGAGCAGGAAAGAATCTGCTCCTATAAACCCTGGTGAATACACAATGAAAATCGGGATTGGAAATAAAACCGATGCTTACTATGGAATGGCTTCTACGGGTTCTCAATTTTGGAATTCTTTTCCTAACGGTGTGAAAGGAGATGTAATTCCCCGTTTAGAACAGCGTCTCGAAGAACTTAAAGGAATGACAAACGATCCGCGCAAAATAGCCCAGGATTATATGAGGTCAATCGATGTTGGATATACGGATAGAAATCTAAGCGATTGCGATCGCCAATTCCGTAAGGAGTATAATGACGATTTTATTGACTTCGAGCATCTCAATTTAGAAGAATTTGAAAAATTAATCGATCGCACTTTTGGCGATAGCGATCGAAATATGATATATCGCATTTTAAGGGCAGATTTAGAAGGACACTATCAACTTTTAGAACATCCCAAAATTATAGATAAACTCCAAGAACATTGGCGCAAGCAATATCTAGATTGTGCTAGCGGACGATTTATAAAATTCGATTCGGCAATGGCACAAACTTGTCATGAATTAGCAGCTAATGAAGTCTGTTATCCAAATCTTCCCGATGGAGAAGAGGTAATTATTTATCGAGGACCAACGGCAAATAGTAATACGATTAATATTTTTGTTAATAGACATTTAGATAACGAACCTTTCGACAAAGGAACTATTAAAATGTCACCCCAGGGATTGAAAATATCCTTGAGTGATTGTGATGGCGATCGTATGTCAATTGCCCTTGCATCTGAGTTTCCCCATACTACAACAGAAATCAAACAAAAACAGTTTCAAGAAAATCGCTATAAAGAAATTATCAAATTAGCAAAAAAGTCTTATGAAGGTAGTTTTGAGCAAATAGCACTACAAGCAATGGAAAATAAAGTTGGTTTAATTGCCAACTTATGTATGAAAGGTATTGCCCTAGAAAATGAGTGTCTTTGCATTCCTCAAAATGAAGCTGCTGATTTCATCCGAAGTATTTGTCAAGGTATAGAGAAAATGTTAGCCGCAGAAACAGATAAACAATATCCCGTTCAATATCCAGATAGAATTAAAAAGCAAATTTTAGAAATATCTGATTTATGTAAACTAGAAGCATTAGAAACTAATCAAAATAATATTTTAGAAAAATCCTGTAATTTATATCATGATGTAGTTGGGATATTAGGAGGAGAACTGCAAATAGAAGTAGATCGCGGCAAAAGTGCGAATCGTTCCAATCCAGAAATTATTAATGCTTGCAAAATTATCGTCACCAATCCCGATATCGCACCTTGGGTTGAAGAACGCAAAATAGACGAGGTATTTTCAAGTCGGAAAATGAATATTAAAGGTCATGGAGCTATCGATATGTTAGTAAAAATGACCAATGAAGCATTTGCAGAAAGTTCGCTTATTCCTCGTTCGACCCAGCAGTTTCAAGATTTATTTAAAGGAGTACAATTTTCGCCACAAGAAAAGCTAAAAGCAATTGAAATTAAGAAAGAATATGATGCTTTAATCAATCGAGCAATTACAACGAGTCGTGAGTTAGAACAAACAACCGCACCGAGAATTATTGTAACTAGTTGTGATGGCAGTAAAATCGACATAATTGGATTACCCAATTCCCTAAATTCTCATATATTCGATACTAACAAAAATTTTAATATAAAAATTGTTGAAAATAATTTGGAAAAAACACAAGATAAGAATAGATATTTAACTTTTGCAATTCCATCCAATCCTGAAAAATCATTAAATAAGCAACAAAAATATCAAAAAGTGGGTTATATTTCTGCGGAAACTGTTACTAAATACCCAGGGATAATTAAAGATGGAGTAGAAATTCTGATATTAACAAAAGAACTTGAACCTGGTTTAAACCGCAGACAAGTTAGAGCAGCTTTTCGGCAAGTTACAGAATATGCAGATATAGCCAGAGAAAATATTCCCGACACCCAAAAGGAAGCGATCGCATCTGCAATGTGGCAAATCTCCACAGCAAGTAAAGACAATCCCACCTATGGTTTCAAGAAAACATCAGCAGCTTTTGCCATATTTGGAGAAGAACTAATTGGAAGATTAGATAAACTGCAATTTACCGAATTTGCAGTCGTGGGAACCCACAAATCTAGTAACGAACATTTGGGAAGAAAATGGGTAGGAGAAAAAGTCGCGTGTTGTATCGAACAAGCTCCCGATCCGGCAAATCCAACCCAGAATAAACGCTGGTTAGTTGCAGAAGATAGGAAATTAGGTATATTTCGCAGCGAATCAGCACAACTACCAATTGGCACTTCTTTTACCGCAGAGATAAATTCTCCACCCAGCGCATCAGTAATTATTACCAGCACTCAAGGAAATCAATTAAAAGTAGGAAATCTCAAAAAATACACCTTTGCAGAACGGGAATGGAAGGGAGAAGAAGGTGTAATTACAATTAAAATTTCTGAGAACATAAAAGGAATTAATCCTATTGCACTAATTGATAATCATCCCTTGGGTACTATTGACAAAGAATCATTTAATTTATTATCTGAAAAATTAAAAATAAGGGGTATTAAAGTAGATGGATTTAAGTTTCAAGGAACATTAGAATCAGCACCAGCAACAATTGCTAATATTAAAGTTGACCCAGAAACAATTCAATATCCTCATATTTGGACTAGGGAGGAAGCTTTAGTGAGAGACAAGAAAATAAGTTTATTGGATAAATTAAAACCAATTTTAAAAGAACAATATCAACAGGGAAATAATGAAGGACTAATCCATGATGATTATGCTTCTTTAGGTATAGTTCCAATTAAAAACGAATATTTTGAATCATTTTTACAAGAGAAAGGAAAAAATATAGAAGTCTTTAAAAAGCTGTCTGACGAAATAGAGAAAAAATTTGGGGTTGAAAGTGCGATCGCAGTTGCTCAAAAAGGAAGTATTGAGGAACTGTACTTCTGCGTTAATGTACCAACAGAACCATCACAGCAGAAAACAGCAGCTAGAATAAATAGCGCTCTTAATTTTCCTTTGGAATATGACCAATTAGAAAATGGACGCAGAACTAAATTTATCGCAATCAAACTTTCGGATTTGCAAGAAATAATCGATCGAGTTGAAGGTAAGTCAAAACAACCAGTAAAGCAGGAAACAGAAATTCAAACCAAAAAAAGCACCGCAGATATAACCAAAACCGAACCAGTCAAGCGTGAAGAATGGGAAAAACAGATGTTGAAGCTGGCATTTGTGAGTTTGAAAGACAATCCTGCTAATGTTGGTGAGGAAATACAAACAGCTACATTCGAGGATGGAAAATATCGGGTAATTTATCACGCACCTTCAGAGATGCTACGGATTACAGATGAGGTTAATAATCGTGGGACGCTGTATAAAGTACAGAGAGAGAAGCCCATACAAATATGTGGATTTACGGAAGATGAGAAGAAAAATTTTGACCAAAAGCAACATAAATTGGTTAAGCAAATTAAACCGAAACACCCACAAAGTTTAGAGCAAGATTAATATTATCTTTACCCCAGTTCATCCTGGGTTGTTTCCGCTTCTGCAATCAACTCATCCAACGTATCTGGAAATGTCCCCTTTAGCACCATTTTGGTAAAAACTTCATAGTAATCACCCTTCGCTCCCTCCTTGCGGGGAAATCCTAACCACAAAATCACGATCGCTTTTAATTCTGGGGTATCAAATACTCGAAAAAATAACCGATATCTTTCCGGTAAACCCATTTTCTTGACTCTACCGTAGCGTTTTAATGCTCCCGTTAAAACAAAGTGACTCGCAAAAGGATCGGATAGTATTTTGGTTGCGATCGCGCTGATAATTTTTTCTTGTTAAACGAATTAGCTAGATATAAACTGGCACGCTATAGTAATTTGTAAGTCCTTGTTGTCGTGCGTAAGGAATAGCAGTGATTGACTGGAAAACTTATCTAGAATCAATTTGCCGGAGATACGATCGCTGGTGGGATAGCTACACTATCACGGATGTAGTGGGTAAAAACCATGACAAGCATGTGCCAAAGTCGCTGCTGTTCGATTTACAGGCAGAGACAATCAAACTAGAGGCAATTAAACCAGAACCGAAACTATTACCAGAAGCAAGGGAAGAAAGGGAAGTTTTAAATGTTCTGGAAGGGTTGCGGAAATATGCAGCAGAACATGTACTTTTAATTGGTCGTCCAGGTTCGGGAAAATCCACAGCTTTGGTGCGATCGCTTTTGGAAGAATCTAAATCATACCTTACCTCTCGTTCCCTGGCTCTGCCGGGGAACACCGATTCAGAGGCTCCGCCTCCAGATTACCACGAGGCGGAGCCTCGCAATGTGGGTTCCCAGCCAGAGGCTAGGAACCAGTTGGTGGGGAATTCCAGAATTCCTGTATTGGTGGAACTGCGATATTACGAAACTTCTACCCTCGACTTAATTACAGCCTTTCTCCACCGTCATGACCCCAGTTTACCAATAGACAATGAAACCGTAAAAAAACTATTGCGACAGGGTAACTGTTTGCTGCTCATTGATGGTGTCAACGAATTACCATCCCAGGAAGCACAGCGCAACCTACAAAAATTTCGCCAAGATTACCAGCAAACCACCCCAATGATTTTCACAACGCGGGATTTGGGGGTAGGTGGAGATTTGGGAATTACCAAAAAGCTGGAAATGCAACCCCTGACGGAAACCCAGATGGGGGAATTTGTGCGCGGGTATCTTCCCAAAAATGGGGAACAGATGTTGCAACAGTTGGGAGGAAGGTTAAGGGAATTTGGGGAAACACCATTGCTGTTGATGATGTTGTGTTCGGTATTTGCCAGCAACGGGAATCAAATCCCACCAAATTTGGGTTCAGTATTTCGTCGATTTACAGAAATTTATGACGGTAAACTCAAACAAGATATTCCCGTCACCGATGAATCAAGACGCTGGTGGAAACGGTTATTACAGCATTTAGCCTGGACAATGATGGGTGGAAACGTCCCCCGTAGGGGCGAACGGTTGTTCGCCCTTAATCCATCCATCCCACCAACCGAATTCCTGGTTGCCATACCCCGACACCAAGCAGAAGAAATATTCACCGCATACCTGGAAGGAAAAGTAAATTGTGCCGCAGATTGTGCCATTAAATGGTTAGATGATTTGCTCAAACATCATTTAATCCAAATTGGGGCAGAAAACAAAATCGAATTTCGCCATCAATTAATTCAAGAATATTACGTAGCAGAAAGGTTTTTGCAGGAAGTTGGAAAGCTGAATGATGAGGAATTGCAATGGGATTATTTGAATTATTTGAAATGGACAGAACCCACAGCGTTGATGTTGGGATTGTTGGATGATGAGGGTTTGGCTTTGCGGGTTGTCAGGTTGGCTTTGCAGCTTGATTGGCAATTGGGAGCGAGGTTAGTGGGGGAAGTTAAATTAGAGTGGCAAAAGCAAACTTTTGATTTAGTTGAAAGTTTAAATTTTCCTCTTTTATTAAAAATTAAGTTGCAAGGTCAAACAAAATCAAATATTGCCATTCCCGGTTTAATTCAACTTCTCGAACATGAAGATTCATCTGTACGTAGCGAAGCCGACAAATACCCTGGAGAAAATCAAATATGAGGTGGCAACTACCCGGTTTAACTTCAACTTCTCGAACATGAAGATTCAGT
>JAAUPE010000181.1 GCA_012034595.1 Calothrix sp. CSU_2_0 | reverse complement strand
TCCTGCGATACTTCTACTGTCAGTGTGGCAGTTTCTACATGCGGACTCATCATTGTTCCCTGTTAGACTTATATCCCTCTCCGTATTCTCTCTTAGTCTTGTTCAGAAATCAAATAGGAGTCCTATAGTAGTTCCCGGCAAGCGTGAAGTATAACTGTAAAGTTAGAGCAGTGTCCTTGCATTTCGCGATATGATGTCATAGCACATCTGAGTGGGAAACACTATATAAATTTTATATCCCCAACTTTTTAAAATCGGGGATACTTTTATGATGTTATTTTTTCATTTTTAGGAAAGTAATTATGAACAATTCTCGAAGCGATCGCAACTGACTAATTGTGCTAAATTTTGGAGGTAATTTTTTCTTGATATCATTTCGGGTGTAATATCAAGTCCGACTTTCTCTAGGACTTTTTCCCAACGATACACCCAGTCATGTCGCAATAGTGAATTGACTACATTATTTTTACGAATTCTATCGACTCTTTCAGGTTGTGCATCAAGTTCACTTATCAGTTCACCAATATTATTTGTGTCGTAATCAATGGGAATCACAGCATCATTCCAGTCGAAGTATTCGTTAAACGCTTCGCACTTCGGAGGTATTCCAATCATTACCGCTCCCCCCGCAGCACCTTCAAAAAATCGCGAACCCATCTCTTCTTGCCCCCCTGTTTGCTCAGGTGTATCAAATTTTGCCTTGTTTGCGATAAAATAACGGCTACGTTTAATCAAATTACTATAAAGACGGCGATGTTCTTTATAGCTTTTCATTTGCAAACCTTTGAGTGTATCGTGCAAATATAGTAAGTTTTTATCTTCTGCGAATTCTAGTAGTGATTGGTGGACTATTGGAGAACGACGACCAACACTGTAAATATCAATATTTCTTGGTGGCAGGTTGGGTAGGGGACAAAATTTGATGGCATCAATTCCGTAGGGTAGAGAATAGCAAGGTCGATTAATTAAAGTTGCTATTTCTTTAGCACTAGCGCTATGGGGAGTGAAGATATAATCGAAATTTTGGAGAAGTTCTATACAAAGTTTTATTTTGCGATCGCTCAGTTCTTTTATCCAGATTTCATCAATCCAAGCTACAGTTTTTTTACATTTATCTCGCCATCCTTGAATCGAATTAATAGTTGTAATATCCCAAAAATGTTGGCAAAGAAAAAAGAATAAATCGTAGTTTTCTTCAATTTTAGAAGGAGTACAGCCCGATTTCAATAATTCTTTTTGACCCGATTGAATCGCGAGTAAATTTAATAGGCGCTTGCTTAAATTTTGATTTGAATTAAATTTAGGAAGATGGAGTTCACCATTAGAAAAACTATAAATAGCGTCTTCAAACTCAAACTCAGGAGAGCGAAAAGCATCATAATTGAATTCTCGCATTGACACAACGAGAGTTTTCAGAGCTTGATTATTACTGCTATGTTTTTTTTCTGCGGGGAAATCAGATTGCTGAGTCAAAAGCGAAATGTTTTTTCATTCAGTATCATAGTCACAATTAAAAGATACTGAATATAGTCTATCAAAAAGAAAGATTAATCTCTAAAAATAAAAAAAATGTTGAATAAATTTGCCTTATCTTAATATAAAATGCCAAATTGTCGCTATTTATTAATGAGAACATGAAGATGATTCATAGCTAAAGACAATCGACCGCACTAGCGATTTTGCTGACAAATTGCTGCTGTCTCAATTTTAACCACTGTCTTCGTTCGTTAAAGAGTTTATTATGACTATTTTCCTCAACATGACTAGATGTTACTAAATAAGTCAGAATGTGAGCAAATTTATCTGGTTGTTCGGTAACTTCAATCTGGGATGGATATTCAAAGATTCCCGTAATGCCACAGGAGTAGCAACAATAGGTAAACCAGATGCGATCGCATCTAAGGTTTTGATTTGAATACCTCCACCAGCAACTGACGGAATTGCGATCGCTTTTGCCTGTGCCATAAATTCTTGGACATCGGGGACAAATCCACAATAATGAACATTTTCATACTCTCCAGACAACCATTCAGCACCTTTGCCTGCGACATGGATCGATAAGTTTTCTGGTAAGTAAGGATAAACTTTCTGAAAAAACCACTTTAAACCCAACATATTCGCATTCCAAGTCCAACTACCAATGATGCCAATATCAAATTTTTTGCTGGAGGTTTGATGTTGTAATGGTTCGACGCTGCAATGTAAGCTCGAAGGTAAATCAAATACTTTAGTGTTTAGATTAAGTCCACAGAAATACTTGGAATCGTCTGAAGTCAAAGTCCAAACTTGTGATGCTATGCGAGCTAAATTATCTTCATAGGCTTTAATTAAATGAGCTTCGCGCTGATAAATGTATTTAGCTAGATGATTATGTGTATTCTGGTACTGTGAGATGTAAATTTCATGCTCGATATTATGAGCGATAAAGATAATTTTTTTGACCTTATCTGGCAATAAATCGGCTATCCAATAAATTTGTGCATGGTCTATAATTACAATGTCGTAAGTATTTTGATTGAAAATTTTTCGGATTGTTTTAACATAATTAGATGAATAATATTTAGCCGCAGAATAAGGGTATTTTTTTAAAAAACTATTCCCCATCCAGAGAAGTGGATAAAATTGCGATTTATGGCTTTCTATATGGCGTTTACCAACAATAATTTCATTTCTTTTAAGTTGTTTAACATCACTAAGTCGCTGATAGCCAAAAACTAAAACATCATGTCCACTTTGTTCTAATGCATCGATAAAATTTTGTGAAGCAATTTCACCTCCTGTTCTTCTCGAACTAGGAATCACAGTTGTTAAATAAAGTATTTTCATAAAATATTTCCGGTAAGTAGTTGCGCTGCTGATAATTTAATGCTTGTGCTTAATCCCTAATCCCTAATTCCTCATCTTGAATGCTCAATATCCAATTCAGACTCCATGAGTAACTTTATAAGCTTGATAGCGAATTCCGATAATGCCTGCTAAAGTTCCTGCACCTCGGTAAATATTCAGTAATGCCTTAATCAATGCATGTTGTCCGACAAACAAAGAAGGAAGCATCAACAATAAACCTTTGACAATCAGTGCCAGACCTTTGATAATGCGAATTGCAATAACTGGAATTGATGGGTAGAGTTCGGATTCACACCAACTATGCACACTCCAACCAAAGTAACCACGTTGCAATACCCATTTGAGGTTGGTACGACTTTGAGGAATCCATTCACGCACGATCGCATCATTTGCCCAAACAAACTTGTAGTCAGCACGACGCAACCGCATAAATAAGTTGGTATCTTCTCCACCAGTGATGGCAAAACGTTCGTCGAAAACTGGATCGACAGCTCGTAACACCTCCGCACGAATCAAGACATTATTGGTAGAGGCAATCTCAAGTGCTTGACCAGTAGGATAGCGACGTGGTTCAAAAAATCCTCCTTTGACAATCCATGCAGGTATATCTGATTTGGAAAAGTTGGGTATGACTGGTGCAGTAACAACATCTGCCTGATAAGCTTTTTGAACCCATAGCAACTCATCTAACCAATTATTTTCGGGAACTTCATCATCATCGATAAATGCGACAAAGTTAGAATATTCGCTCACAGATGCGATCGCTCGATTACGTGCAAAGGAAATACCCCGTTGTGATTCAATGCAATATTTCAACGTCCAGCAAAAATCAGTTTCGATGTCGGTACAAATCCCACTTGCCGATCCAGTTTCATCGTTATCAACAACGATAACTTCGATATCTGGTACTTCACTTTTGCAAAAAACTAATTGATTGAGTCCAACAAGCAAACGCTTTAACCCTTCTGGACGTTGATAGCTCGCGATACAAACAGAAACTAGCATCTTCGTTATCTCCATTCCCTCAAATTACAATTAATCACTTTCTAATCATTTGAAGCTTCTAACTCGAACCATTCCTCGTCACTCATCGCATCTGTATATTCAGAAATCGGTAATATTTCTGACCTTGTATTCAATGAAAATACTGTAGAAACGTAAAGTATCCAAAAAATGCTATTTGTAGTTACCAGGGTGCTTTCGCTAATGTTGTAAATCAGCATCAAAGTCAAAAACATCAAGTGCCATATACCCTCGATATTGCGGGTACTTCGCAGCAAATTCACGCCTTTGATGAAAGCTGTAATATAGCTAACAATGAATGCAATTAATGCGATTATTCCTAACTCCACCAGCAAATCCATAAAGCCATTGTGACCATAGGGACATTCCCATGCCAAAATTCGCCAAACATCTGCGGTGAGTGGGCTATCCCAATCACGCCAAAATGCATTAAATCCGTAGCCAGTTAGAGGACGATCCGCAAGTTTATCAAGCATTACCTGCCAAATATCAGTCCGTCCTGTCAGGGTTAAATCACGCCCTACAGCACCAGCAATGACATTGATATTATCAAAAACCAGGATGGCAGCACTGCCCAGAACCAAAATCACAGCAATGGTTAAGGGTATGAGTTGAGAATAATTCAACCGCCAACTTCTGTACAGTAGCAATATAATCGTCAACACAATAAATGAAATCAGCGCAGTTTTCGATGTGGAAAGTACGATTAATGCGACCGATAAACCATATAAAACCCAGGCTAGAGACTGCCAAGAACCCTTAGAAACAGGTGATATGGGTTTACCTAGTGCTACGAATAAAAACACCAGGTTGCTCAAAACCATCAACCTACCGAAGATGTTTTTGTGGGTCATCACTCCTCGCCAAGCACCTGCGTGAATGCCCCCTTCTTGGACAGTCATCGTGCCGTAGAATGGTAAGGCGATCGCAAATACACAAGACATTACAGCTACTAACCCCAAAGCAACAGCGAGTAACTGCAACTGTTCCCGCAGGGTAAACCGCATTGCCATATATACCCCAAATAGACTTGTCCCCAGCAGCAAAATACTTCGACGTGAAGTGATGTCAGGTGCAACTGTCCAATACATTGATGCGATCGCAATTGCCACTACTAACCAAATCCAGATATTTTGCGTTGCTACCCGCACAAAACTATTCCATTGCAGGAAAATTAGTAAGCAAGTGACAGCGTAAATTCCCAAGAAAAGTATGGGACTATAGGGGTCTGATGGTACAGACGTAGCATCTTGACTATCTAAAAGAACAGGTATCAAAGCAGTAGTCGAAAAGAACATCGAAAAAACAACGAAACACTTTTCGGCTAATGTTGGATATTTTGGCATGGTAGTTCGCTTCTCACCCTTTTATTCTCGATCTAGAGAAAAATACTGAAACAAAATAAATGATTTACCCTATCAATTTAGTACCATAAAATGTAACTGTTACTTAAGTCATGTTTAAATTTGGCTTGAATTGACAATTTTTTTGGGGATTGCGATAAAAAAAGAAAATTTTAGTCATTTGCATGAAATGCTGTTAATTTTCAATTATTAACTGCTTGTTCTCAAACTGATGTTTTGGTGATAATTCTCTAAATTCATGCATTAGGTCAATTTGAAGAACAGCTATTTTTTTCAGTACGTAGTGCTTTTAGTTACTGAATCCTATACTATTCCCGAAAATGGGAAAACTGTTTAAAGTATACATAGTTTAATGCGGAGTTTATGTATTATTCCTGGAAATTTGCCATCGAAAATCACCTATTAATTCTCTAACTACTACAGTTGCTCTAGTCCAGCACGGCGGAAATAAAGCTACCATCTAGAACACATTCCTAGTGGGATGTTGGGATAGCCGCGCTCAAGCTCAAACTGTCGATGAATAAGGTTCAGTTATACGGATATCTCAAAAGAATAACTTCCGAACCGCAGAAATTGAAAAACCTTCATTCAATCTTCATTCAGATGATATTCTCGCAAAACTTCGATAAAGCCCTTAATATTGCGTGATTAGCAAGATATGTTAAAAATAGGCAAAATCAGGATTTTCCCGGATTGGTTTAGCTGTATCCTGTTAAAAACTGGATAAAGTAATGGAAAATCTCTCGTATGCGATCGCCTGGACAAGTTTTGCCTTGTGGAGTATACAAGATAAAGGTTCCCAGGGCACAGAATTATAAAATTGTCTGTGAATTTGTCTTAGATGCTATTGATTTAAATTGTCTTCTTACCTGTAATATGTCTTGGTAGTGCAGCATCAGGTGTAAGTTAGATTTTTAAATTGTCTGATTATTTCCATAGCGCCTAATTGGCAAATTGCTTCGACTTAATTTAATTTGTAAAAGAAAATCATATTAGCAATCGATTCGATTTAGCTACCAAAAAAAATTAAACTAAACGGGTTTTCATGGGAACACACATAACAACAAAAGAAACGAGCGTGCAGCACCTCAAAAATCCCTATCCGTCAACGCGAGAAGCTTTTTGGGTTTGGAAAAAACCGGATATCGAAGCAGAAAGTCCTGGATTGACTCCGGTATTTGGAGTTTTGCGACGACGAGCAACTCTGATTGCGGGTATAACTTTAGCAGTAGCGACAACCTCAGTTATTTGGGCTGCAAAGCAAGATATCAGGTATGAAGGTCGTTTCCAAATCATGGTAGAACCACTCAAGAGTACTGATAGCGAGTTACTAAAATTGCTTTCTGCTACGCTTCAGCAGAACGTCAACGAAATTACCAAGCAAAATACCACCACTCTCGACTACAACGCTTTAATGGAGGTACTCAAAAGTCCCAAAATTATCTATCCAGTGGTTGATGAATTAAAGCTCAAATATCCAAATATTAGTTACGACCAACTAGTTGGGAATGACACCGGAGGCAAAGCCACAACAGGACGAGAAGGGACATTAATGATGACCCGAATTGCCAAAGGTAAAGATGAATCACGGGTAATTGAAGTTCGTTACCGCGATACCAACCCGTCTAGAATCGAATTTATTTTAGACAAAGTATCCCAAGCATATCGCAAGTATAGTAGCGAACAACAACAAAGTAGTTTGCGTCAAGGGATTAAATTTGTCGAACAGCAAGTACCCAAACTAGAACTGCGGGTTAACACCCTGCAAGGGCAACTTCAGGCATTTCAACAGCGTTACAGTTTTTACAACCCCCAATTACAAGGCGAGCAATTATTAAAACGCCTTGATGACACCAAAGTACAACGACTAGACACCGAGCGCAAATATTTAGAATCAAGGTCGCTTTATAACTCCTTGCAAAACCAGTTAGGGATGTCACAAAATAGCGCGATCGCAGCATCGGCATTAAGCGAATCTCCCCAATATCAACAGATACGCACTCGCATTGGCGAAATCGATGCCAAAATTGCTCAAGAATCGGTACGCTTCAACGAATCGAGTCCAGTAATTCAGTCATTACGCGAAGAACGTCGCAAACTCCAACCCCTGTTAACCCAAGAAGCACGACTAGCAATAGGTAATCGTGCTGTGGGTGATAATATTTCACCCGAAGTAGTCACCTACCAAAACTCGGTGCGACGGGATTTAACCAAGCAACTCACCGATGCTAGTAACCAAACCCAGTCCCTAGAAACGAGTTTGCAAGCATTAGTCCAGAACGAGTTTCAAATCAGCGAGCAAATCAAGCAATATCCTGTGGTTTCCCGTCAATACGCCAACTTACAACGGGATTTACAAGTTGCAACTGATACTCTCTACCAACTGAAATCGAAACAAGAAGCTCTGCGAGTCGATGCGGCACAACAGGAAGTCCCCTGGGAGATTATTATGCCTGCCTCCGTACCCCGCGATGCCAATGGTAAGCTGATTTCTGTGTCACCCCAGCCTTCCCGAAATCTGATACTGGGAGGCATTGGAGGCTTATTATTAGGTACTTTTGCGGCTTTCGCCTTGGAAAACATGAAAAATGTCTTCCATGACCCTTCAGAAGTCAAACGCGCCGCCCAATTACCCATTTTAGGGTCGATTCCTTTTTGCCGAAACATTCATATTCCGGCGGTGAATAATATTGTCATGTTTGAAGACAGACATAACCGCGAGTTAGAATCAGCAGAATCAAACGTAGCTCTGAAGCGTCGAGATGACAAGAATGCGGTGTTTGCCCAGGCTTTTTGTTCGCTGTATAATCGTGTTGAGTCCCTCAGCAAAGAGGCATCTATTCGTTCTATTGCCGTCACTTCCGCGACGACAGGAGAAGGAAGAACCACTGTAGCCGCAAATTTAGCGCAAATAGCCGCAGAAGCCGGACAAAAAGTATTGTTAGTTGATGCCAATTTGCGACATCCCCAACTGCATAACTATCTGGGAATCGCCAATACAGAAGGGTTGAGCGAAGTCCTTTCCCAAGGATTTGATATTAACCAAGCAATTGTGCGATCGCCTCACGAAGAAAATCTCTTTGTATTGACTGCGGGTAAGGTCAAGGCAAACCCCAACAAATTATTTACATCGAGCAAAATGGAAAATTTCGTCGAGCGATCGCAATCTCATTTCGATCTTATTGTTTACGATACACCTAATTTATTGGGACGCTTGGATACAAACGCTTTGGCAAACCATACTGATGGTATCTTACTCGTTGTCGGATTAGGCAAAACAGCCCGTCCTCACTTTAAACAAGTAGTGGAAGAACTCAAAGGAGGAAGAGTCGGAATTCTAGGGATGGTGACAAACAGTTTAGAAAATTAATTTTTCTATTCTCAGTACAAAATTTTTGGACTGGACAGTAGGGATAGAATCTCTTATATTAACTTTCTGACTGGCTGTAAAGTCTTAAATAGCAAAAAAATGCCAAAAATTAAGATGGCAAAAATTCTGAGATTAAGTTAAGTAAACTGATTCTATCTTCCATAACGACAAAATATAGTGAATGTCATTCAGCAAATAACTGTACAAATCCGAAAAAAACTGTCCAATCAGTTTATTCGCAACCTCAGTTGGTTGGGGATGGCAGAAATTATTTACCGTCTCATGCGGTTAGTGCTTGTTGCCATAATGGCGAGGTATTTAACAAAGTATGATTATGGTTTGGGTGCTATTTTAATGACGGTGCGGGAGTTTGCCATCACCTTCAGCAACTTTGGGATTGGTGCAAAAATAATTCAAGCGGAAGAAAAGGAAGTCAATGAGTTATGTAATTCAGCTTATTGGTTAAACTGGCTGATATTTATTTGCTTATTTGCGATTCAATGTTTAATTGCTTATCCAGTTTCTTTAGTTAAGAATACACCAGAACTGATTTTGCCAATTTGCATATCAGCGATCGCCTATTTAATTTGGCCGATTTCGACTATTCAAAAAACCCTAATCCAAAAAGAAAATCGCTTTAAAATAATTGCATTAACAGATAGCTTTCTCTTTTCATTAGCAAGTATCTTATCTGCCGCTTTTGCAGTTAATGGGATGGGAGTATGGGCATTTGCTCTACCTCCAGTGATAGTTGCCCCGATTGAAATTTTTGTTTACTACAAATATCAAAATTGGCGCATCAAAACTAAATTTACTACAAAATATTGGCAAGAAATTTGGAATTTTGGCAGAAATATTTTAGGAATTGGATTGCTCAAAACATTGAGAAACAATTTAGATTATTTAGTTATTTTTACTTTATTAGGAGTTGATGAATTAGGAACATATTTCTTTGGATTTAACGCTGGATTGGGAATTAGTTTAAGTATTATCAATGCTGTCAACTCAGCAATTTTCCCACATTTATGTTCAGCACGCGATAATTTTCAAGATTTTAGAAAAACATATTTTAATAGCCTGAAAATAATTGCTTTAATTATTATTCCCTTTGTCCTTTTTCAATCGAGTATGGCGCAATTTTACGTACCAATTATATTTGGTAAACAGTGGATACCCGCCATTCCCATAATTGTACTAGTTTGTTTATCAGCAATTCCTAGACCCTTCGCAGATGCCGCATCGCAATTACTTGTAGCAGTTGGCAAACCCCATTTAGATTTACTTTGGAATGGGATATTTACTTCAGTATTTGCGATCGCACTAGTGGTAGGGGTGACTTGGAAAGAAGTTGGAGTCGCAGCAGCAGTTTTAATTGCCCACACGGTTTGTTTACCGTTATTCTCACTTTGGGCAACTCAACATGTATTTGGGAAAAGGGAATAGGGGATTGGGCATTGGGAATTGTGAATTGGAAATTGGAGATTATAATTAACTTTCTCTCTTGTTCTCCTTTCCCATTCTTAGCGCAATCAAAAAATAAATTGTCCCCAATCATAGGGCGGGGGATACCCCCAACCTTAAAATTATTAGTATGATTAATAATTCCGAAGTTGGGATATTTTATTTTTTGGAAGTTGCTTATTCCAGACTGCGAATAGCCTCAACAAATTGCTGCGAAACAAACGGTAATATATCGCGACTTTTTGCTTGGGCTTTCCCTTCAGTGAATACAACTAGCGAATAAGGACGCAAATCAGGAACTTCAATATAAGCCACATCGTGACGAACCTGACTAGTCCAACCAGCTTTTGACCAAAGTTGACTATTTTGTGGCAAACCCGCACCTAAAAAGCCCGTAACTTGGTCTTCTTCCACTTCTTGGGGCAATAACTTCGGGTCAATATTGCGCTTGAGTAATCCCATCATCGATTGCGATCGCGCACTGGAAACCGCGACTCCACCCACAATGCTATGCAATAACCTCGCTGTGGCATTTGTGGTCAGCATATTGCGATTTTCTAACATTTGCCCATAAAAAGCCCGTTCGCGTCCATATGGACCATCGCACCAAGTTTTTTGACAAACATTAATCGTCTCTAACTCACTCCAACCTAAAGATTGATAGTAGCGATTGACAATCTGACGCTGATACTTCCATGTATCAAAAGGTCCCGATGGTAACTCCGGTCCCGATGTTGTACCGCTCAATACATCCACCATCAAACTAGTCGCGTCATTACTCGATTCTGCGATCGCATCACGCATTGCCCGCTCTAATTCCTGCGATGACTGGGTCATACCCTTTTCTAACCACTCGTGAGCCGCAACCAAATAAAATAATTTGACCACACTAGCTGGATAAATCCGCTCCACACCCCGATATGTAAAACCACGTACAGGATGAGTCCAAAAAGCATCAGGTCTGAGTGCGCCACCAGTATTAACAAGCACAGGTGGGTCATAAACAATCCAAGTTATGGCAATTTGGTTACGTGCTAACGTTGGAAACTCTACCCAGGTAGACTCTAAAATTCCATTACCTAGTTTTTCTAATTGTTCGTCTTTAGTAAAAAAATCCATACTGAACAAATAATCTGAATGATGTCCTCAAATCCAAAAGCAAAAATCAATAATCCCACATCTCAAGAGTACGAATGCTTAACGAACCTAAACATATACGATTCTTCAGAATGTAACCGTCTTGCCACCCAAGCAGCAGCAGGACGACATCTAAGACTAACATCGAATCGGCAAGAAACAGCCGTAGAAATATTTCTGTGCGAAGATAATTACCCAGGTTGGTTAGTGCAATCCGATTTGGCTGCGCTAAAACAAGCGACATTACCTTATCAGGCTAAATCATTTTCACAAGAACAAATAAAACAACTGCTGCCAGAAGTAATTACATTCATCCACAATGCCATGCAGCAGCCCAATTATTACCTCTGGGGGGGTACAGTTGCCCCAAATTATGATTGTTCGGGATTAATGCAAGCAGCATTTGCATCGGTAGGGGTTTGTCTTCCTCGTGATGCCTACCAACAGGAGGCTTTTCTATCGCCCATTTCTATTGGAGAATTAGAACCAGGGGATTTAGTGTTTTTGGGACTCCCCAAAAAGCAACCCATGTGGGACTCTATTTAGAGTGCGATCGCTATATTCACAGTTCGGGAAAAGAACAAGGACGCAATGGCATTGGTATCGATGTTCTCTCGGAACAAGGTGATGCTGTTAGCCAGTCATATTATAAACAGCTACGTGGTGCAGGTAGGGTTATTAAGAGTTACGAAGCAATTATCAATGGTTAATAATTAATCATTAATCATTACGTAGAGACGACCCGATGGGTCGTCTAATAAATTAATTTATTAATTGATTAATTAATTGATTAATTAATTGATTGTTTGATTACCAATTACGAACTATTTTGGCTTGGCTTATGAGGAGTGCGTTAATTTCAGGTAGGTTAGTTCCAGGTGGATTAGTTCCAGGTGGGTTAGTTCCAGAAAGTATGAACGGAGAAAATGGGACTATTCCCCCAGTTTTTCTCGATGTGTCAGTAGTAGCACCAGTATATAACGAGGTGGAAAGCATTCCCCATTTGCTGGAAGCCATAGAATCAGTATTTGCCAACAGCGAATTGAGTTATGAAATCATCTTAATCGATGATGGTTCAACCGATGGTTCCGCCCTATTACTCAAAGAACAGGCAAAAATTCGCAATGACCTAAAAGCAATTATCTTACGTCGTAACTACGGGCAAACCGCAGCAATGTCAGCCGGATTTAATCATGCGATCGGCAAAAACATTGTAACTTTGGATGCAGACTTGCAGAATGACCCCGCAGATATACTAATGCTGCTCGCGAAGCTAGATGAGGGTTACGACATGGTGAACGGTTGGCGGCAAAAACGCCAAGATAAAGCATTAACGCGCTTGTTACCTTCCAAAATCGCCAATTGGATGATTCGTAGCATTACAGGGGTGCGTATCCATGATTACGGTTGTTCGCTCAAAGTATACCGTGCCGAACTAATAGCAGATATGAATTTATATGGCGAATTGCATCGTTTTTTACCCGCTCTTGCGTATATTGAAGGAGCGCGGATTACCGAAATGCCTGTACGACACCATGCCCGTCGCTTTGGTAGCAGTAAATATGGTCTATCCCGTACCTTCAGAGTCCTGATGGACTTATTAACGATCGCATTTATGAAAAAATTTCTCACCCGTCCGATGCATGTTTTCGGCTTATTGGGCTTAGGCTCAATCGCATCGGGTGGAGCTATTGGTATTTACTTAACCTTTGTCAAGTTAGCTTTTAATGAAGATATTGGCAACCGTCCCTTATTAATTCTCGCTGTGCTGCTTTTAGTCACAGGAGTACAATTATTTTGTTTCGGTTTGTTAGCAGAATTGCTCATGCGGACTTACCACGAGTCACAAGGAAGACCAATATACAGAGTTCGCGAAGTTATCACAAAAATGTAAAGTAATGTAAAAATAAGGGCATTGGGGATTGGGGATT
>JAAUPE010000180.1 GCA_012034595.1 Calothrix sp. CSU_2_0 | reverse complement strand
TCGGCGGGAAAATGCTTCGTCAAATTGAAGACCAACATCGCTGCTTCGATAGCTGCTTTATAAACTCGAAGCTCTTTGTAACTCTCGATCTTCTCCATAACATTTTCCCCCAAGTCTCTCCGTCGCCCGCTCTCCCCCTCCCTTCACCTCCCCAATCCCCCCAAATCCTCCATCCCCTCACCTACTCCGTCAAGGTGCGTTACTTTTTTACATCGGTTTGTGTTATTTTCGCTTGGCAGAACGGGCAAATATAGAACATCGTCAGCGCTGGCAACAAGCTAAGTTTTATTTCCAAAAATGTCTGGATGTGTTTGAGGAAGCTCAACGTCCCGATTTGATGGCGCAAATTATTGGGCTTTTGGCTGAGGTTTTACAACATCTCAAGGAATGGAGCGAGTTACAAGTAGTTGCTGACAAGTCAGAAAAGTTACATCATACCCACGGTACACATTTCCAACTAGCTTGCGATTTTGGTTTTTTGGCTCAGGTTGCGATCGCCCGTGAAAATTGGGCACAGGCAAGTCAGTTAGCTAGGGTGGCATTGTGGCAACTCTACGAAGCTAGGGAAAGTCAGCATTCGCAGCCAAATCTATTTCCGTTGTTGATGGGGCAAATTTACCGTTTGACTTTGGCAAAGGCTTTGCGGAATTTAGGTGATGGTGGGACTCACTCTCTGCGGGAATATGGCACAATTGCTGGTGAGCAGTTGGAGCTAGCGAGTAAGGAACTGAAGTTCTCGCTAGAGAATAGTGATTTTAGTTACGATGTTTATCGATATACTTACTTGATGGGGTGGTTGAGAACCCTGTATTTTGAATCTGGTTTATATTTGGAAGCTTTTATTATCAGGCAAAAGCGCCGTTCGGTGGAACAGCAATATGGTTTGCGGGCGTTTATTGGGGCGGGGAGATTACAACCACAACGGCATCCTCAGACACCAGTATTTAGCTCGTCTTTGAATTCAGCGATGTCAAGCGGTAGTGTGGCTTTGGAAATTACCGCTTCTGGTAGACAGCGCGATATCCAGAATTTGATTGGTCGGGTGAGCCGTGCTGACCATAAGTTAACAGTTATACATGGTCCTTCGGGGGTGGGCAAAAGCTCAACAGTCACTGCTGGCTTGGTTCCGGCACTCCAACAACGAGCAATTGGCGACCAAATCGCCGTACCTGTAGTGCTACAAGTTTATACCGATTGGGTGCGGGAATTAGGGAAAGCTTTGAGAAATGCAATCGCATCGACAAAACCTGTGGTGATTCGCAAAGCTGCGTTGGATGTAAATTTACCACCTTTTCCAGCGACTCCAATTACTATTGATGGAGTTTTGGAGTTATTACAGGAGAATGCGCGGAATAGTATTATTACTGTGTTGATTTTCGACCAAATTGAAGAATTTTTCTCTGCATGTAGTCATGTTCAGCTACAGGAATTCGATCGGTTTTGTGCGATTGTTTGAATGTGGCTTTTGTGAAGATAATTCTTAGTGTGCGCGAAGATTATTTGCATAAGTTATTAGAATTGAAGCAGCTTTCTGCCCAGGAAGCGATTAATTATAATCTTCTAGATAAGAATATTCGCTATCCATTAAATAACTTTTCCCGTGAGGATGCAAAAACTGTTATTCAAGGATTAACGGAACGTTCCCAATATCATCTCGAACCAGAATTAATAGATGCTTTGGTGGAAGATTTATCTGCGGAATTGGGGGAAGTGCGTCCAATTGAGTTGCAAGTTGTAGGGGCACAACTTCAAGATGAGCGGATTCTGAGTTTGAGTAAATATCAACAATTTAGACCGAATAAGTTAATTGAAAGATATTTAAAGGAATTAATTCGTGATTGTGGTGAAGAGAACGAACGAGCGGCTTTATTGGTGCTTTATTTATTAACCGATGAAACTCAAAAACGTCCATTTAAAACCCGTGCCGAATTAGCTATAGAATTAGCAGAATTAGAAGACGTTAACAAACTCGAATTAGTCTTAGAAATTTTAGTGCGATCGGGGTTAGTTGTTCTATTTCCGGAAGTTCCCGAACGTTATCAATTAATTCATGATTATTTAGTTGATTTAATTCGTGTTTTACAACAAGACGAACTTTCTTTGCAAGAACAAGTAAAAAAGTTGCGTCAACAAGTTCAGCAAAGCGAGTTAGAAATTTCCCGTCTCAATAGCGAACTACGTCATAACAAACAAGCAAAACATCAAGAAAATCACCCACAAACAGGTTCCGATTTACTCGGAGAATTAAAAGAGTTACGAAAACGCGACGAAGTTAGTCGAGTCGAACGCGATCGCTTACTTTCAGAAATCGAACAGCAAAAGCTCCAAGCTGAACTGATCGAAACCGAAAAACAACGCAAAAATCAAACAAAAGTCAACCGTATCCTCAAACATGCACTTGTAGCTTCATCATTAGGTTTGTTGATACTGAGTGCTTCGATTGGTATGGCATTTTACCAAGGACGAAAAGCTGTGATTGCTGCCAGCGAAGCTGCTAGTGCATCTAGTGAAGCTCTATTTGCTTTAGGTAAAGATATTGATTCCCTCAGAGAAGGATTGCGTGCGGCAAAAAAACTCGACAAAGCCATTTTCCCCAATCCTCAAACCCAGCAACTAGTTAAAACCGCGCTTTACCAAGCAACCTATGGAATGCGGGTACGAGAAATTAACCGCTTGGAAGGACACACATCTGATATTAATAGTGTGGCAATTAGCCCCGATAATTTAATTATTGCTTCTGCTAGCAGCGATGAGACTGTCAATCTCTGGCAAAAAAATGGTAAAAAATTACACACCCTCAAAGGACATTCTCGCCGCGTTAACAGCGTTGCCTTCAGTCCCGACAGTACAATGCTAGTATCGGGAAGTGCTGATGGAACCATCAGATTTTGGAGTCGAGACGGCAAACCATTAAAAACCATCATATCCGGACAGCAACTAGTTAATAGCGTTGCTTGGTCCCCCGACGGGCAATTTATTGCCTCAGGAGGTTTTGACAGCACTGTACGCTTATGGAGTCGCGATGGTAAATTACTCACAACCCTGATCGGACATAGCAACTCAGTCACCAGCATTGCTTGGTCACCGAATGGGAATGCGATGGCATCCAGTAGTAGCGACACAACAGTCAAATTGTGGAGTCTGGACGGCAAATTATTAACAACCTTACCGGGAAGCGGCAAAGGTGACACCGTTTTTAGCGTCGCTTGGTCCCCCGATGGTAACATGTTAGCAACCGGAAGTTGGGATAAGCGCGTTAAGCTGTGGAGTCGCGATGGTAAATTATTAAAAACCTTTGATGGTCACAAAGATGTAGTTGCAAATGTGGCTTTTAGTCCCGATGGGAATGCGATCGCATCGGCAAGTTGGGACAGAACAGTTAAACTTTGGAACCTCGACGGCAAAGTTCTCGAAATGCTCAAAGGACATAGCGACTGGGTTAGTAGCCTTAGTTTTAGTCGCGATGGACAAATGCTCGCATCCGCAAGTCGCGATACCAATGTCAAGCTGTGGCGATGGAAATACGTACCATTAAAGAGTATTCAAGCCCATTCCAAGAGTGTATCAAAATTAAGTTATTCCTTAAAAGGTGATTTGTTCGCCTCAGCCAGCGAAGATAATACCGTGAAAATATGGAGTCCCGAAGGTAAATTACAACATGAATTAATCGGGCATAAAAAAGAGGTTTGGGATGCAAGTTTTAGTCCCAATGGTCAAATATTGGCGACAGCCAGTGAAGATAAAACTGTAAAATTATGGAGTCGCGATGGTAAATTAATTAACACCTTAGCAGGACATGAAGATGCAGTTTTAAGTGTAGATTGGTCCCCTAATGGTGAAATATTAGCAACCGCAAGTGCAGACAAAACTGTAAAATTATGGAGTCCCGACGGTAAATTAATTAAGACCTTAAAAGGACATAAAGATATTGTCAATTGGGTCAGTTTCAGCCCCGATGGTGACTTAATTGCTTCTGCCAGCGATGACACAATGGTAAAAATTTGGAGTCAAGAAGGGAAATTAAAGAAAAATCTACCCGGTCACAGTCGTTCGGTATTTGCTGTAGCTTGGTCAAATGATGGTAAAGTTTTAGCCTCAGCCAGTCTTGATACTACAGTCAGACTATGGACTCCCGAAGGAAAACAATTCAAACCTTTGTATGGCAACGGTGAAAGCTTTAAAAGTGTCAGTTTTAGTCCCGACGGTAGAATAATTGCTACCCTCAGCGAAGACAAAATTAAACTCTGGAATCGCGAAAGCAATCTAGAGTTAGCTATCAATGCAGAAAATGACACCTTCGCAAGCTTTACATTTACCCCAGACGGCAAAACTTTAGTTACAGGTAGTAGTAGCGGTAAAGTAATTTATCGTGATTTAGCAGACACAGAAATTGACAAACTACTCGGTAAAGGCTGCGAACTATTACAAGATTACTTGCAGAATAATATAAAAGTGGCAGGTAGCGATCGCACTTTATGTCAGTGACATGCTCCACACTAGGCTGTTGACTCTAAACCCTTTACCTGTTTGAGTACAATGCCCAATCCCCAATGCCCAATCCCCAATGCCCAATCCCCAATTCCCAATCCCCAATTCCCAAATTTTTATAAAGTTTGTATTATCTGCCACACAAATAACCGGATTTTAGAGAAAATATTTAGAAATAACAAAATATGCTTAGTCAGTACAGTGGTAGCCTGTGCTAGATTGAGCATACTGACTAAAATAAATTTTTCCTCTGGCGCAGCAGTCATTATGGTAATTACTAAAAGTGGACTTGTTTTGGGTGCTACGGCTGTAACGCTGACTACAATAGCCGTTACAAGTCTTGGTATTCATTCCCAAGGACAAGCTCTATTTAAAGAAAGCCCTAAAGAATTGGTCGATGAAGTTTGGCAAATTATCCAACGCCAATACGTGGACGGTACTTTCAATCAAGTTGATTGGCAAGCGGTTCGCAAAAAGTATTTAAACAAGTCTTACGGGAATAAACAGGAAGCCTATAAGTCTATTCGGGAAATGCTAAAACTGCTGGATGACCCCTACACGCGGTTTATGGATCCAGAGGAATTCAAGAATATGCAGGTGGATACCTCAGGGGAACTTACGGGTATTGGTATCCAAATTGGTCTTGACGAAAAAACCAAAAAGCTGACTGTTATTTCGCCAATCGAAGATACTCCAGCAGCTAAAGCTGGTGTTTTAGCAAAGGATATCATTACCAAAATTAATGATAAAAGCACAGAAGGGATGGATACCAATCAAGCCGTATCTTTAATCCGAGGGGAAGCTGGAACTAGGGTGAAACTGACAGTTTTGCGAGGTAAAGAGCAGAAGGTATTTGACATTGCCCGCGCTAAAATTGAAATCCATCCCGTTAAGTTTTCCCAGCAAAAAACTCCAGTTGGTAACGTTGGTTACATTCGCCTCAACCAATTTAGTGCCAATGCTGGTAAGGAAATGCAAAATGCCATCAAAGATTTAGAGAAGAAGCAAGTTGCTGGTTATATTCTAGATTTACGTGGAAACCCTGGTGGTTTGCTGTTTTCGAGTGTCGAAATTGCCCGGATGTGGATGAATAAGGGGACGATTGTTTCCACAAAAGATCGTAAAGGAGAACCAGAGCGAGAAGTTGCTGCTGGTAAAGCTCTGACTGATAAACCTTTGGTTGTCCTTGTTGATAAAGGTTCGGCAAGTGCCAGTGAAATTCTCTCAGGTGCTTTCCAGGACAATAAGCGAGCGGTAATTGTTGGTTCCCAGACTTTTGGTAAGGGTTTAGTGCAGTCCGTGCGTCCCCTTGATGATGGTTCGGGTATGGCTGTAACGATCGCAAAGTATTTCACTCCTAATGGTCGCGATATCAATAAACATGGTATCGATCCGGATGTGAAGGTGGATTTGACAGACAAGCAGCGTCAAGAATTGTGGTTACGCGATCGCGATACGCTCGGCACAATGAAGGATTTACAATTTGCCAAAGCTGTGGAAGTTCTGGGTAAGCAGATTGCTGCCACAGGAACCACAAGAGCAGAAAAGTAGATATAAATAGTTGGGAGTTAGAAATAGTTGGGAGTTAGGAGTGAGGAGTTAGAAATATTAAACTTTCTTTAATTCATAACTCCTAATTCATAACTCCTAATTCATAATTGTGGTTGACATTTGCCAGCGCGAATTAAACCGATACGACGTGCGATAAGCGAAGCTTAACGTCAAGGACGTATCGCATCTCCTTGGGATGCAAATGGTCCCCATTTTTCGGTAATTTCTGGGTTATTAATTTCTTGATTGTCCTCGGTGATTTGTTCGCTGGGGACAATTTCGCATTGTCCTTCCAGTTTTTTAATGATGTGCCAAGTTTGCGTTGGCGATGCCGCTCCTACGGAGTCTCGCTCGGTCATAAATAAAGTAGATGGGTTATTCAAAGGTTTGTGTTGGGAATACTCATGACAATTATATGATGTTATTTTATACTTTTAATCTGATTCTAATACTTAGATTAATATGAGATTTTCAATTCTTTCTTTAAGCACAGCTTTAATTGCTAGTTTATCGTTTTTACCACCCGTTTTTGCTGAAAGTGTAAGTTTTTATGCAGGAGGAGGTTACACTGTCAAAATTGTCGGATTTGCTGGTTCTGCATCATATACAGGATGCGATCGTAAGAATCGCTGTCTGACAATTCCCGAAGCATCTCACTATAGTCAGGGTGCTTATGTTTGGGAAAATGAAGGTTACACTTATTCAATGTCACCTTTGGGAAGCAGTGGTAAATATCGTTTGAGAGTTTTTAACCCTGGTGGTAAAACATTACTGAATCAAGTTATGAATGCCAGATAGTGAATATTAGTTTTTATCCCGATACCGTTCTTCAGGTTGAGGATATAGAGGAGGTAGATGCACCCTAATTCAAGTTTTACCTCAGTTTGTAAAAGACTGAGGTTTTTTATTTTTGTTCAATATGCAAGAAAATTTATGTTATTGATTTCATCTCAAATTGCCTTGCAAATTGTTCTCCTTTCTTAATTCCATGTTGATAAACTGCAACTAAACCTTCTTTTGTCGCATCAGTAAAATCAACTCCCAACTCTCTAGTATCAACATCCGGTCTAATTACGTGAATCTTCGTATCTTGATAATTACTGGGTATTTCCTCCAATTGAAACATATCACGGTAAAAAATTCCCGGCTCATTACTAATAGCAATTACTTCCTTATATCCCGCTTCAATCATTTCTATAGCTGGACAAATACAAGTATAAGATGCATCTATATAAGGTTTGTTTGCAATCCATGCTGGAACTTCCCAAGCATGAAGCATTCGAGTCGAAGCATATGCAACTTCCTCGAAATTATCCGCATTTAAGTGTAATTCTGAATCTCGATCGTGACAGGTACTAAATAAATGAAGTTGTAAATGTTCGTTTACCCAACTACGGTCTTTTTTTGCGGCTGAAATTAATAATTTTCTTCCCATTCTTCTCGCTTTTTCGCTTTGAGTTTCACTAGCTGCTGCTTGAGTTATGACTGCGCTAGCTGCAATTAAATATTCCGGTGTTCCTTTAGCAAATAACTCTAATTTTGGCGGACTAAAATTTTTAATTCCACCTAATGCAATTTTACTCATGCCAATATTTTCTTGTTTTAATAAACTCATTCCAGTTAACCAATATTCAACCCCTAATTCTTTAGCTTTACCAATAGTAGCCCATGCTGTTGTAATTACCGAAGATGAGGCAGCAGCATAAGCATTTGCCCTGATTCCTGCGGATTCTAGTGCAGTCAAAACACCATGTACAAATGCACCTTTAAAGCTACCAGAAGCACATGCGATCGCAATTTTTTTCATATTCCTGTTCGTGTTATTATTTATCTCTATTCTTTCTGTTATTTAATATCATAAAAACTCGTTTAAACTGTTCGAGTTCTGCTGCTGTTAATTCTGTTTTTTGCCAGACTTCGCGTTGCATCAAACGTTGTAACCAATCATTGACTCGTGGATAATTACTCAATCCAATGTCTATACTGTTCAACATAGATATATCAGTACCAGCAATAATATCTGCCAAACTGAGATTGTCACCACCAAAATATAACTTTTCTCCTAAAGTTTGCGACCAAAATTTTAAGATAATGTCAATATGTTGTTTTGCTTGCAAATACTTAGGTGAATCTTCTTTTTCAAATAACAATGTAATCACTTTTGGTAATAGTTCATTACTCGATACCATCTGCACCATTTTCACCGTTGCTAATGCTTGTGGTTCCTTCGGTAACAATGCAGGTGTGGGATATTTTGCTTCCAAATAATCTAAAATAGCCAAAGATTCAATCACTCGAAAATCACCATCAACAATTACCGGAACATGATGAAATGGATTTAATTCCAAATACTCAGATTCGATTTGGTCACCATTTAATTTCATTAATATAGGCTCAAACTCAATCCCCTTTTCCAGCAAACCACGCCATACACGTCGAGCCATAGGCGATCGCGGATTATAGTAAAATTTCAACATTGATGATTTTTCCTGAATGACTGCGATTAAAAAGACCAATCGGTTTGTTTTGATTGAAAAAAATACTGTTTAAATTAGTGTATTTAGACAACCAATGATTAAGACTAAGGTTGCGACGAGTGAACCAATCGCACCAACTAGATTACCTAGATAAATCACTTGATTTATACCCGGTTTTTCATTTGTTAAACCGCGATAACCAACCCATGCTGCATATGGTAGTGCGATCGCAAAAGCATATCCAGAAACTGCGGATGAGATAACTAAAATATTGCTAAGTATGGGTTCTAATTTCAAGTTTGAGATAACTGCTGAAAATGCAATAATTGTTGTTCCACCCATTGCTAAACTCGAATGTGCTAAACGCCAAGCATTTATTTTTTTTTCATCTTCTTTGTGGGTAATTGCTGAACCATAGGGGATTCCACAAAGTAAACCAATGAGGATTATAACTGCTCCATGTAGTGTTAATTGAATGGCAAGTGAATTCATATCTAAAATCTCAATTATTGCAAATTAATCAAATTTAAACATAGTCAAACATTTCTTTCGCGGTACAATTTCAATACAAATTGACCCGCAGATGTTTCTCGAAACTCCTTAATTTCTGATGCCATTTTGATTGGTAATTCTTCTAATGAACGAGGTTTAATTGGATGTTCGGCAGGTTGAATAACAGGTGCAGCAAGGGCAGCAAAAGTTAAGTCAGCCGCAGAAAATTTATCACCAACTAAATAATTCCGTCCATCTGCTAATAATTCACCGACTTGTGCAAAAAGTACCTTGATTTCTAGATAAGATTCTAGATGAGATTCTGTAGTTAAATCGAAACTTTTTTGCAATATCTTTTGCATAGAAATAAAACTCAAAGGAAATAATATTTTTTGAATTTTGGGAACACCTTGACACCAAGCACGTTGAATTATCTTGTAATTATTACTAATATAAGAATATCCCCAACGACGGGTAGCAGTTCCTAATCGAGTATCAAATAATTCTTCTAATTCTTCAACTTTTTGTCGTAATTCTGGATTACTTGGATATAACTTATTTTCATCCAATGTAATTGAATTCAAATATTTCAAAATATCCGTCGAATCTGTAAATATTTCCGTATCAGCAACTAAAATCGGAGTTGTTTTACCTCCTAATCTTTTAGTTACGAATAAATGAAATGGTGGTGAATGGGGTTCTTCGACAAAATCAACCTTAATTCTTGTTAATGCCCACCGCACTTTTTCGCAATAATGACTAACAGGAATAGTAATCAAACGAAACGGTTTTTGTTGATTCATCATGATTGAGAATTTTGTGATTTGGCTTTAATTTACATTAATAAAACCGTTCGGTCGGTTATTTTACAAAAAATTTTACAAAAAAAAGTAAGCTGAATGATTTTGCGTAAATATCTAAATAAAATTTATTTCCTCAAAGTACTATCAATGTAATTAGTTAAATGTTTTATTGCACGTTCGACATGAATTGAATCATCGCATAACTTGCTCATCATCACCGCACCTTCGAGGGTGGAAATAATAATACTTACGACTTCATCAACATCAATACTAGGCTTAATTTCACCTTTTTTGATGCCTTTTCGCATAATACCGCCAAATAAATCGCGCCACGAATTCATCGCTTGTTGAGCGCGTCTTTTCAAAGCAGGATGAGCATCGTCGCTTTCAATAGCAGTATTTAGCAATGGACATCCACCCTTAATAATTGGATGTTCTGGATTATCAATATAAACGCGAAATACATTAACAATTGCTTGCAAGCGTTCGATAGAGTTTTGTTTACTTCCCCAAGCTTCGCGGTAACGCTGCTTAATTTGCGAGATGGCAAAATCAAATGCTTGCAATGCTAAATCATCCTTACTGGCAAAATGGTTGTAAATTCCCCCTTTCTGTAACCCTGTCACCTGCATAATGTCTGACATCGAAGAACCTGCATAACCCTGTTGATTAAACAAGGCTGCGGATTTTTCAATAATCATGGCTTTGGTTTCTTCACCTTTTGACATTATCGCATTACGAATGTGGTATCAGACCGATTGGTTTTAAGTTACCACAGATTTTTGTGTGCAGTCAAATATTATGAATCCCCATAACTTAAGCGCAGAGTGTTAAAATTTTCTCCACGGTTTCCGGGGTTACATCTTGTTTTTCCCCTAATGCCGTATAACCGTAACTTTTCAGGCGATCGATGATTTGGGAAATTGTGTCTAAACTCACACCATAGTCCGATAATTTTGTCCGCATACCTACTGACTCAAAGAAATCACGAGTTTTATTTATTGCTGCGGTAATTCGCTCTTCTTCGCTCCCTTCATGGATTTCCCAGACCCTTGCTGCATATTGAAGCAGTTTTTGCCGTTTATTATCTCGTTTTACAGTTAATGTGTTGGGTAATACTACAGCTAAACTTTGTCCGTGGTCGAGTCCGTGGAGTGCGGTTAACTCATGACCAATCATGTGGGTTGCCCAGTCTTGGGGAACTCCAACCGCGATAATGCCATTTAACGCCATCGTTGCACACCACATGAAATTTGCGCGGGAATTGTAGTCTGTGGGGTTTGCAAGGGTTTTTGGACCCTCTTCAATTAAGGTTTTGAGGATAGCCTCAGCCATACGGTCTTGGAGTGGAGCATTGACGGGGTAGGTTAAATATTGCTCCATCGTGTGGGTAAAGGCATCAACGATACCGTTACTCACTTGCCGAGTCGGTAAGGAAAATGTGGTTTCAGGGTCGAGAACTGAGAATTTGGGGAATACCAAGGGACTGTAAAAGTGGCGTTTTTCTTTGGTTGCGGCTTTGGTAACTACAGCTGCGGTGTTCATTTCCGAACCTGTGGCAGCTAGAGTTAAAACGACACCAAAAGGAATTGCGGACTTCACTGATGCTTTTTTGACAATATATCCCAAGCATCGCCATCATAGTCAACTGCTGCAGAGATAAATTTTGTGCCATCAACTACGGAACCACCGCCAACGGCAAGGAGGAAGCTTATACCTTCTTCTTTGACTATTTCCACTGCTCGCATTAGGGTTTCGTAGTGGGGATTGGGTTCGATTCCACCAAATTCGATTATTTTACGTCCTGATAATGCAGACTGAACTTGGTCGTAAACTCCATTTTTTTTGATGCTACCACCACCATAGGTCATCAATATTTTGGCATCGGTGGGAATTTCGGCAGCGATGTTAACGATTTGTCCTTTTCCAAACAGGATTTTGACTGGATTGTGGAAGCTAAAGTTTTGCATCGATCGCACCTTGGAAATTTGTAGGGACTTAATTATTATTGTAGCTTTTTGGATTACACCCCAGGGATTTGTAATAATTTGACGATTTCTGTTCCTACCCCTGTTGCTGATGCGGGGTTTTGTCCGGTGACAATGCGATAAGCGGAGCTTAATGCCAAGGGCATATCGCACACAACTACTTTGGGTTGAAAGTTTGCGGCTTTTTCGATATTTGCACCCAGTTTTGCTAATTTCGACTCTAGCAAAAATGGCACTACTGCTGTTAATCCCACTGCTGCTTCTTCTTCGTTGGTGAAACAGGATATTTTTTTACCTGCGACTAAATATTCTCCGCTACCGAGTTTAACATTGACCAACCCCGCAGAACCGTGGCAAACTGCCCCAACCACACCACCATTTTCGTAGATGTTTGCGGTAATGTTTGCAAGTTCTTGATTTTCTGGAAAATCCCACATTGTTCCATGTCCCCCTGAGTAGAAAATTGCACTGTAGTTTTTGGGGTTGATTTGGCTGGGGGTGAGTGTATTTTCGACTTTTGCTATTTGTTTGGGGTTATTAATAAAAGCTTTGTTGAGTTCGTCTTCTAAGTCAATCCCAACCATTGGAGCTTTGCCACCTTGGGGACTAACGTAATCTACAGCGAATTCAGCAGCAGCGAAAACAGCTTCGGGGTGGGTGACTTCGGGTAAGTAAAATCCCGTAGGTTTATTTGTGTCACCAAGATTGTTATGACTGGTAAGAACAATGAGGATTTTGAGTTGCATATTGGGTTGCATATTGGGTTAGGTATTAGTAGAACTGCATAAAATATCGCTTTGCGACATACAAATGAGTAGTTGAATGTCGCAAGTTAAATCGAAGGATGAAAGTGATGAAAAAGCTGATTAAAAACCTGGTTTTGGGATTAACAATTCTGCCCTTAAGCATTTTAGCGACCTCTGGTAACGCTCAGGCATCGTTCGCTGTTACACAATGGTTTTTCGGTAATTGGGATTGCACGATTGATGGTAGACCTGCAAAAATGCAATGGCGGGTAGTTGATGATACCCAAGTTGAGTGCGATGGAAATGTTTGCAGTAGTTCTTCGGGTGTGAAAGTTGTTGGTCGGTTTAGTGATAATGGTGGTGCTTGGGTTCCTTTAGCGAAAAGGAATTCTAACCGTACTGACTTGGGAATTCGTTATTTGGGACAAGAACAGGACAATTGGTTTTTGCGCTTCAATCCCCAAGGGCAATCGGCAAATGGTTGGACTACTTGGCGTGGAAATCGTTATCCTTTGATATGTCGTAAGGCTTCACGGTAAGGAGGCAGGAGGTAGGAGGTAGGAGGCAGAAGGTAGGAGGCAGGAGGCAGGAGGTAGGAGGTAGGGAGGTA
>JAAUPE010000179.1 GCA_012034595.1 Calothrix sp. CSU_2_0 | reverse complement strand
TCCTACCATGTATGTTTACAATCAATTTAGTTTTTCTAATTCGGCTTCAACCTGTTTCATTTGCCCCAATAATTCATCAGCTTGTTTTTGAGCAAAAGACGAGAACGAGCATCCCGCTCACTGTTCATTTGCTTGTTAACCACTGCATATTCCTCGCTGAGACTTACCAACTGCTCTTCCAGCATTTGCTTTTGAAGTGCAGCAGTTTTACTTAAACCAGATCGAGTAGAATCATCCTGCGACTTGGGTTGATTACCAGAGCTTACAGACGATACACTAGCTCCCATCGCAATTCCTGATGGTTTAGGGTAACAACGATAATCAGCTAAAATTATATCCCCTAAACCCTCAGTACGAGCAGTTGGTTCCTGGGTCAAACTATTTTGAATATTCCAACGACGTAATTCACCCAACACGTAGAGCTTGAGATTATCTACAGTTACAAAATTTTTACCAGAAAAATCGCCTTTACCACTTAATCCCTGCAATAAATAGTAAGTAAAAACCCCATGTTGTTTTTCTTGCCATTCAAAAGCTTTTTGCTGTGCGGTACTTGCGGCTATCAGTGCAAATCCCTCTGCCAACTCATAAACATTGCGAATAAACTCCGGATCGGTTAAGTCTCTGCCAAGTTCCACCCCACTATGACAAGCATCTAAAGTTAAAACTAATTGACGCGCTTGGCTATCCCGCATGAATTTTTCCACCTCAGCCAAAGATATAGCTCTCGTCTCCAATAAATCTTGCCGAGTATCCCGCGTAATTAAAACAGGTTCTTTCTTATTAACCTCCCTTTCCACCCTCGTACCGTGACAAGCAAAATGCACCCAAAGTAAATCATCTGATTGTACCTGACGGCAAAGTTGCTTCAATTGCGCTTCCACATTGTCGCGAGTCGGAAATAAATGGCTGTCCCGCTCCAACTCATCATGCAAGCAAACAACCTCATAACCAACCTGCTGGAGAATATTTGCGATCGCCTTCACATCATTAACGCAAAATTTGAGAGTTCCAAAGTTCGGGTCGGTGTAGCGATTTATCCCCACCAGGAATGCCCATCGTTGCGTCATTGTTTTCTCCAATTCGTTTCCAATCAAAGCTTTAGTATTGAAAATTCCCTGCGATCGCATAATACACGAGAATCTTGGTGAGTAAAAATTATTGCCAGTTACATATCGCGATCGCACAACGTCTCCAGAGAAAAATCGACCTCTGGAAATGCATATTAATTCAACATCCCTAGTTTTCCGAAATTACTATTCCCAGTTTGTAGTAATTACTATGACAGTCAACTATATATAAGTAGGTAGGCGTTAAAAATTGTCGTTATGGTAAGGCAGGAGGCAGAGGGCAGAAGGCAGAAGGGAAGAGGGTTTTAGGCAACTTTACTTTTCGTTACATACTTCGGTTTATTTGCTCCATTCTACTTACCTTTTATAAAAAACATCGGCAATATACCCGAAAAACCCAGCCTCTAACGGTTGGGTTTTTGGTTGTGGGGATATATTATTATTTATTCTGACTCACCGCTACTTCCTAAAAGTAAATACAAGCGCAGTCTCGAAATCTCCGCGATTAATTCATCAAAGGGAATCAGGTCAAATTGTGGTGGTGTCAAACCTTGTGCGATCGCAAAATTCTGAGCTTTGGCAATTTGGTTGATAGCATCGCTAATTTTCAATAATTGCCAGTAGCACTTCCAATTAGCTTGAGGAATAGTTTTGATGCGACATCCTGACATTTTGCGTCGAACTAGCTCTGCCTTGCTGATATTCAAAGAATCAGCTAATGCTTGCCAATGCTCGTTTTGTTCTTTGGTCAGTAACATTTCAAATCGAACTGCATGGTGTTTTTGCTTGGCTGTCATTTAGATTGCGATCGCTCCACTTTTCTCTAGTCTGAAAGTTTTGCAATTTAGCAACCACTATCAAAAGTGATATGGGACAAATTTACATCTAATATCAAGCTTTTAACAACACTTGCATCCAAAAAGAACTAATAACTTAATTCTGAATTCTCAAAAAAATACAGCAAATATCCGCCTTATTCAATTTAAAACACCAATTTTATAACCCAATGTGTAGCTTTTGTAACTGTAATAAGGCGACAGTATTATCACTTAAATGAGTTTGTCCAAATTAACATCATTAAAAATGCAACATTCATGTACTTTCCTTACAGTTCGAGCGATCGCAAAAAATACATTTTTCCTCCGATGCATATACTTGTTGTGGTAATTATCATAACGACCACAGCAATAATGTGTATTATTTTTCTTTGTTTGTAGATTTATTGAGGTGTAACAGAAATAAATATATTTATGTCTGAAGTAATTGGTATAAAACCTGACTATAGAGATAGAAGTATAATTAAAATTATATTTTTATGAGTAGATTTATTTTACGACTTTTGGCTGAATTATTTTGCCTTGATGGTTTTTGTGAGATATCATACGAGTATTAAATAGATGCAACAAATATAGTGTTTGCAGTTAGTAAGGGGTGTATCTTTTCGACAGATATCTACCACTAAATAGTTACCATTAAAATTTGCATCTCATCGCAGTTGAAGAATCAGAGTGAGAAATGGCTAATAAAAATTAGACTCACAACACCAAAACCCGCAAGAAAAATTAACGTCTATCACAACATCACGGAGGGTGTGTTATTCCACCATTGGAAAGGATTGTGGATTGTTCGCACGTATTTTGAAGCATGACTGAAGAGAATCAATCTCCCTCTAAAAAGTCCCAGCAAAATTCCGATTTGCCTTACACTACTGAAAGAATTAAGATGAAGTACAAAATTTTTAAGCTGATTGCTTACAAGTTAGTGAATGGACAGACGGCAGTAACTACGAGGCAAATGGCTGTTGCTGTTTGTAAATCTGCTAGCAGTGCCGAGCGTTTTTTGGAGAAACAGAGAATTTCTCCAATTAAGTCATGCTTCCAAATCATCTTGTTGCTGATATGATTCCACTTTCAATAGCAGTAGAATTTTGGAAATCTCTCAATAATTCTGGCAGGGGAAATATCTTGACTAAACTAGGTCAAACTTATCTAGAGCAGAGAATTGTAGATTTTCATATATAGCTTGTAAATGAAGAAGATAGAAGCAGAATGCAGAAGAAACAAGATATTTTTTCTTGGCTTATAAAAGCTTTAAAGAGATGAAATCATGGCAAGTAAAAAGCGTGTTATTCGTCGTCCAAAAGAGTTGGAGGAATTGAAAATGGAAGGCTATTTCATGATTTCCAAATATGATGCAGCAATTGCGATCGCCAACAAATTAACGGGTAGTCAATGTCGTCTCTGGCTGTATTTAATGACCATCGATCCGTTTGCGGATTACACGGTCAATGGTGAAATAAAGTACCATAATTTACCACCAATTGCAGATATTGCGGTTGCGATCGGTATTTCACCCGACACAGTTGATAAGGATTTGAGAAAGCTACGCTACCTGAAGCTTTATGACTATCGCACTTTATCTGTCCAGGGACACAATTTGACATCGGCAAAGGCAAAAATAGAAGCGGACAGATTAAAGCAAAAGCCAGAATTCAAGTCGGAACAGAAGCCCAAACTAAATACTGACAAAGGTTCCGCTTATTTAAGCGGAGATGGGGACTATTTAAGCGGAAGTTCCGCTTATTTAAGCAGTAATGAGGACTATTTAAGCGGCGATTCCGCTTATTTAAGCGATTATCAGAGCTTGGAATCTTCTCCAGAGAAGGGTTTGAATCTGTCTTCAAACTATTCAAACTATACAGACTTCATTCAAACTCTCCCAGAGGGGGAACGAGAGATTTTTTTGACTTACTGCCAAGAGATAGCTAAAAATCTGACGCAGAAGGTGAACGACATCGAAGCATGGCTAGCTCACAAAACCAAAGCCGGAAAAAATCGTTGGGAAGTCTACTACAAAATATTTGTGGAAACGCAGGGAAATTTTCAGAAGCAAGGGAACGCGATCGCAGAAACAATTCAGCAGGAATTGGAGCAAAGACACCAGCAAGCTATTCGCAAGTGGAAGGGGGAGATTAATGAATGATAAATTACCACCTCAGAATATCGAAGCAGAGGAGGCAATTTTAGGCGGAATCATGCTCGATTCAGAGGCAATTCCACGAGTCAGGGATATCTTGGATTCCGAAGCATTTTACGTGCTTTCTCACAGAGAAATTTATCGTTCGGCATTGCAACTTTACTCCTCTGGTAAACCCACAGATTTACTATCGGTGACAAATTGGTTGACAGATAGGAATTTACTAACCTCCATCGGTGGTCGAAACAAATTAGTTTCTCTAGTGGAGAGGACAGTCTCGGCAATCAATATCGATTCCCTAGCCAAATTGGTAATGGACAAACACACTCGCAGAAAAATAATTTCGGCAGGTAGGGAAATCGCTCAACTGGGTTATGAAACCCAAACCGAACTACAGGTAGTTGTCAACGATTGCGAACGCAAGTTATTTCAAGTCACGAACCAGATATTGGATTCCAAAACGGAACATAACAGCACCATTGCTGCGGCTGCATACCGAGAACTACAGGTAAGTAACCCAATTTACACGACTGGACTCAAAGAACTCGATCGATTGTTGGTGGGATTTGAGGGTGGTACGATGACAATCTTGGCGGGTAGACCATCGATGGGGAAATCCTTCATAGCTTCTTTTCTAGCCCTTCAGATGATATTACTGCACAAACTACCAGTGATTATTTTTTCCTTGGAGATGACTAAAAAGCAATTGGAGTATCGGTTGTGGAGTTTAATTAGTGCCAGCAGTGCGTACAGGGAATTTAGCTTTTTCCCGATGACATGCGACCGCATCCGCAGACATCGCTCTACAGAAAAACCTTTGGAAGAATGGGAGTTGAAGTGTATTGCTTCCCTGAGTGAAGTCGTTTCTGATTTACCCCTATACATCAACGATTACAGGGGAATCGATGTTTTAGGAATTGCTTCCGAGTGCCGCCAAATTCAATCATGTATGGGAAAAATTGGCTTGGTGGTAGTTGATTACTTGCAAATGATGGCAGTTGATGCCGATGGAAATCGCAGCTACGAATTGGGGAACGTGGCTAGGGAATTATACAAGCTGGCAGGTGATTTAAATGTTCCAATATTAGCGCTTTCCCAAATTTCTAGGTCGGTAGAAGCAAGACCAAATAAACGTCCGATGATGAGTGATTTGAGTCAATCGGGAGTGTTAGAAATGGTTGCCGACAACATCATTCTTGCTTACCGCGATGAATATTACAATTCTAATAGCTTCAACCGTGGAGTGCTGGAATTAATCCTTGCCAAAGCACGACATGGAAATACTGGAACTGCTGCGGTATGGTTTGACCGAAATTACGGCACCATCACAGATATGAAAAGCAAAAACTAATCTATTTCAATTTGCCGATTTTTTCGAGATTGGGGAGAAGGCTTTAATTCCGACATGGGAATATTTGCGATCGCACTGTTAAAAGATGAGTTTTGAGGATGATTGATGATTTTTTGAGCCAAAGTATTCAGGGAAATGTCAATTTTATTGTGATCGCCACATCTAACATTTTCCAATAATACGAAAATATCCCGCTTTAAGTTGCAATCAATACCTTGTTTCTTCAAACCATTAAGAGTACAGCTTTTACTATTTCTGCCCAATTTCCCACCACGAATGCATACCTCATCTAAAGAATAGGAGATACCTTGAATTATGCCTTCTTCGCTTACCTTCAATGATATTTTTATACCTGTCGAATCTAATTTATCAACAAATTTACTCATGGTAATTCCTGGCTTGATAGCATTTTCGATCGCATCTTGGATTTTCTCTATGGCAGTTTTTTCCACAGCTTTTATTCGTATTCCTTCTTCCAATTCTTGTCGTTCTCTTTTCATCCGTCGCTTTTGTCCTGTCGTTGGTGCTGTTCTCTCAACTTCCCAAGAACAAGGTACAGAAGTTAGGTCAAATTGGGATTCTACACTTCTCAAAACCTTCTCCAAGCGTTGCTTATCGTACCAATTGGATACACATTCACCATCAATATTGATGCGACTTGCGGCAATATGGAGGTGGAAATGGTTTTGGTCATTGTGGGATGCCGCAAAATATAAGTTTTTCTCAAATCCCATTCCCACAAGTGTTTCTCCGACAATTTCTTGTAATTGTTCTTTGTTCGGCTTTTCGGTTGGAGGAAAACTAATGCTGATATGATAAACAGGAGATTTAACTCTGTAATTAAGTTGGTAGGTTGCTGCGAGTTGCCTGTAAAAATCTTCTGGTGTATCTCCAGCCAAATTAGTACAAAGCAGTTCTGCTTGTTCCTTTTCGAGAATGTATTTTGTCAGTCCAGCAAAACTTTTCCCTTTTTTAATTTTCCCAATCATTGCTGTTTTCTAACTCGGATATTTGTAAGTTTTTAAGAATTCCATCTACATCGCTATCTGATTATCAAAAAACATACGGATGTCACCACTGCTTGCTCCCCTGATAGTGAAAGTCATGTGTCATTATAACCCGCGAATTCAGACAGTAAAACCAGGAAAAATACAGGAAAATAAATATGGATAATAACGAGAATTTCCAGGCATTTTCCTACTAAATTCCTGTTCTTAATTTTATGTCTATAGTAATAGCAGAAAAAAATTACTATCGGTATATTCTCGCAACCAATCCTAGCTGCTAACTTGAAACAAAAGCTAACAGGAAAAAACTTTCTTTATGGCTAGATTAAACAGAGAAGCTTATCCCGAAGTTATTCTCACACTCGACTTTGGTGGAAGCGGTACAAAGGGAATTGTACAAATTCGTGGTGGAAAACAACAGTAATTTGGATGGAACCTGCTGTCATTGAAGCCAATCGGATTTCCCTTCGTGATAAAGCTGATTACTTGGGAAATACCTATCCTGAGAATGCAGCGTGGGTAGGAATTGGTGAAGATTATCGAGCAGTTGGTTATCTGGCACGAACAGTTTACTGTGCCACATCGGGATTAAAACCGCGAAAATACGAACTTGCTGTTTACAAAACTCTAGCAGTTGTATGGACGATCGCAGAAAAATTCAAGTTACTAGATTCTTTCTCGGTTTCCCTGGCACTGTTACTACCACCTGGAGAATTTGAAGACTCGGCATTTTTAAAACCAATGCTCAAGGATGCACTGGATGAATTTGATACACCGACAGGAATTATGCGGGTTCATTTGATTGGTTACGAATGCTTTCCCGAAGGAGGTGGTATCTATGCAATGTACTGTAAGAACACGGGGGAAGCGATTCGACGTAAAGTTATTGCCTTGGTGATGTTGGGATACCGCAATGCTTCTGCGATCGTATCTCGACGGGGGATTTTGAATCGAGGTAAGACTGCAAATTTGGGTATGGTCAGAATGGTTGATTTGGTTATGGAAAGGACATCGGGATACGAATCAGAAGAACTATTAGGAGCAATTATTGCTGCGGGTAGCGAACCAAAAACCCAACATTTTTATCATCTTTGTAACTCGAAAATTAATTTCGAGCGGCAAATTGAGCAAATTGTATTTGCTGTAAATTCTGCTAGAGATGAATATATAAATTCCCTTGCAAACTGGCTCAAGGAAGTTTTACCAACAAAAAATGAATTAGATGAAGTGATTATTTGTGGTGGTACTGCTGATTATTTACGGGATGATTTAGACGTAATATTTCCCGTAACACCAGTAGTTTGGCATGGAGGAGTTGAGATATCCAAAATATTAAACGAGCAATGGTTGGGGAATCGTCTTGCTGATGTATGGGCATTATCTGTTTACCACGGAATCAAAGTGAAAGCAGGGTTGAAAAAAGCAGAATGTAGAATGCAGGAGGCAGAAGTTGGATAAGGATGAAAAAACAAAAAATGGAATCAAAGATTTTAAATGGCGTTATCAAACATCTGTAAATTCTGATATGGGAAAGATGCTTGCTTACTTACAAAACCAAACTTTACATCCATCCCAGAGTAAAACAGCGATGATTATGGCAGCCTTAACTACTTTCTATATGCCTCTGGCATTGTATAACGAAGGCGATCGCAATCGCGAGAGTTTGGAGTTGGTACTACTAAATTCCGTAAAAGCGATCGCAAATCATCTCAAGTTTACTTGTGTGGTTTTAAATATTGATACAGCGCGTATTGCTAATATTTTTTACCACGAAATTGGAGAATTAGAAAGTCAAAGTTTTAGCTACCAACTAGATTCAAATCAACTTAAATCTCCAATAAATGGAACATCTCCAGAATTAGAAGAATTTGACCCTCAAATGTGGAACTTAGCAGGAATTACGACAGATAGTACAAGTTTTGAATAGGGATAAATCTCAATATGCCAAGAATACATTTAATTGATGGAGAGAAGGGAGGTGTGGGGAAATCGCTGTTTGCTCGTGTGATGGTGCAATATGCGATCGATAAAAAAATAGAGCATAGTTTGGTTGACGCAGATACGGGTAATCAGGATGTGAAGCGGTTTTACAATTATGCCATAGATGCTGAGTTTAGCGAGGCTGTAAGTAAAGGCAATAAAGCAGATATTATTTTTGAATTGGCAAGAAAAACACCTGTTATTGTCAATCTTCCCGCAAATGTATTTTCCCTAGTAAATAACTGGATAAAACAAGGCAAATTACTCGAAGTCGCAGATAAGTATGGGGTAGATATTTGTAAATGGTTTATTTGCGATGGTGGTTTTGAATCGATAGATTTATTTTATCAATCCATCAACTTACACAAAGATAAAATGCTCCACGTTTTTATCATGAATTTGGGGAAGACTGATGATTGGGATTTTCTTAAGAATGATTCAAAATACAAAGACATTAATCACAAATACCAAAACTCTCTACAAACCATTGACTTTCCCCTACTTTATCCGGGAGACCGATATTTCATCGACTCAAATAAATTTCGATTTGATTCTCCTCAAATTAGTGACACAATGCCTATTATGTCACAACAACGGTTGTTTACTTTCCTAGAATATTCTTATAAAAATATTGAGAAAACACAACTCTGGAACAAAGAGAAACAAACCAAGAAAAAAGAATTAGATATAAAAGGATAATTTTATGTCTTACCAACTTCATCTCTTATATTCGGCAAACGATGCTGTTAATTACGATATTTCTAGCTCAGAAATACAGGGAAATATCGGAAGACTATATATCCTCAATGCAGAAGAACCAACATTACTAAAATTAGGAATTGAAAAAGAATGGTTTCTTGCTCATCAATCTGGTGATTTTTTGATTTGCGGTCATATAAATAATTCTGGAGAATGGAGTTTATCATCTTATCGGAGTTTAGAACCAAGTTTAAATTATAAGAGTCAGAAAGAAGTTTTTGACCGAATTTTTAGCCATGAATATGTGCGAGATATTTTAGAAAGGCGTGAGGGAGAAGTCGTAGAAACTAATATTGCGATCGCGATTAATAACAATTCCTCAAATAACGATAACCAAGATGATAATACCAATCACTCTGGAGACAAAAGTGATGGCAAAATTCTCGAAAATGTAAATATAAGTCCCCAAAATTTACTTGTACTCGAAAACCTGATTTTACGCTCTAGCCCAGAAGAAATTATCTCATCGCAATACCAAGAGGAAGAAATAATGCAAAATTATTCCATTCAAACCACAGAAAGGGAAAATATAGTTGTTTCTGAAAAGAAATCGGAACCAATACTAGAGACATTTGAGTTACTCGAAATCCAAGGACTATTAATCGATCGCATTGTTGAAGAGTGTCAACAAAGAAGCGAGCATGAGTTTACTTTGCCTCCCTTTGGAACAATCACCGTTTCAAATCATGAAGATTATTTTACTTTACGTTCCGAATCTGACGAACACGAAATTTTAGCCGCAACTTTCGATAGCGAAATTATCCATGAATTGAATAATACAGATGCATTGGAATTAATTGAAATAATGTATAAATTCCAAATGGAAAATGTAATTAAACCTCAAAAGCAAGTCGAACAAAAACTGGAGACTGCACATAATTTGCCCCATTCTCCAAAAGGAATTGATTATGGTTCATAGTTTACGACAGGCAAAAAGTGAAAGTTATTTGAATCGCTTACTGGAGGGAAAAGATGCAGATTTTCAAAGACGAGTATTAGCGGTTACTGTCGAACATGGGTTATCTACCAGTGACCCATTATTTTTAATTATGCTAGCAACTGGTCAATTAAAAGTTTTATTGGAGGATAAACCCGCAGAATTAGACTTATTGTTCAAACGTTGGGCTGAAGGCATTTACGACCATTTAGAGAAAGCCAAACGCACTGCGATCGCGGGACAGGAAATCGAAATTCGTAAGATGGTCAATCGATTAATTCAACACTGCGAATCGAAAGAAAGAAGACGTTGGCAAATTATGCTACCAGCATTGGGACTGATGATAGCTGCGATTGGATTTGGAGTTTTAACTGGATTATCAGTTCCCGTGTGGTTGGGTGGTGGCTACGCATCGGGAGAACCGAAGAAATTAACAGTAGCAGAGTTGGAAACATTACGCTGGGCAGCAAGCATTCGAGGTAAATTAGCACGGGATATTTTAACTTGGAATTCGGAAAGTTTGAGCAATCTGACTTGTACTAAAACTCCAACTCAACGTTCATTAGTGAGCCAGGAAAAAGGTAAAACTCTGGTATCAGATTACTGCTTATTAAGGGTAAAAAAACCGTAGTTTTGGATTGATATTCAGGCATGAGGTCGAAGGGCAAATCAAAAGGTTTTCGATAATTGATTACTTGAGGAAACTTCATAAAAATGCACGAACAACTAGAAAAACAAAACTTTTTATCCCGTGGTAATATCATCCATCAATATGTGCGAGCATTACAGCAGGAAGATGTCCAAGCAGCAAACGAAATTATTGATTCGGTTTGTGACGATCCTGAATTGCAAAGCATTATTACAGAAATCAACTTCGATTACCAGCAACAAGATGAATTTGCAATTATTACCAGGGAAGTTCAACCAGTAAAGACTAATATCCGCGTCGCAATTTTTGAGGGCAATGACTTATTTCGTGTTGGTCTGCGTGCAACTCTACTACAAAATCCAGAAATTCAAATTGTTGGTGAAGCTGATGATGCCTATGGTGGTTCCAAAATCGTCAAATATGTCCAACCAGATATCGCGATAGTCGATACTGCTTTGCCCGATAACAATGGTATCGAGTTAATTCGATACATCAAATCTTCTCTTCCTAAAGATAACTCCACCAAGGTACTAACTTTAGCCATGCGCGATCGCAAAGAGGATGTATTAGCTGCTTTGGTTGCAGGAGCAGATTCTTACTGTTTAAAAGACATCAAATATAATCGCCTACTCGAAGCTGTTTGTGCCACTCACAACGGCATTCTGTGGATCGATCCTGCAATCGTACCTGTTTTTTTGGAACAAGTGCAAATACATCTAGCTCAATCTGCCAACCCCATCAAATCAGCTTTTCCAAACTCTATTGATATTTTGGATACCGAAGTTGCCAATTTTTTTACCCTCAGCGATCGCGAGTTAGATGTTTTGCAATTAATTGTCGAGGGTTTTAATAATGCTGCGATCGCGGAACAACTCTACATTTCTATTGGAACGGTAAAGTCCCATGTCCGCAGTATTCTTTTCAAACTCAATGCGGACGATCGCACTCAAGCTGCTATTTGTGCCTTACGTCGGGGTTTGGTCCAGTAGGGAGGAGTGAGAGAGTGGGGGAGGGAGGGAGTGCTTTCAAGGGTAGGGAGTGGGGGAGTGAGGGATAAATGTTGAGAAAAAGAATGGGAAATTTATGATGACAGCTACGTTCGATCGCACTATTGAGGGGATACAAGAAGAAATTCAAATTGATGATTTTGGTAGGGGAAAAGCAAGTATTAGGGCAACTGCAAGATTAGCTGGAGTATCTCACGTTGCCCTAATTAAGGCATTTGAAGGTGGTAATCTAAACCCATCTGGATTGGCTGTAAAGCTTATTCTAAATGGATTTGAGCCTGGTAACCTACCATTCTTTGCGACTGATGGCATTCCCGATATCGCAATTTCCATAATTTTGGAATACTATGCTTTCGATGCTGGTAGGTACTGTAATGAACAAGCAAAAAACGCATATAAGGCTTTTGCCACCATTGGGATTCGTACTTGGATGCAACGTCTCAAAGGTTGGCAGGAATTAAATTCTCAAACTAATTCTCAACCCAAAGAAGCTAAAAATGTCCAGCAGCAACCAAGTATTAAAGATATTTCAGAAGCAATATCATCCGTGTTTTGCATGGGAACGATGGACCCAAATCTCGTCCAAGGTTTAATCGCAAACGAAATTAGCAAAGCCCATCCTCAACTTCAATCCCAAATGGAAGCGGTTAAACAGTTCCTACCGATACCAGTGAAAGATGAATTAGTCACCGTCACAAACCTTGCCAAGTTATATGCAGAGCGTATCGGTAAATCCTTGAACCACAATGGCAGCAATTTGTGTAGCGCAAGGGTGATGAATGAAATTTTGATTGCTAAGGGGATGCAAATAAAAAATCCCAACAGCGATGCCAAAAAGAGCGGACAACCTTTGTACTTACCAACAGATCGAGGTAAGCAGCACAGCAAGGTTATCTTGCAGGAAGCAAAAGGGAGCAACAAAACTATCCAGCAATTACGGTGGTTCCCGTCTGTATTGAACATAATTGATTAGCACTCGTACCAGCCCTTTCAACGCGAACAATAGTACTAGATTTTGTCACCAAAAAACATGTCCAATTAACCCCCTAAAAATAAGGCTTATGGGAAATCTTCAAAAAAACGAACAATTTGATCGGCGATATATTGACCGTTTTTGATCTGCGAATCTCGTCAACTTGTATGGATAACTAAAAAACTTAATTTGACGGTAACGCAATAATGAGGGTTTCAGCTTCAAGATTGGTAGTACGTATGAACGCATTGAAAGGGCTGGCACTCGTACCGAAAAAATTACGAGCCAGTCAGCAAACCAGTCCCATTGATTGCTGAAATATCGCGATCGCCATCATAGCTATATTCAAACAAATCTGTTGGGGTAATGATTCGATTCTCTCCTCTACTGTTGTAAGCTTTCGTCAACCCGTTACACAGAGAGTTAATTACCCGACCACTTATTTGTTCGATTTCATCAACATTTTTGAGCTTGGAAATGGAAGTTGGATGAAGTTCTGCCAGTTCTGCTAGTTCTTTATTACTAATTTTTTTTTCTGCCATCAGCATTCTCAGTCGCCAGCGAATCATGGGTAAAAGCCTCTTATTCTCTCCCTACTTTACATTGTGCCCTCAAAAAGCCATTTATTACCTGCTAGCTGACTTCAAACTTCGATCCAACCT
>JAAUPE010000178.1 GCA_012034595.1 Calothrix sp. CSU_2_0 | reverse complement strand
TAAACCTGTATGACATTAATCTAGAAACATCCCATTAGATATATTAATGTCTTCTTCGTAAGCTGATATTCTATTCTTTCATTTTGCAATGATATGATTTGCTTCAGTCTACTTCTGAAATTGATTCTTATTTGTATTATTTAGCTTTGTGTTTAAAATTGGCTCTTTGCATTAAATTTAATCAAAATCTAATTGTTTTTAATGCAGTTTTTTTTATTTTTTTCCTCTAACCTTTCTGGTTATAGTTACTGATGGACCAGTTAAAGCTTCATTAGGATATCTATCGATTTCATATTTTCTTCTAGTACGTAAAGGATGTCGTCGTCCTCCAGTAATCTTACTAGTTGCCAAATTCTCCATGGATTTTCTCATATAGTGCGTTTGATCTACTCTAATTTATACAAAACGAAAATATCGTTCTTAAACTGACTACAAATGTATTCTTAGTAAGATTAGAAAAAAAATTATGCTTGTGGCGTAACTGTTTGAGGAGAATTTGGAATAGCTATTTGTGGAGCCTTTCTTACTCTTTTGAAGAGTTTTTGTTTTAATGATTCAGAATCTCCTTGAATGCCAAAATATTTTTGAAATTTTGTTGTAGTTGTAAAGATTTTCAATCTTCCGACATTTTGATGTTCGATGTAGTCTAGCTGTCGTAATTCTTTAAGATGCGAATATACCCCAGTTCCTCTTGTTTCAACAAGTTGTTTGGATGAGATTGGTTGCATGTATGCAATGTATGAAAGAGTTTTAAGAGTTGCATTTTGTAAAATTGGTTTTGATGCATATCTTCTAATTGTTGAACTATATTCTGGTTTTAGCTGAAAAACATAAGAATCATCTGGGAGAGTAACAATTTCGATGGCCTTAAAGGCCGACTTTGCTTTTTTCATAATATTATTTAGTATATTGATGGTTTTTGTTCTCGATTCCGTGCCTGAGGCTTTAATTAATTCCTCTATGCTTAATGGCCTGCCTGCTGAGTATAATGCAGCCTCAATCCTTGCAGTTGCCTCCTCTTCATCGTCAATTTTTACCATTTATCTCACCTTTACTAGAATCTACTTAAAAGAACCCTTTATTCATCTTTGATCAGGTTGTAAACTTCTGTTTGATGGGTTAGATTTGGGATTAAATTCACTACATGAACAAGTCGGTCCGTTTTCGAGTTTACTGGTACATTTTCCTTTACTATCTTCATGTTGTAATTGTGTATGTTCACAATTACAGGATGGGCTTAAAATAATCTTGATATCGTCTTCAATTTGTTCTAATTCCACCTTTTGATCTCTAGCAAGAAACAAAATCGCAAAGAAACATCTAATTGAATCAATTGAGTCAAGCTCTAGCACTATATTTTTTAAAAAACCTATTTTCTATTGGCATTGATTGTCAAACCGAATATCATTAATAAGTTGCGTTCATAATTATTTTTATGAACTTTCCTCGAAAATAGTTCAGAAAATATCAATAATTAGCATGAAGCTTTGATTTAACTCTTTAGTTAGATTTCAATGCTCCAAATGCGATATTTATTATTGATGAAAGATAGATGGAAAAGTAACTAAAAAGTAAACATTTGTTTAGAAAACAGGGAATTGCTTAACTTACCTTATTTGTGCGTAACAGATAAAAAGTTTGATTTAAGCTTTTTGTTTTTAGTTAATGATTAAATCCGCTACTAAACAAAAACTTAGTTTAAAAGCGTAAATAATCATATTGCAGAATTAAAAAGTCTGTGGATTTTGCTTACAAAAAAATCGATACTAAAGGAGTATAAAAAATGGAAACAGTAGTAAAGTTGATGCCAGAATCAGTAGATGGAGAAATTGAGAAAGTTTTAGATACATATTCATACAATCCTTATCAGCAGATATTTGCAATTCCCGACTTACATCAAGAACTAAAAGACTATGTTGTAAGTAGAATACCTTGCTTTAACAGCGATTATAATTTGGATACAGTCTGTGCAATTAACAATAAGTTACCGCGCAATCCATTGGCAGCAAAATTGCACTTACAAAGCCTGATTCACCAGGGTATCTATTCCATCATGCAAGAAAAATCTGAATGGATTAGTCGCTTACTTTGCGATTCGGTTCAACCAGCTAGTGAACCATCCCATTGGTTTGGTTAATCGTGAATAGTTAATAGCTAATACCACTTTGGATTTTAGATTTTGCGGAAAATGAGCGGTGTCGGTTTCTTTTCCAAGACAGATTTTGGATTGTGAAATATCTACTGCATAAGCTTTTCGCGATTCCATCTGTCGCAATTATTTTTCAAATTGGTATAAGTAACTAGAGATATATGTCCCCGGATTCTTGGAGAGCTTGGGGATATTCTTTTGAGCAAAATTTAACCGCTTCAACAGTAGAATATCTATATTGATTAGGTTATTAGAATACCTGGGTAGCCGACTAACATATGGATATTCAACTTGATTTTCTTAAATATACTCAATGGTCGGGAATTGCCACTTTAGCATTTGCCGCGATCGCAATTTTGGCTTTTGTGCTGCAATGGGGTATCCGCTTCCGCTTAGTGGGTACAACCGGATTTATGTTAGTACTGACGGGTGGTTTGTTTGCTTTGTCTCTAGCTCCTTTAACAAGGACAGCAATTCCTGGTTCTTTACACTACAGTCTAATTTTTGATAATGGCGCGACACAGGCTGTAATTGGTTTACCACCAACCGTTACTCCAACACAAGTAGATGCCACTCTCCGCCAAGCTGCCAGTGACCTGTATTCTTACGGACGCTCAGGTGCTGGTGGCAACAATTCATTAACAATTCGCGCTCGTACTGTCACTCATCCAGAAGCTGGTCTTTCTATACCGTTGTACTTGGGAAAGGTCGAACGTTCTTTGGCTAATCGTGACGATACGGGTATTGCTGTTGAAGTTTATGAAGATAAATTTGCTCAGTTGCCAAAAACAAAGCCTATTACTTAATTTCGGGAGTTAATTACATCAGCAATCAACTCCAAAATTATCATGTGGCTTTTGTCGTTTTGTTGTCACGATAATTTTGACCCGTAGAGACGTTCCGATGGAACGTCTTCCCCGAAAATAACAACAAATATTTATAAAAAGTATACATAAATGTTACTGTTAGTTAATTAGTTATATGCCTAACGATTTTTTAACAAAAAAGTTGTCTACTCAAACTTCTAGTTCCATATCTTTTCTGGTAGTTGCCCCTGGGAAGGTTATTCGCGGCTCTCAGGTTGTAACTGCTGCTGTTGAGGATATTGCCCGTCTGGGAAAGCGTCCTCTGTTAATCGGTGGTAAACATACCCTTGCGATTGTCGAAGAACTATTGCAACCGATGCTTAATGCTGAGTCATTGACTATTCATCTAGCTCATTACAGCCCAGATTGCAGCGAAACGAGTTTGCGAACTCTCCGCAAAGCAGCCAAAGAACATCAAGCTGATGTGATTATTGGTGTTGGTGGTGGTAAGGCTTTGGATACGGCAAAATTAATTGCCCATCAATTAGATTTGCCTGTGGTGACGGTTCCGACTTCCGGCGCTACTTGTGCGGCTTGGACGGCGTTATCGAATGTGTATGCTGATGATGGGGCTTTTCTTTACGATGTCGGATTATCTCGCTGTCCCGATTTGCTGATTTTGGATTATGACTTGATCCAAACTGCACCACAACGGACTTTGGTAGCTGGAATTGGCGATGCGATCGCAAAATGGTATGAGGCATCTGTTAGCAGTGGGCATTCGGAACAAACAATTGTGATTGCCGCAGTTCAGCAAGCACGGGTATTGCGGGATATTTTGTTTCAAAAGTCGCTAGCTGCACTACAAGAACCTGGTGGTGAAGCTTGGCAGCAGGTTGTCGATGCTTCGGTGTTGCTTGCTGGTGTAATTGGTGGATTGGGTGGTGCCCAATGTCGAACTGTTGCCGCCCATGCGGTTCATAATGGGTTAACCCACATTTGTGGACAGGCTGGATCGAAAAAAAGCATCCACGGTGAAAAAGTTGCTTTCGGAATTCTGGTACAGTTACGGTTAGAGGAAATGGTACAAGGCAACCAACTCGCAACCACAGCTAGACAGCAGCTATTGAAATTTTATGCCGAAATTGGCTTACCCCAGAGCTTGGATGATTTGGGTTTGGGTGATGTGACCATCAAACAGTTGCAAAAAGCCGCAGAAATAGCCCTCGATCCCAAATCGGATATTCACCGATTACCATTAAGGTTTCGCTGGAGCAATTAATGGCAGCGATGGTGTCCACAACTGCACCAATGGATACAAAAGATACGGGGAATCGGGTTTGTGTTCGGGGTTTGAGTGACGAGGTTGAAGAATGAGCTTAAATTGGATTAACCCAGCAGAACGAATCGAGAAATTACCAGCTTACCCATTTGCCAGGTTAGACGAACTCAAGGCAAAAGCACGGGAACAAGGGTTAGACTTGATTGATTTGGGGATGGGAAACCCCGATGGAGCCACACCACAACCTGTAATTGATGCAGCGATCGCAGCTTTGCAAAATCCCGCAAATCATGGATATCCCCCCTTTGAAGGGACTGGTAGTTTTCGTCATGCCATCACCAGCTGGTATCATCGACGTTATGGCGTAAATCTTGACCCTGATAGCGAGGCTTTACCGTTATTGGGTTCCAAGGAAGGATTAGCACATCTAGCCCTGGCTTATATCAATCCTGGGGATGTGGTATTAGTACCTTCTCCATCCTATCCAGTGCATTTTCGTGGTCCATTGATTGCCGGGGGAGATGTTTACAACTTGCACCTCAAGGCAGAAAATAACTGGTTGATTGATTTAGCGTCAATTCCCGACGAAGTAGCGCGAAAAGCCAAAATCCTCTACTTTAATTATCCCAGTAACCCAACTGCCGCGATCGCACCCCGCGAATTTTTTGAGGAAATTGTCGCTTTTGCCCGCAGGTATGAAATTTTGCTCGTCCATGACCTGTGTTATGCAGAGTTGGCATTTGACGGCTATCAACCGACGAGTTTGTTAGAAATTCCCGGTGCTAAAGATATTGGTGTGGAGTTTCACACCATGTCTAAAACCTATAATATGGCAGGTTGGCGGGTTGGTTTTGTGGTGGGTAATCGCCAAGTTATTCAGGGGTTGCGAACTTTAAAAACGAACTTGGATTATGGGATTTTTGCAGCTTTACAAGTGGCTGCGGAAACAGCTTTACAATTACCCGACAGCTATTTGATTGATGTACAAAAACGCTACCAAAGCCGCCGTGATTACCTCATCGAAGGGTTATCGCAGTTGGGTTGGAATGTACCGAAAACCCAGGCAACGATGTATTTGTGGGTTCCTTGTCCGCCAGGAATGAGTTCTACAGATTTCGCTTTGAATGTATTGCAGAAAACAGGTGTTGTTCTCACACCCGGTAATGCCTTTGGTATTGGTGGTGAAGGATACGTGCGTGTCAGTTTGGTTGCAGATTGCGATCGCTTGGGTGAAGTGTTGCGTCGTCTCAAGCAAGCTGGTATTCGCTATAAATCTGAAGCATTTGCTTAATTTAAGCTGGAAAATATCTAGATAAATATCGTCAATCAAACCTTGACTTCGATTGAATGTCAAGGTGTTTTTGTCCATACGTAAAAATACTGATAAGCTTTTTGCATAATTTACCGGATAACATAGAGTTAAATTATCGCTTATAACATGAGAAAGTACTTTTAAAATTAAGTTTTTAATAAAATCAGGCTGTATTTTTATAATTTAACAAAAAAGAATTCAGGGGTTATAGAATTTTGGATTTGAGATTTTGCCTACTCAGAAGAGAGAAGTAAATTAGCCGTAGCGTGTCGAAGACAAAAGTTGCGTGCGGAGAGAACTTGCGTGCGGGGGTACTTTCAGAAGCCGCTTGCGCGTCTACCCGCAGATTGCAAACTTTTCAAGACAGATTTTGGATTTTGAAATCCTGTAATGAACATTGTTTAAGCAATCCATCTGTCACATTCTTTGTCCAAATTGGGGTTAGCAATCTATAGAATTATAGAATTGAAATACCCACAAAATGCCAATTTAGCTTCCTTATGGGCAAAAGTATAAATTGGTTCAAGTACCCCAATAATTTATTTTGACTCCTGCCTTCTAAACTCCTGACTCCTGCCTTCTGTATATTAAATTTTTGATTATGAGGATTTCTAATGGATAGCGCACAAGCGTACGACAAATGCTTAAAGCGACTGACATGGGCAAGCAAAAGCCTCAAATTAGAAATTCAGCCGCATCAATTAGCAGATATCACTGACTTAATTGTGCAGCCAATGACGGGTCCTTGGCGATATTTTCATACTCCGCAGCATATTTTTGACGTTGGTGGCACTAAAAACCCCATTGAAGTAATAGCTGCATTATTTCACGACTTAGTTTATCTTCAAGCTGATTTAAGCATTAACTTTAATCTGAGCTATTTTATTTCCCCCTTTGTCAAAGAAATTGATGGACATTTAACAATTCGTCCGCAAGGACATTTACCCGTAGATTGCACATTTGCATTAGTCACTTCCATATTTGGTTTTGTGCCAGGACAAGTACTCAATCCTTATGTTGGACAAAATGAATTTTTGAGTGCTTTAGTTGCGGCAAAAGTATTAGAACCCTTTGTATCACAGCAGCAAATGTTGCAGATTATCGCTTGTATTGAAGCGACAATTCCCTTTCGTCCCAAAACCGAAGACGGATTGACTGCGTGCGATCGCCTTTACAAACGGTTACAAAGTACCAATACTGAGTTTGATTTGGGTTTGACTGACGCAGAAATTATTGAAACCGTCAAAACCACCGTGCGAATGGCAAATCGCGATGTTAGTAGCTTTGCCCATCCCCAAGCTGCACAATTTTTGGCAAATACCTGGAATTTATTGCCGGAAACCAACCATAACCTCAGTAGAATGGGTGCTTATACTGTTGGAGATTATCGCACTGCCATTCAAGCGATAGAAGCTTTTATGAGTTCGTTGTCACCGAATTTAATTTTTCATCAATTTCGTGGTGAACCCGATAATTCGAGTTACGAACTATTTTACAAACGTGCTAGTCGTAACCTTGAAATTGCCCGATTATACTTACAATCGAAGTTGGTGACAATTGCCCTGATCGAAGCTATGTCATTAACTATCGGTGTGGATATTCCCCTAACAATCATGATGGGGGAAATCCCATTGCCGGGTTTTACATTTATGCCTCTCGAACATTTTTTACCGGAAGTTCATGATTCCTATCTACCAGAAACTGATATCGAAAAAGAGGTATTCGATTTATTGACAATTGGACGGGCAAAAAGTATCCATAGCGATTTACAACACTCACCAATAGCCACATTCATCGTCAAATCGATCGCATTTACCGCAATTAGCCAACAGTGCGATCGCAGCAAACAGTTTTTTCAAGGTAATCTCTCTACGGAGGAATTTCTCAGCAGTTTTAATCCAACTCTCATCGAAAATATTATTGGTGCTTTGTTACAGTTGTTTGAAAGTCGCAAAAGCGCAATCAGTTGTTGTTACGGTATCACCCGCAGAAAAAGTTACAATTGTTAAGTCAGAATATAGCAGTCAGGATGTAGCAGTCAGAATATAGCAGTCAGAATGTAGCAGTCAGGATGTAGCAGTCAGGATGTAGCAGTCAGGATGTAGCAGTCAGGAGGCAGCAGTCAGAATGTAGCAGTCAGAATGTAGAATTGAGAACTTTTTATTTGTGAGGTTTTCAGGCTACCATCTCAAGATGATAGCTAAAAAACTATCAAATTTTCTTTTGGCTTTTAAGTTTAAATACGTAATCGCAATAAAAATATAGTTACAAAATATACTGAAGCTAGCAAAATAAGACTCAGAATTATGCAAACTCCCGTTGTCGCAGTTCCCAAAAATATCGCGTCTGGCTTTCACGCATTATCCGATCCTCTGCGAATTCGTGTCTTGGAACTTTTACAGCAGCAAGAACAATGCGTTTGTGATTTATGTGCGGTATTGAATGTCACCCAATCCAAGCTATCTTTCCACCTCAAAACCCTCAAAGAAGCTGGTTTAGTTAATTCCCGTCAGGAAGGACGTTGGATTTATTACAGTTTGAATATTCCTCAATTTGCAGTTTTAGAAGAGTATATCGCCAAATTTAGCCACATCAGCCAAATTTTACCCGCACCTTGCTGCTCGGAAGATTAAGAATAATTAACAGAAATAACTAAAGCGCCCAAAAATATCAACTCACATAATCCATCAATTTTTTTTGATTAATTTTTGTATATTGTAGTTCTATTGGCATTGACATATCAAGTTTTTTTGAAATGATGGATGTATACTTTCAACATCTATTTAGATAACTGAAATCAATGAGTGCAACAACAGCAAGGTTAGCAAGGTTCGCTCTGGGGTTAGGGATTTTGGCTTTGACAGTTGGTTGTTCTACCAAATCAAACCAATCTTCCACGGAAACATCAGTATCTACAACCCAACAATCGGTAACGGTGACAGAAGTTAAAAGTACCGACAATGCCGCAATAGTTAACATAGACGGTTCGAGTACAGTTTTTCCAATTACGGATGCGATCGCAAAGGAATTTCAAGCTAAATCAAACCAGAAAGTACAGGTATCAGTAAAATTTTCCGGTACTAGTGGTGGATTTAAAAAATTCTGCGCTGGTGAAACTGACATCAGCAATGCTTCCCGTCCAATTAACAAAGAGGAAATGGAATTATGCAAAAAAAATCAGATTAGATATGTCGAACTGCCGATCGCATTTGACGCTTTAACCGTTGTGGTTAACCCGCAAAACGATTGGGCAAAAGATATTACTGTTGCCGAACTAAAAAAAATCTGGGAACCAGCAGCAGAAGGTAAAATTACCAATTGGAATCAAGTACGTTCTAGCTACCCAAACCGTCCGTTAACTTTATATGGTGCAGGTAAAGAATCAGGTACGTTTGATTACTTTACCGAAGCAACTGTTGGTCAAGCAAAATCTAGCCGTAATGACTATAAAGGAAGCGAAAACGATGAAGAATTAGTCAAAGGAGTCAGTAATGATACTAATGCATTAGGTTATTTTGGTTATGCTTATTACCAGGAAAATAAAGCTAAATTAAAAGCTTTGGGGATTGATAGCGGTAAAGGTGCTATTTTACCATCACCCGAAACTGTCGAAAAAGCCAAATATCAACCATTGTCCCGACCATTATTTGTCTACATTAATCCTTGGTCTACCAAACACAAAGGTGCGGTTTACGAATTTGCGAATTTTTACTTACAAAAAGCTCCAAAAGCTGTAAGTTTGCTTGGTTATGTACCATTACCAGATGAAGCTTACCAAATTGATACTGTTCATTTGAATAAGGGCAAAGTCGGCACTGTGTTTGATGGTGAGGCTAGATTTGATTTGACAATTAGCGAGTTGTTACGGAAGCAAAAGCAGTTTTAAGTAGTAATGAAGTCATTCTTCCGAGAAGTCTCTAAATGCAAACGCGAAATTTTGGCAGAAGCGATCGGTACTTTCACGATTGTGTTTGCTGGAACGGGTGCAGTAATGGTAAATGATATCAGCCAAGGTGCTGTTACACATGTGGGGGTTAGCTTTGTATTTGGTGCAGTGGTTGCAGCATTGATTTACTCGATTGGACATTTGAGCGGGGCACATTTCAATCCTGCGGTGACGCTGGCATTTTGGACAAGTGGCTTTTTGTCAAAAAGGTTAGTTTTGCCTTATATTTTGGCGCAGTTGTTAGGAGCGATTATTGCTTCGGGGTTGTTGTCGATCAGTTTGGGTAAAGTTGGTAATTTGGGAGCTACTTTACCGCTAAATGGGAATTGGTTGCAGTCATTTGTCTTAGAAACCGTTCTCACTTTTATTTTGATGTTTGTCATTTTTGGTTCTGGACTTGACAGACGCGCACATATCGGGTTTGCGGGTTTAGCGATCGGTTTAACTGTAGGTGTGGAAGCTGCATGTATGGGACCAATTACAGGTGCAAGCATGAATCCTGCCCGTTCTTTTGCACCTGCACTTGTGGGGTGGATTTGGCAGCATCACTGGGTATATTGGGTTGCACCAATATTAGGAGCGCAAATTGCTGTTGTAATATATCGGCTATTGTCAAACGGGTTCAAAGATGTTTAATAATTTCTAAGCAGCAGAACCCTTTTGCAAAGAAACAACAGAATTTTGAGTTTATTTATGGCGACATTTGACCACAAACCGAGAATCTTATTTTTATATGGCTCATTAAGAGAGCGTTCCTACAGTCGTCTTCTAGCAGAGGAAGCAGCACGAATTATTGAAGAATTTGGTGCAGAAGTGAAGTTTTTTGACCCACGGGATTTACCTATTCATGGTAGTGTTCCTGATACCCATCCCAAAGTGCAGGAATTACGCGAACTTTGTCAATGGTCAGAAGGACAAGTTTGGTCATCTCCGGAATTACATGGTAATGTTTCCGGGATTATGAAAAATCAAATCGATTGGATTCCTTTGAATATTGGTGCAGTACGACCAACTCAAGGGAGAACCCTAGCAGTAATGCAGGTTAGTGGTGGTTCCCAGTCATTTAATGCGGTGAATACATTGCGACTTTTGGGACGTTGGATGCGGATGTTTACGATTCCCAATCAATCTTCCGTAGCTAAAGCTTATCAAGAGTTTGACGAAGATGGAAAAATGAAAGATTCCGCGTACCGCGATCGCGTAATTGATGTGATGGAGGAACTGTATAAGTTCACTATACTGTTGCGCGATCGCGTTGATTATTTATGCGATCGTCATAGCGAACGTCAAGAAAAACTACAAAAATCTCAACTTAAAACTTAAAACCATGAAAAAAGTCATGTTTGTCTGCAAAAAAATTCTCGGCGATCGCAAATGGCTGAGGGTTTTGCGCGTACCTTCGGTGAAGGTAAAATAGCTGTGAGTAGTTCGGGTTTGGAAGCGAGTCATGTTGACCCCATTACCGTACAAATCATGTCGGAAATCGGTATTGATATTAGCAATCAAAGTTCCAAAGCTCTCAGTGAGTTTAATCCTGAAGATTACGACGCTGTAATTTCCTTGTGTGGTTGTGGTGTCAATTTACCAGAAGCTTGGATTTTACGGGAAGTATTTGCAGATTGGCAACTACAAGACCCGGAAGGTGAATCAATTGATACCTTTCGTATGGTTAGAGAACAAGTCAAAGAGCGGGTTATGCAATTAATTGCAACGCTCAGTTAAAGTTTATGGGTTATACCAATTTGAAAAAACAACGCGACAGATAGATATTTGTAGAGACGTAGCAGTGCTACGTCTCTACCGTTGGATGTGTTGCAATCATTATTTGAATTGGTATTAAAAAGCCCCTAACGCGATGTTCTTGCAGAACCCCTAGCGGGAACGCAACAACTGTACGAAGGTATCGCTAACGTTATGGTCTTTGGTATCTGCGGCATATTGAATTAACTTCTCCCGCAGTTCCTTCGCATCATCCAAAGTTAGTAAATTTGCTAATAAAAATATACTCCTCGAAACCGGGAATCTCCCATGTGGTTGATTAAACGGGTTTCGATTTCGTCGGTTTTCCCCAGGAAATTTTGGACGAGGAAAAAATCCATGATTTTATCGTGGCGAAAATACCACTCTTTCATGTTTTTATCGAGTTCGTGACCGATTTTATCTTCGTCATCCTGTTGCCACTGCCGACTAACGACCATTTTATATTTTTCATCCTCCATACTTTCCAATTCCTTATAAAATTCCTCCGCAGGTAATGCGCTTTCGTCGTTGAGACGCATTTGATAAACTGCTTGGGAGAATTTTTTCAACGGAAATTCATATCCCCGTTCTCGGAAATATTCACCGGACATTAAGTTATATTGTTGCTGTTGGAGATTGAATAAATTTGGTTCTTTGTTTTGTGATAGCATTAGGGAAACTAAAGACAAGTCCATCGGATTAGAAAGAATCCGCATGGTGGCAATTCTCTCTTCATGACTTAGTTTGCTGTTGGAATTATTAAAAACGGTTTTTAAAAACTTTTCACAAGCTGCTTCGTAATCTTTTCCTTGAATTGATGCGTCTTTTGGTAATCGAGAAACGCGGGAAAGCAGGAATCTTTCGATTTGGTCGGATGTTAAAGGTTGGATGTAATAGGTTTTTGCCGTGGCTGGGGGTATCCATTCCAAAGGTTGGGTGGTGATGATGATATTACCGTGGAAATTGGTTTCGACGAACTGGCAAATTTTGGCGCGGGTTTCGGCATTGACTTCGTTAATCCCATCGATGCAAATATCAATTGCACCACTGTAAATCAAGCTGCGAAGGAAGTCGGTATCTTGCGCTTGTCCGTGGAGTTTGGCTTGGATGGCTTCGATAACTCCGTTTTGGCACTTTTGCGCGGGTAAGTAAACAACGGTGCGGGTTGAGTTGTTGAGTAGGTGACGGAGAAACATGGTTTTACCCAATCCCGATGCCCCTTCGATGATGATTTGTCCCTGGATTTGGGGAATTTTTTCGGAAATATGTAGAGACGCGATACATCGCGTCTCCTCCACATTGGGGGTATCGGTAATGTTCGATTCGGGGAAATAACCATCAGGATTGAAATTATCTAACCCCGCATCCGCAAGGAGGGGAAATTTAAACGGTTCCAGTAACTTGCGGCGGAAATAGGGAACCCAGGTGAGGAGAAAACCCACATAACCCATACCCAAGATACGACGAACCCAGGGATTCCAGAAGAAGATAGCTTGGATGTGCGGTGATTTGGGGTAGAAGAGGATGAGGGTAAGCCAAAAGGCGATGTGAAGGAGGATGAGATTGCGAGCGCTGTAGATTTTGCCCCAAATTTGTAGGTTGGTAATTACCGATTCAACAGCAGGAGCTTTATTCCCGTAACTAGCCTTACTAAGGTTATTTCTCAGGTTTTCCAGCAGTAATATATCCTGGGGTTGCCAAGTCACCTGTTTTTGGGAAACCACGATGGAAATTTGCTCGGCTAAATCTTCCCGCAATCCCGGTAAATCTTGGCTGGGTTCCCAGATTTTGAGGAAAGTATTCAAGGTTTTAATCGCTTTATCCCGCGTTAGTTCCTCCGGGATAGATTTTCGCTCCGGTTTACCCAACCATGTCAGCAGGGTTTTGACTTCCTCAGTTCCACCACCGAGGAAATAGGTGTGAAAACGCCATTGTTCGAGTTGAGATTGGTTGCGATCGTAGATAGGATTGAGAATAATCGCAACTTCTTTTAATTCCAGTTGTCTGATTTTTCCCAATGCACTTGCTGCATAACTGCGAATATTTGCACCAACCTTTTCATCCTTGAGAAAGTTGAGGATATCGGGAGCAAATTTCACCCCAGCTTCCCCCAGATTCCCCAACGCATATACTGCACCACTGCGAACCGATGCATCAACCTTTTCATCCTTGAGGATTTCGGCGAGAAGGGGAGACAAATTTCGCCCCA
>JAAUPE010000177.1 GCA_012034595.1 Calothrix sp. CSU_2_0 | reverse complement strand
GGGTTAGGACTTTCACCTACATGGTCATTTAGTTGTCAGAGTTCAATGTTGAACTCTGCTAGCTAACCCTCAGTATTTCTACTGATTTCAGCTAAACGAATCGCACCCAATCTTCGTCCTGCCTTGCGGCTTGAATCACCCTAACTAGCGATATTCCCAGATATAAAATGAACAATCCTCGTAGCACATTAAACGACAAAGTAATCGCTTCTTCTGCACCTGTGAATTGTGCGGTCATCCAGGTTTCCGCACTTTGAAAAAATTGTCCATGTGCGGGACTCGCTAGAGCTTCTAATAGTAGAAATGCACCCCAAAGAGTTAAAGCAGACGAGGTGATTTTGTAACTGTGAGAAAATTTTGTGATGATTTTGAATAAACCTTCCAACTCGCGTCGAAAGAAAATTGCGCTCATTCCGAATGTGGAAACAGTCAACGTCGTAATTCCAACCAAACTTGGATTGATGACTACATCTATAACTGTTACAGAAATTGCAGTCAACATTAAGCCATTGGTTCGAGCATGATTTCTTTGGTGCGAGTCTGTATTTGGAATTGGTTTCAAGAACATAGAAATCACAACAAAATTTTCTATACCTACTAATACCGCCCTATTACTGAAGTTTGCATCAACCAATTGTGGGATTATTGTTCAAGCCTTTTCGTCGGTAAAATCTTATTTTGTAATTGTTTTATACCTTACTTGTAAAAACCGGGTAAATACTTTACTCGACAGAAAAAATGTAATTTATAATACCAGAAATATTCAATCTTACACATTAATTCTAATGGATTAAGTTTTTAATCTTACGTTTTACATTTCCGTATATACTGAGATAATATGTCAAAGTTTTAGCTGATTTGTTACTTGGATGTTGGCGCAAATAAATTAAAAAGTCCAAATTAAAGATGCAACAATGCGATCGCCAGATGCCATCAAACCATGTCAAAAGCCCTTGTACAGAATCAATACAACAATTAACGCAAAAGCTTCCGTGAATTTATTCGTATTCACTAACTGGAAAATGTCTCAGTATACTGATATAACTGATATGAATAAGGACATCGAATATCAATAACTTGAATAGCTGGATTTTCCTCTAAAAGCCTGCTTGAAAAAGATATAAACTAGAAATTTCCCTAAGTGTTTAATTGTAAAAATAATAAAAATAATATACAAACAGGTGTTTATTTTTAACTTTCTTCCCAAGGTGAAATTGTTAAATTAGTTGCCCAAATGTATTCTCATGCATAGATGGGTTTTCGTAATTTTTGATGCTTTAAAGTCCAATCGCGCTCAGTCAAAATTTCAGATCGAGCTTCATTTTTCGTGAGATTCGAGTTTTCGGAATACAAATCTTTGTGCATCTTCACTATCTTCAAAATCGAAATTTCAATGTATGTCTGTAGATTCGATCGCGACACAAGCCCATATTTAGCAAATACTTGAAAAATAGAGGAGTGGTAGGTGTGCAAAATCCTTCCAATCAAATCGCATCATCGACCCAATATCCATTGGTAAATAAACAAATTGCAGCAGAAAGAACCGGTTTATCTGCGGAAACCCTCAAAAGATATCGATTAGGAGGATTACTACAGAAGGATATTCATTGGGTCGCCATCAATTCTAGGGTTATTCGGTATAATATTGTCCTAGTTCTTGATTGGATACAGAATAAAGATACTAACCCCCAGGGACATATCAACGCGATCGAACACTATTTAGAATCCCTTCCCTCTGGATGGAAAAAGCCCCGGATAAGAAGTTTATCGAATCAAACCAAACCATGAAGATTTAACGATGGTATTCTGCTAAACATTACAGACCAAGAATAATTGTTGGCGATCGCAACTCAAAATTAACCTCCATTCGGTATCGGCTAAAAATAAAATTTTGGGGTGTACAGTTTGGGCACAAATTTACAGACAAGTTGTAATGCATTGACGCAGCCAATAATGGGCTTCGTCTTGACTTTTGCGATCGTGCCACATCATGTTGACGGAAATCGGTGTATGCTCGAACGGCAATTTGGTCAAATGTAAATCCCCGGCAAAAACACTATGCTGGATGCTACGATAATTTACCGCTGCAATTAGATCGGTATGGGCAAGTATTTCCGGTGCGATCGCAAATTGATTTACCGTCATCACAATCCGACGCTGCAACCCTTTTTCTTGAAGAATTCGATCGACAAATCCCGTTGCTTCCCCTGTAAGGGTGATGAGTAAATGATTCGCGCGGACAAATTTATCCAACGTTAATTTTCCTTTGGCGAGAGGATGGTTTTTCCCCATCCCGCACAAATAATAATCGGTAAACAAATTTTGGGTCATCAATCGCGGTTTGGTAGCCGAAATTGCCCCGATCGCCAGGTCGATTTCGTTGCGTTCCAACATCGCTGTGGCATCGATATTGGTGCTGGGGAGCAAACGCAGATTTATTTCCGGTGCGAGTTGGGATAGTTTCTGCATCAAGGGTAATGCCAGCAAACTGGCGATGTAATCGTTCATAAGTGATTAGGCAAAATTAATTACATATTGTCATTGCGAGGAAAGAAGCAATCGCAAGGATTTCAAGTTTCCGGAATGAGAAATTAATTTTGCACAACTACTTAGCCAGGGTAAATGTAACATCGGAGGATTCCCGGTACGACGATGACAACCGTTGGTGTGGCAGCAGCAGAAGCATTAACCCGCAGTTTGGCGATGGAATTGGCTCCCATCCGTGTGAATGCGATCGCTCCTGGTTGGACAGATACACCTTTAGTAAGTAATGTTTTGGGGGCGAACTACGATGCAGTGATTCGCTCTGTTTCTGAGAAAATCCCCGTGCAGCTCATCGGGCAAGCAGCAGAAGTGGCGGAAGCGGTAATTATGTTGATGAGCAATGGTTTTATCAATGGCGAAGTTTACACATCGATGGTGGCGAAAGATACGTTTCGGTAGCGTGATATTTTTGTTTTCCCGTGCAGGCAAGACACCTGCACTACCTAATCAAATCTCAAAATATTTTCCCAAAATCAAATTATGACCAGCAATAATACAAAACCTCTCGTTTTAGTTCTTGGTTCCACCGGACAAGTAGGAAAACTAGTCGTAGAAGCCTTGAAACAAACCTCAGATGTGCGGATTCGCGTCACTTCCCGCAAACTCGAACAGGTGGAAACTCTTCGCCAACAAGGACAGGATGCGGTTTATCTCGATTTGGATGACCCACGCACATTTGCGATCGCATTACATGGAGTTGATAAGTTATTCCTGGTCACGGGTTATACCGTAGCTATGCTAGCCCAGAGTAAAACAATCGTGGATGCGGCGAAAAAAGCCGGTGTAAAACATATCGTGCATCTGGGTATTTTTGCACAGTGGGATTGTACCGACCCCCATTTTGTTTGGCACCAACTTATCGAGCGCTATATCGAAGCTAGTGGTATTGCTTGGACGCATCTGCACCCGAATGTGTTTATGGAAAATCTGTTGGGTTTTTTACCGATCGAGAACGATCGCCTATCGATGTTTTGGGACAACCAGCGAGTGGGTTGGGTGGCATTGAAAGACGTAGCTGCGGTTGCTGCGACAATTTTACGGGAAGCGAGCGATCGCTTTACTGGCAAAGATTATTGGCTGAGTACGGAAGTCTTGAATGGAGAGGAAATTGTGGCAATTTTGAGCGATGTGTTGGGTCGAAAAATCGATTATGTCGTCAAGCAACCCGAAGATTTGCAAGCGTTGATGACTTCTGGAGCCATCCCAGTGGAAACCAATTACGCAGAAGCCAGTGTCGAGTTTATGCGACAAGTTATCGACGGACGGATGGGTTACATCGGTAGCGTTCGAGATGATGTACCATTCGTAACGGGAAAACCATCGACAAGTTTGCGAGAATGGGCGATCGCGCACAAAGAAAGCTTACTTTTAAGCAATTAGTATTCGTTACAGGTAAACCGATAGTTCGATCGAATTCAAGTCTGGGTCTCTAATATACAACGATGCGATCGCACCCATTGCTCCAGTTCTCTCGATCGGTCCAGAGATGATTTCCACACCACAACAACGCAGGTGCTGTTCGACATAGCTCAGAGATTCTCGCACAAACACAAGTCCGCAGAACCAGAAGTCGGTTTATTGGCTTTTGGTTCAAATTCTTTACCAATTTGATGGAGATTGATTTTTTGCTGTCCGAACACGAGTGCTTTTCGTTCTTCCCCAAAAATAACTACCTGCATTCCCAATACTCGACTGTAAAAATCACAGGTGGATTGAATATCTTTGACAGTCAGCACCAGATGGTCTAATCGATCGATATTTATCATTGTGGCAAGTTAGTTGATTTTCAAATCAATAAGCAGTGCAAAAAAAGGATGTCGCAAGTCCTTAGCGATCGCAGCAACGCAAAATTCTTCTTGACTCCAAAATATCAAGCCCGATAGTCATGAAGCTATACTAAATCTAAGTTATATAGATTTCCTAATTACGATTACTGTGCCCCGAATGAGTAAAACAAAACAATCGTCAAGCCAAAAAACAACTCGCGATGCTCAGGCTACCCAAGCGCTGATATTGAAAGCCGCAGAAGAAGAATTTGCCGTGCATGGTTTTACCGCAACCAGAGCCGAAGCGATCGCGCCAAAAATAAAGTGTAGCCAAGTTGATGATTGATTAGTATTTCAAAATTAATGAGATACCAGCCATCGATCGTACTAGCTATTCATGATTAAGGCATTTATTTGTTCGTCATCAATATTTATGCCACGACGCTTTAGGTAAGGAAGTAAATTAATTTGTACAAACAAATCCTTCAACTCAGAGGCGATTTCTTCAGGGGGATTTCCAGATAATGCATTTGCGATTAAGCGTTCCGCTATTTTCAACTCTCCACAATCGATCGCCAAGGTTGCTGCACTGCGATGCAAAATTGAGCGAGTCGGTTCTGCATCTAGTTGGTTAACAATTAATTCTACTGCTGCTAATTCATTCTCAAACGCTTGTCGGGTAAGTAAGGACGCTTGTTCTGAGTCACCCCGAAGCTTGGCGACCATCGCAGCCTCTGCAAAGTCCATAGCAGCAGTGTGTTTTTCTTGAATTTGGCTCATTTTCTTGCCACAAAACAAAGGGGTGTACTAAATTCAATCACAATTACGTAGGCTGGAAATTGACCATCAGAAGGCTTGGTTTGTTCTTTCTTTTGTTTTACCCTAGCTTTAATCCGACTGGAGTTACCCTTACGGATACCCGACACTTCAAGTCTAACTTTTTTTTGAAACGGCAATTCCCCTTCTATGGCTGAAGTTCCCAGCCAATAGTCAAATCCCGTACCTTGACGAGAACGTTCAATAACCGTTAATTCCGTCAGTTCCCTGATAATTAAAAACGCAATACCGTAAGCCGCTTGTTCAGTTGTAAATTCCTCATCATTCCAACAACGCGACATTTGTGCGGTTACAGGTTGCCAATAAAGACAAAATTGAGCGTTAAAATCTCCATCAACAGAGATGGACACACCTTGAGAGTGCCCTTCTCCCTCCAAACATATCGCACAAGCCTCGGTTTGAGCAAGCGGTGGTGGTATCGGAGTCAGGGTTAGTTTGTAAGAAGGGTTTGAAGACTCAGAAAAAGCGGAGTTTTCCCATCAATAAGAGTCTGGGGGAATTGTTGAAATCGATAAAACTCGCAGGTGTTGAGGTTGAGGATGAGGATAAAGTGTTTCCTTCAAAGGAAGGAATGTGGATCGATGTTCACAATTTGACCAACCGAGGCTGGAAAGCAATTCTAGAAAACTTGGATGGGATTGAATACCGCAAGCTATATCAGACACGACATACGTTTATTACCCTGGCATTGAGGAATGGGATGGATGTAAAGGATGTGGCTAAGTTAGTGGGGAATTCACCGGAGGTTATTTATCGGCATTATGTAGGGCATAGTCGGGAGATTGTTGTGCCGGATTTTTGATTTGAAAGGGATGGGATATGCCTTTGGTATTAAGCTCCGCTTATCGCACGTTATTTTAAATTGATACCAGTAGGGCAGACGACTGTAAAAAACCTTTACATCTACATAGAAAAGATTGCTCAGTCGGCTCCAGGTAAATTCTGAGGTGGTATTTGACCTGATAGAAAATAGCTTTGTAAGTAGTTCAAAGTGAAGCGTTTCGTTTCTGCCACCAGACGTTGGCGAAACGGTTTCTCTTGACTGAGGGATAGCCACAAAAGAGTTCCAATCACCTTTACCAGCACAAAGGCGATCGCTTCATAATCCGCAGGCTCTAAGGTTGAATCACGTTGAGATAAGGATGTTACCAAATCCTGAATTAGTTGAGCATCGGCAGCCTCTTCGATTTCCTCCAATTCAGGTATCGTCCCCTGAACCTCCATGAAAATAGCGTGGTAGCCTGGATTATCAGTAAAAAATTGATCGGCTGTATCAATCAACTTTTCCACGTAAGTAGATAGGGGGAGTTTTGCCAAATCAACACCATCGAAGGCTGCAAACTTTTGATGTAGTAGTTCTCCATAGCCCAAGGATTTCAGATGGGTAAAAGTGCTAAATCATTATTTGCTCAGAAGTGGGAAGAGGGCTGGGAAAAGCCTCTGACCAAATGGCAGACGGAGTTGAATATTCAGCCGATTCGGAATTCGGCAGACGAGTCAGTAGGCAGGTTAAACCTCATCACTCGATCATCCAATCACCCATAACCTCAACAGAACAATACTTCGCTCCCCTTTGCAACTGTCGAACTTTCGTTGATGCAAGGTCGTATGATGAGTTTAGTCATAATTACGGCAGTCGCACTTGACCACTTCTTTCAAGTCCTTTCTGGTGTGTTTCTCGACATGAATTTGACTGGTTTATTTGTAACAGCAGGTATCACTTCGTTACTGAGCCAAACTAGCGATCGCTCTTGATGAGTTTGGTATGATTAACTTAATTTGCCAGCTAATGCTTGGACGCTTTATTTGGAAGGTATTTGAACTGGAAAATCCGAAAGTCCGCTATGCGATTCGCATTATTTACAAAAATCTTTAACTTGGCAGCAATTCTAAAGGCTTGAAAGCGATCGCATGGGCATCAGCATCCGCAAGTCCTAACGTTTTCAGAATGATTTTAGCGATATATTCGGGATAATCTGGCTCTGTATGCCCTTCAAGAATAGTACGCATAGCCATCAGCCCCGTTCCCAAAATCAAATCGATCGCAGCCTTTTCGTTCTCAACCATAAAACGCTTCAACCTGATACCAGCCTGCAAATCCGTCATCACTCCCCTTTCGATTGTTTCACTCAATGGGGCAGCCACCAATCCAATTCGGACAATTACCCATCCCCAAGTCGCATCGCGAATCGCCTGATGCAAAAATTGGCGAATCGCGATCGCCATTCGTTCAGCCGGGTCATCAATCGCTACAGATTGCGCCCAAATCTTCTGATTCATCTCATCACTCAGGGATGCAGCAACAGCTTTAAGCACATCCTCTCGTGTTTGAAAGTAGTTATAAAAAGTACCCCTTGCAACTGCTGCTTCCGCAATGATGTCGTCAATCGTGACAGCATCCGCCTCTTTTCGAGCAAATATCCGATAGGCTGCCTCAATTAGACCCCTTCTTGTCCGCTCCCGTTTTTCTAAACCAATTGATGCTCGACGCGATCGCTCCATATTCTGGGATAAAAATAGCTATGAATTTATCATAACTTCAATTGACGTTCTTATCAAAATGACCTTTATCTTTTTACTTTTTACTTGGCTGACTTTGACTGGGCTAAGTAACGACCAAGATTCCTACACAATGGCTGTTGCAGCCAAAGCCGCATGTTTGCGCGTCGCTCTTTCCTATCCAAAAAGCTTATTTATCGGTGATGAGCTATCAGTATTGTTCCGCAAGGATGGTTTTAGCGTGATGGTTGGGGAACTCTGCGCTACCGCACGTAAAGACGGATTGAGTATAGTTTTATCCAGTCAAGACCCGGATACGATTTGCCAATCTTCAGCAGCAGCAATGATTATGCAGAATATCAGTTATCGAATTACTGGTTGCATTACGTCAAATGCGGTTGCATCATTCCAAAATTATCTTTCCTATCCTGTTGAAATCATCGCTCAAAATGCTTCCGAATCCTTTTTTCCCCGACGTTCCGATTTATATTCCTGTTGGTTAATTGAGAAAGGAGGACGTTTTTGGCAAACTCGATTTTATCCGGGAGAAATGTCTCTGGCAGCAGTTGCAACTAATCAGGAGGAACGAATTGCACGTCGGGAAATTTTGTCTCAATACCCGAATACTTTGAAAGGTAAATTACAGGGATTAGCTGATTTTACTAAGGTTTATGTTGCAGCGATTAAAGAGAATAAAGATTTTTCACATATTAATGAAGGAGTAAAAAATGTACAAGACAAAGAAGAGAAAACGCTTACCAATACGTAGATTAAAAGGGAAAATAAAAAGTATTTCTCTAATTGGGATAACCGTTTTAAGTTTGAGTGTTACTGCAATCAATTCATCATTTGCAGCGCCTTTAGATACAAACCAAAATCGTAATGTTTCTCAAACAGCTAATTCAACATTCAACAAAAACTCATCCGAGCAAATTCAAGGATTTATAAATGATGTACGTTCCTTTGTTCGTGGTGACTTCTTTGGCAGCATTACACAACTTATCAAAAATGCGATTGGTTCCGTCGAAATCCCAGATTTGGGTGAAGTTGTCAGCGAAATTATGAAAGGTTCGCTTCCTGAAGATGGAGTTATAGCAAATAAATTGGAGAATAAAATTCCCAATTCCTATGCAATTCGTCAGGATTTAGCCAATCAGAGTGAAAGAGTTGGAGCAATTGAGGTTGCACAAATTAAAACTCTTTCTAAAAATGCTCAACAAGATTCTAAATTAACTTTGGAGCAAAGTGCAAATTCTGAGATTGAATCAAGTCAGATGTCGGATGATTCGCAAAATTCTGATACTTCCCAGCAAATTTTGCAAAACATTTCCAAACAACTAAAAAATAATGCGACAATTGCTGATTTACAACTTCAAGAAGCATCACAAGCGCGGCAGGATAGAGCTTTGGGATTAACTTTGACTGCTCAAGCTGCACAGGAATTAAATGCAGTAAATACTAGAGAAAGACAAAGTGCGATCGCAACTGGAAATAGTGCTGTCTCTCAAGGTTCATTACTCGTAATGCCAGGTGGTTCCGTATTTAGTGAGTAGAGGAGAGGGAGAGTGAGGGAGTGGGGGAAAGAGTTATTTAGTTTTGTTGGAATTAAGTATCCAATTATCAGGGTTATTAATTATGGTAACAAGCATCCCAAGAATCGAATTATATTTTCGGTATATTTCTCTTCCTGTTTCAACATCCAAATAATTACATTGCAATTTTATAAACCTCTAAATCATTGTGTATATGAACTGTGAATGCATTTGGAGAAAATAAAACTGACCCTTTATCAAAATTAATTTACCACACTGCGAAAGATTGCATCTTATATTTTAATCTCTGTATCCAGGGTCACGTTATTTTGTTCTGCTAAGGCATCCCAACTGTTAAAGAATTGCATCGGTACTGCTACGGACTCACTAGAACCAACTCCTATAAATTGACCACAGGCAACAAAAGGTCTACCTCCCATCGTGATTACATATTCGTAGATATTACAGCCATCTTTGCCTAATACTGATTCCATATTTACTTGGTCTGCAACAGCAGTTATTCCTTTACCAAAGAAAAAAGTTCCCATTTGGGTGAAAGCATCTTTGCTAATTGATGAAGGTCTTTGATCTGCTAACCACCAAGCCAAACCATACTGTCGTGTTGTACGGATTCCGTCAATTAGTTCTTGTGCTAAAGCTTTTTGCTCATCATCTTTAGGTGATTGAGGAATAAAACGATTGGCTTCGTCAACATATACAATTGCGTTAGAATAAGTTTTTTTATAGTACAAATGAGATGCTCGGCTACGAAAACGCCTGTATAAGGAACCCAGAATAAATACGTTTACTGGATTGTCATAACTACGAATATCAAGAAAATAAATTTTCCCATCTTTCAATACACCATCTACTAAATCATTTAAACTTATCCCCTGAGTAAATCTCTTTAAAACGTCTTGAAATACGGATTGGATTCTTCGTATATTCGTTTCCTGTATTTGTTCTGCTTGCTCAACCTTTTTATCAGTCTTGCCAGAATAAGCCATAGGAATACTTTGATTAAATCTACTTAAAAAGCGCTCCAAAGTAATGGCATCATTTCCTTCAACAATTAAACGCCCATTTTCATCAGTAAACTCAGCTAGAGTTAATTCAATAAGTAAGTGCCATTTATCTGAAGCCTCTGTAATAATTAATTTTGAAAAATCCTTTATTGAGAGGAGTTGTTCAAATTGCCTTGCTTCTTCCAAACGCAGATTTTCAATGTCTGTTACTTCAACATTACGACCATTAGCTTCTAGAAATTTTTTCAAATCTAAATCTCTTGTCGATGGTCTAACAAAATCTCCTTTTCCATCAGGAATAAATGCTCCCATTGTCTGAGTTGAAAGTAAATATAATGCCAGCATAATCTTAGCTGCATGAGTTTTACCAGCACCTGATCTAGCTAAAAATATAGCATGTCGAGCTTCACCCCAGCCATTTTCATTATTGGGATTGAAGCTTTTACAAATAATTGGGACATTAATAGTCTCACCCACCAAAGAACCGGGATAACGTAAAAATTGCTCATTTTCTGGAGCAAAACTATTAAAAATTGTTTGAGGTTTTACTTGCTTACCCTCTTCTGAAACTAATGATGTGTCATCTAAACTTATTATCTGGGAGCCACTTGGTGGGTTAGCTCGTAAAGGAGCAGCAGAACCATTTACCTGTTGAGCAATTGGTTTGGCAACAGCCTCTTCGTAGTCTCCAATTTCAGAAAGATAAGGTATTGACCCTTTAGCAGCAATTACTGGTCCAAAACCCCCCATCTTCATGAATTGTATTGCGTCTATCTACTGAGGTAATTTGACAAAGTACAGAAACAATATCACTGTTACCAGAACGAAACCTTAAAAAACCTAATCTACCGAGTAACTCATTTCCCAAGGAATTAGAACGTACAACGCCATAAAATTGACGCTTACGTGTAGAACCAATGTTTATGATGCACGTCGGCAGTCAAAAAGCTAACTACTGAAATTTTATAAAATAGATTTCAGCATTAATAATGGCATCGACTGCCTCTCAGTGCGAAATTGGCAGCAAAGAAAATGGGTGTACCGATGGTTGCTGCTGATTGGGCTGGGTTGCGTGGTACAACTGCTTATGAATCGAGGAAAAATTTAAGGGAATTTTTACAATTTTGTGATGCCAATGGAGAGCATGGTTTAGTTCTTTATTTCGATGATTTTGATAAAGGTTTTGCTGGTTTTGATTCAGATAATGATGGTGGTGTATCGCGTCAGCTTGCGGGGAAATTATTGACATGGATGCAAGAGAGAACATCTCAAGTTTTGGTGATGGCAACTGTCAACAGATTGGAGTTTTTACCACCCGAATTAGTGCGTCGTTTTGATGAGATTATTTTTATAGATTTACCACATGCTGGTGCGATGTATGAAATCTTTAAACTGCACTTGGCTAAGTATTTTCCAGAGTTGGATTTGTGTGAAAAGGATTGGTTGCGTTTGTTGAGGGAAACCAAGTTACTAACCCCAGCAGAGATTGGAATGATGGTGAAGAAAACCGCAGAAAATGCTTTTTATCGAAATACGCAAGAGCTTTCTAGTGAGGAGCTTGGGGAAAAACCTCTAAGCGTGACTGTGAGGGATTTTGTGGAGGTGCGATCGCACTTCGTCCCCAGCATGATTCGTGAGGAGGATAAAATTATCGAGATTCGCAACAAGGCAGTGTATGCTCGTCCTGCTGCCTCACCGGATACAAGTCGCTGGGCAAAGGAACCAGAGGTTTTGTTTGGGGTGGATAGTTAGCGATCGCTCTGAAAATGAAAGCATCCTTAGTATCAATAAGCTATTTAGGAATCTGACGCGAACATCACTATTTACGTCAATAGTCAAGTACACAAATTAAAGATATTAACCGATAATTTTTCATAAAATCTCTCAGTATTGATTTATGAAAATCGGTCGATTTATATTCTCTCTTTTCTTTATCACAGCTACTATTTACGTACAATCTCCATCAATAGCCCAAAATCAATCAAATTTACCCACTCGTTTAATACCTCTTGACACGGGTAAGCAAATATTATTGCCTGACTGGCAGAGAATTTCATTTAGCCAAATACCAGCAATACAAAAAAATGGCTCGATAAAAATTAACGGATTTTCTCGTCAATGGAATACAGGAGATACACCAGATAAATACTTAACTTTAGGTGATATCGATGAAGCATTAAAACCTCAATTATTCAGTTTGAGTAACATCGCAAATACGGCTAAATCTCGTGATTTTAGCACTTACACTCTTAATCAATTACCATTATTAGGAAAACAAACTATCCAGGATTTAGCAGAAATTGTACCAAATTTAGGGAGAAATAATACTGCACAAATAAAACCAATCGCAGCACTCATCAAATCAAAATACCCGCAGACAAATATAAATACCTCGCTCTCTAATTTACTATCCCAAAACCCCGAACTAGGTAAACTCAAACTCAATCAAATGGTTTACTGTATCCAATCAACCGATGGTTTCATCAACAAACTTCATGCAGCAGTACAATCTGGTAGAGTCTCGCGGTGGGTTGCAGCTTCGTTCCAGCAATATCTCAAAGCTAAAGATAGCGAAAAAACTATTGCCAGCATCGACACAACTACCGTGGGAATATTTTCAGGATTCATGCAGCGATACCTGCGGTAAGCTTCGCTAACGCTCCTTCCCTCTTTCATTGGTAAAAGCACCATTCCTACTAAATTGTCGGGAAAGCAAATCCTAATTTTTAAACTAGATGACCCCAGACGCGATGTAGTTGGTCCATTACTCGCAGCAGCGCTACACATGACAATTGTGAGTAATTTATCTACACCAAGAAAAGACCCATTGGGAATATTTATCGATGAGTTACCTTCGCTGTACCTCAAAGCATTACCTCAATGGATTAACGAGTACAGGAGTAATGGTGCTTGTTTTGTTCTTGGTGTGCAGTCTTTAGAACAGCGAGCTAACGCATATGGGGATAATTTAGCGAGTGCGAACTGACAAGTCAGCGCTTCGCTATCGCAAGTGCTTGTAGTACCAAAATTCTCTACAACCCAGCCAACTATTCAACAGCCGAAAAATTCTCCCAATCCTACGGACACAAGGAATTTATGTATCCGTTGAGATAAAGATAAAAAGAAATATTCTTCTTTCTTTTACCTTTTTACTTTTGACTTTTAATTTAAAAGATGGTCAAGGTAATAGCGGATAAAGGCTATCAAGGGATTAATAAAATTCATCAACTAAGCGAAACACCGATTAAAAATACGAAGGGGAAGAAGTTAACGATCATATCAGAAGAAATATAATCGAGAACTG
>JAAUPE010000176.1 GCA_012034595.1 Calothrix sp. CSU_2_0 | reverse complement strand
TATAAACAGACTCGATCGATATCATCCCGTAAGGGCGGGGTAATCCCGCCCCTACAATACTTATGATTTGGATAATTTATTACAGGGGTGTTCCCTTATGTTAAAAACTATCGAAGGAATTTATCAAAACGGGCAAATTGAACTCACAGAGTTACCGCAAAATGTCAGCGAACAAACTCAAGTTCTCGTTACATTCCTGGAACCTGGTAAAATCAATCCAGCTAAACTGCGTCAATTAATCGAACAACTGGAAACTATTGCGGGTATTCAACAAGGTTTTGACGAGCTAAACGCGGGGAAATCTCGTCCGATTGGTAATTTCATAGAAGAAATGCAAAATAAATATGACATTTCAAGTTAAGATTCTTCCTGTTGCGGAGAAACAAATTGAACAAGCATATAGTGCGATCGCAATCTCCCGTAGATTGGGTGGAGGCTTTGCGTAACTCAACATTTAGACTTTCAATTTTCCCAAATATTTTGATGTTGGGTTACGACGCTTTGGGAGATTATTAATTCAATACAAAAATTGTTGTGCGTCTCAACCCAACCTACAATTTACTTAATCTAAAAGTACAGTTAGGTAGGATAAATTTAGTGCCACCAAGGGATGCAATCCATGAAATTGTCAAGCAAGCATTGATTAAAGACGGTTGGATAATCAAAGATGGCGATGACCCTTATGTAATATCCTATGGTGAGAGATTTCTCTTTGTTGACCTGGGAGCAAGTAAATCTGCGGCTGATAACATCCAAGGTAGTTTGATTGGTGCAGAAAAGAATAATAGCCGTATTGCAATAGAAATAAAGGAATTTAAAGCCAAATCGATAATTAAAGATTTAGAACAAGCTATTGGACAGTATGTTCTCTATCAATTACTTTTGCAGAAAGTAGACCCAGGACGTGATGTTTACTTGGCAATTAGCAATACTCTGTATGAAGATTTTTTTCAAGAACCAATAGGTAAACTTGTTATTACTGAGCTACCATTAAAGATGATTGTTGTCAACTTAAAAAGGGTTGAAGTAAAGAAATGGATAAATTAAATAGATATCGCCAAATTATCAAAGAAGTAATTACCCAATACTCAAAATTCAAACCATCCCACGGTGATATTAGACTAGATACAATTTTTGATGAATCCCAAGATAGATATGGCTTGATGCAAATAGGATGGGACAGGGGAAAACGAATTAAAGGTAATTTGATTTACTTAACTTTATCAGCAACAAAAGTGACGATTGAGTATGATGGTATGGAATCGGGAATTACTCAAGACTTAATCGATCGCGGTATCGCTGAAGAAGATATTATCTTAGCTTTTGTTTCCCAACAAGATAGTCGAATTCTTGCTTAAGTGCGATCGCGCTTCTCTCGTCGGTTGGGTGAAGGCTTTGCCTAGCTTGCATCTCGTAGAGTAACCCAACATTTAGACCTTCAATTTTCCCAAATACTTTGATGCTGAGTTACGACGCAAATGAGATTATTAATTAACACAAAAATTCTCCTGCGTCTCAACCCAACCTACCATTATCGCTAAGATAAAATTATTGTGATTTGAGGATAACAATATGGCTTCGCTATCTGTAAACGACGCTCAAAACAATCTCCAGGAACTGATTGATCAAGTAGCAATTCAAGGCGAACCTGTTATTATTCAAGGTCAGCACGGTAACGCAATTTTACTTGCCGAAAAAGATTGGTCAGCTATTCAAGAAACTCTTTATTTGCTGTCAGTACCAGGAATGAGAGAATCCATCAAAGAAGGACTAGAAACCCCGATCGAGGATTGTTCGGAGGAGTTGGAGTGGTAAATGAGGAAAATATTGGGGATTCTTTTAATGAAGAATCAAATGACTCGCAAGGGATAATTTGGAAGTTAGTTTATACAAAACAAGCGCAAAAAGACGCAAAGAAATTAGCATCTAGCAACTTAAAAAACAAAGCGGAAGAATTACTCGCTATTATTGCCAAAAATCCCTTCCAAAATCCTCCACCTTATGAAAAATTAGTTGGTGATTTGTCGGGAGCTTATTCCCGCAGAATTAACATACAACACAGATTGGTATATGAGGTAATTGAATCGGAACAAACGGTTAAAATCATTCGGATGTGGACACATTATGAATAGCACTATACGCTCACAGAGTTATGCTAAATGCTGACAAAAACAGATTTATAAGCTTTAATTACTCAATGGTGAATAAAGTTATCAAGCAAAAACTCGATCTTACCAATTACGCGAGAAAGCTACGCTTCGCTGACGCGATCGCATGATTTCTTAAATACGTTCGGTAGTTGGAAAGATACACGCAATGCAGAAGAAATAATTGATGATATTTATGCAAGTCGTATGGTAAGTAAATAACCATATTAGACACCAATCAACAACATTTTACGTCAAAATAATGGGGTATCTAAATTATTCAGGTGAGCCGATTATGGCTGTTATCTCGGATCGACACTGGGATTTGTCTGTCGTCAATCGCTACGGAAAACTTGTCCTTGTAGTCGAGGTTAAAAGCACAACTAATGCATCTCCGGAATGGGCTACAAAATTTCGGCGTAATATGCTAGCACATAATATTCTGCCGATTGCTCCCTATTTTTTGATGGTTTTCCAGATAAATTTTATCTGTGGACTAATAGTGAGAATCTGATTTTAGAAAAAGAACCCGACTACACTATTGACGCGCATCCTATTCTCAATCCATATTTTGAGCGTGCAGGAATTGTCGGGGATAGAATTAGTGGGCAAAGTCTGGAAATAATTATTGCTTCTTGGTTGGGGGAAATTATCCATTCAGAGAAACCATCACAAAACTTTGATGCTACTCAACTTTGGCTGATTGAGTCAGGATTATATGATGCTTTAGCTGGAGGGGAGTTTCAGGATGAGGGGATAGGGTGAATATTTATGTTGAAACAAATTTTGTTTTAGAGCTAACCTTCAGACAAGAGCAATATCAAAGCTGCGAAAATATTTTAATACTTTGCGAACAACAACGCGCAAAGCTGATCGTTCCAGCTTATAGTCTGGCTGAACCCCATGAGAAATTAAACCGTCAGGCTAAAAGTAGAAAGGAATTACAAAAGTCATTAAACACAGAATTAGGACAACTTTCACGTACAAGTTCTTATACAAGTCGGATTAAAAGTATCCAAGATATTGCTAGTTTAATAGTGCAAAGCAATGAGGAAGAGCGAAATCGATTTATCCAGTATAGAGAACGACTTTTAAATGTTGCGGAAATTGTTCCACTTAATACTGAGATTTTAAAAGAAGCTGCATCTTCGGAAATGATTTATGATTTAACACCACAAGATGCCTTTGTTTATGCGTCTGTTATCCAGCATTTACGGTGTTCTCAGCCACCACAAGCGTGTTTTTTGAATCGAAATTTTAAAGACTTTGATAGCCCAGATATTATTGATGAACTAAGCAAATTCAACTGTAGGATGATTCCACGATTCGATCATGGTTTGAGTTTCCTTCAAGGGCAAACATCACACTTAGAGTGAGCTTGAATTATTGTCACGATTCTTCCTGAATAAACTCGATCTTACAGTTATGCGAGAAAGCTACGCTTCGCTGACGCGATCGCACGATTCCTTAAATGCGTTCGGTAGTTGGGAAGATACCCACAATGCAGGTTAATGCTGAAACTAACGTAGTATTTTTTATAATAGGTAAATTTGCACTTGTGTAACTCGATGAATATCAGCTATTTTCATTGATAAATACTTGGATCGGAATCTGCGATGGTCAGAAGAATAAAGTACGGTGGTGGATATTTAGAAGTTGCTGTTGGAGTCGGAATTGTCTGTTTTCTCACGCTGTTTGTAACTTTCTTCCTAGTACCGTATTTTGTGATTTATTTACCTCTTATATTATTTTTTATAACTAAAATTGGATGCTGGTATGTTTTACGTAATCAACGATATTCTGGAATTAGGTTAACTATTTTCTATACATTCTCTTTGGAGTTGATTTTTTTAATTGTATCTTTGCTAATATCTTTTATTTTGTCTACTCCGAGTATTTTTTATGCATGTTTTATTTTCTCTCTTAGCTTATTATGGTTTGCTAGTTGGATACCAATTCTTAGTTCTTTAATGCTCATAATTCTATTTATATTTGCTTCCCTAATTGCGACTTTAATCCCATTATCAGCAAGATTTTTAGCTAATAAATATTATCGAAAGAAGCGAAAATTAATTGCTATGAATAAAAAGCCAATAGATATCAATTATGGGATACCAAGAGCAAACTCATACTGAATTGAAAATTGAGATTTTGTCAGATTTATTTTGCTTGATTTATAATCTCTATTTACCAATACAAAATTTACTAAATATTCTCTCTAAAACTGATTCTGTGACTTCTTCTCCAGTAATTTCTCCTAATGCATGAATTGCCGCACGTAAGTCAATCGTCCAGAAATCAAAAGGTAAATTTTGCTCTATTGTTGCTTGCACTTGTGTGAGAGATGTTTTTGCTTGTAATAATGCTGCTGCTTGCCGTTGATTAATAGCAAAATCTGTATCTGCTGCTTTGACTTTCCCTGTTTGTACTGTTTCCAAAATTGCTATTTCTAAATCTTCAATTCCTTGATTTTTTGCCGCAGCAGTTTTGACAATTTGATTTATTCCTTTGGGAGACGCGATAGGGAGTATCTCTACATTTATGGAATTTTGTATTTCTACATTTTCTGCGGATGCTAAATCAATTAAATCGATTTTGTTAATTACTAAAATCAATGGACGGTGTTTTACTTGTTCGTAGATTTCCTTATCTTCGGATGTCCAACCTTGGGAAGCATCAATAGTCAATATAACTAAATCTGCACTTTGAACTGCTTTGCGCGATCGCTCGACTCCAATTTTTTCAACTGTATCTTCGGTTTCCCTAATTCCAGCAGTATCAAGTACTTTTACGGGGATACCAGCAACTACTAACTGGGATTCGACTACATCGCGAGTCGTTCCCGGTAGGGGAGTGACAATTGCTCTATCTGTGCGACTCCAAGCATTTAATAAACTCGATTTTCCCACATTGGGACGACCAACAATCGCAACTTTTAAACCAGTTCGTAGTAATTCCCCTTTATCTGCTGTGGCAAGGATACGATTTATTTCTAAGCTGATTTTTGCAAATTCCTGAATGATATATTTACAATCCAAAGGGGGTAAATCATCCTCAAAATCTATTCGTGCTTCAATCTCTGCGAGTATATCTAAACATTGGTTGCGTAATTCCCGAATTGGTTGTGCTAATTTCCCCTGTAACCCAGCAAGTGCAGTTTGTGCAGCTTGAGATGATTTTGCCCCAACTAAATCTGCAATACTCTCCGCTTGGGTTAAATCCAAACGTCCATTTAAAAATGCTCGCAGGGTAAATTCACCTGGTTGGGCAAGACTTGCACCATTCTCGATACATAACTGTAACACTTGTTGCACTGCCATAATTCCCCCATGACAGTGAAACTCCACCACATCTTCGCGAGTGTACGATCGCGGAGCTTGCATGATTAATAATAATGCTTCGTCAATGGTTTGTTGGGTTTGCGGATGCCGAATATAACCGTAGAGAATACGATGACTTTCCCAAACTTGTTTACCTGGAGCTTGGAAGAGTTTGTGCGCGATCGCGAATGCTTGAGAACCCGATAAACGCACAATTCCCACACTACCTTGTTGTGGTGCGATCGCGGTAGCTATGGCTGCTATAGTTCCAGTTGTGGCAAAGTTTTGGGACATTTGGGAAAGTCGATAGCAATTCTATTTTAATTACAAGTATTATAAAACCTTAGGAAGATTCAAACCGGATTCCTATAGTTTATATAACCTTTATTCAGAATTAATTGCGATCGTAATTGATGGAGATGTTTATGCAATCGGGGAAGAAGTAGCTACAGGAAAGGAAAACACTCCTTACAGTGTTTCGTAAAATTCCAAATTTCAATCTCAAACTTGGTCAAATAATTGCAAAATCAAATTAGGGATTAATGATGCGATCGCCTAATTAAACTTAAGTTTTTACTTTAACCAAAATTCCCGTAACTGTGATTGAAAATAACATTATTAACTCCCCCATATTAAAATCATTGAAATTATATATTTCTGGATATTATCTCAAACTCAGTAATCTTTTTGATTTTTATGCTGCGGATATAACTTTCGTGTTTCTCTTTCCTCGTTGAATTGTTAGATTTGATTCAAAACTCGTCAATTTTCCTGGTAAATAGCTATTTATGTCGTTAAACATAGGCATAGTTTGCCAACAACTACGACAAAACCAGGAAACTTCATTTTTACTAATGTGACGAAGCAAAACACCAGAACAGCAAGGACAGTAATTCATGATTAAAACCAAAATAAAAACATCAACGTCAATGAGAGATTCGTTTAAGAACTTCATTATTTATCTTGTCTACCTTGAAACTACTTTTAAAATGTGAGGAAGTTGTGAGGAATCTTAAGATAGTAGATATTGTGCAACTTTTCTTAACTTTAGTTAACATTTAAGTTTCGTATTCTTCAATTTAGTTAAGATTTATGACAAAAACTAACTTTGTCATTATGAGTTGAAGATTGTAAAACAAGACATAATTTATTTATCTTTATTTGATACGCTCTGTATAACTTGCTTGCAGGCATTGGTATGCAAGATTTATGAAAATATATATCCGGTTACTAGTCATACCACTCTTTCATAAAGCGAGGAAACTAGAAATATAGTTCCCTTGCCAAGGGAAGGGCTAGGGTGGAGTTATTTATATACATCTTCATATTAAAATGGTATTAATTTTATTGATGCCTGTTTATTGACTGGGTATAGATCGAATTGAAATATTCATTATTCACACCCTTGTAGAGACGTATCACTGCTACGTCTCTACATATATTTAATATTTAATGATAAGTCAAATAAAACTACTCAAATTTCAGTAACATATGTGGCATTAAGCGTTGTAAATTTTTTAATGATTTGCTCTGCCAAGGTATCTTATTTGAAGCTAGCATTACTATCTTAACTCCAGTTTTTTTTCGCATATCAATGAAGAATTTTGATAGCATATTTACTCCTGAGCTATTAAGCAAATCTAAACTTGTGAGATTTAGATTCATAGTATAAACATGACTTGCAACATCATTCAATAAATTTAAAATAGGAGAATACTCTACCATTCCAGCTAAACGTAATGAGCCTTTAAAATAAATAGTTTCACTACTCTCATCATACCAAACATGGTAATTTTCACCTTGAATCACCGTCATGCTATTTTTATTCCTATTAACACGCTGATTACTTATATAACTTTCAGACTTAAATTTGGCATTAAGCGTTGTAAATTCTTTAATAATTTACTTTGCCAAGGTATAGCATTAGAACCTAGTATCATCAAATGAATACCTGAATTACTACGCATCCCAATCACAAACTTCGACAGCATTGTAATTCCGGAGCTATTCAAGAAATCAAGATGCATTAAATTTAAAGTCAATCTTGGTGGATTACTATCAACAGCATCATTCAAAATTTTTAAGATTGAGGAATACTCTTCCATTCCATTTAGTCTTAAGCTACCGTGAAAGTTAATACTTGCAGAGTTAGTCTCGTACCAAACTTTATAATTATCGCCTTTTATTTCCATTGTCTGAAATTAATCCATAAGGTGAGTATAGAGCATTATTTAAATTGTGAGTTGAACCATCGTAGTCACAGTAATTATCTCTGGCTTTTCTTGTATAGTCTCAAACTTCCAGCCAAGCATTGCAGAATAATCATTGATCATGCTCAATAAACCTAAACCAGAAGCAGTACTATTTTCATCTTCTGCATTCTTTTCTAACTGACGAAAATACAACTCATTTGCATCTGAAACCATTACCTCTTCGACAAAAGTAATAAAAGCATTTACAGAAGACTTGCTAATACTATTAGTGACGAAAAATCTAATTTGGTCAGCATCTAATTGAAGTTGAATACTGATAGGATAGCGAACGCTATAGTCGCAATACTTCATCGAGTTCTCTAACAATTCATTTGCAATATAGCTAGTTGCACTTTTAACTTCCAATTGCCGTTGAGCAGTGCTTGGTTCGTTCTCATCTGTGGGAATAAAAGATGTTAGATAATCAGCCATAAAATCAGCTGATAATCCATTATTTCGCCAACGGTCTTTGATTGGTATTGAAGATGGTGAAAATTTTAAAATTAATTGGTCTTGACTAAGAGGTTTATCTACATAATATCCAAATATCTGATTCATTTTTGTACCTTACCCATTACATTATCTTAATTTAGTTTTCTAATTTTAGATTTTTACTTTATACTTTCCTTCCTCACTTCTGAAAAACCCAATTTAGATATGCTAAAAATTGTAAATATTTATTTTATAAATTCATCATAAGTGTATTAAATATAAAAATCTCTTTCTACTGCTTTCAAGCCTGAAAGTAAAAACTACCATTGAATTCATATTTCTTGTTTATAATTAATTTAACTAAAATAGATTTGATTTTATTCAGCTAATATAATTACTCACTGTACATAATATCGCACTGGCAACATTTATTTAGCTTCAGTAATATTACGGATAATTAGAAACAGTTATTTATCTAAAAAGCTGAGATTATCTACTATTTATAGTTTCCAAGCAATGCTTAAAATACTCTTGTGTATGACTTACGCAAAATCGTTGTTTTGACGACCAGTTTCTTCGTAGAAACAGAGTTTCTGGATTCACGTGCGTAAGTCCTATTGTGTAAGAAAAATAAGATATTAACAACAATCGACCATAAGAGAATATTTGATTTCATATCCCCAACTTCTACCTTGATATTTTAGGTAAACCCAAAATCATGAAGAAGCCAGGAATATTTTCAAATTATTTTCAAATTATTTATGTCTTAGCTATTTCTTCTTAGCTATTTATACTGATAACTCAACCATTGTCGTTATACTCATAACTTGAGGTTTGTCTTCGATGGCTTCAAATTTCCAAGCTAAATTAGCCGAGTAATCGTTAATCATGCTCAGAAAACCTATCCCCGATTTAAAACTATATTCATCCCCAGAGTTTTTTTCTAAATGGCTAATATAAAGTTCTTCCGGATTAGCATGTGAAATTTGATAAATTACACCTTGAAGATTAGCAGCTCGTAACTGACTGATACAATTGGTGACAAAAAATCTAATTTTTTTTCTATCTATATATAATTTGATAGTAATAGGCAATTGCGAAGCTTGATGACAATATTTTACAGAATTTTCTAGAAGTTCATTAGCGATATAACTCATAGAACCCTTGATTTCCGCTTGTCGCTGTAAATTGCTTTCTTCCTTATCATTTTTAGTTACAAATGTTGTTAAAAAATCAGCGATAAAATTTGCAGATAAATCATTATTGCGCCAAAACTCTTCAACCGATATAGAATCAGGTAAAAATTCTAAAGTCAGTTTTTCCTTAGTTGGATGTTTTTCAATAAATTCTCCAAAAATCTGTGTCATAGTGATGTGTTTCTCCCTAATCAACTGAGTAGTGCTATTTGCTGTTGAGAACTATATTTTGACGTTTGTTGTTCCACATTGCCTATCACTTTCGTCAAGCTCTCATACATAATATTGCACTGTATCAAATGTCCTATGCTTCAGTGTTTACGCTGAGATAACTTAATTCTTCAAAATTCTTCGCTTCCCTAACTGGTGAGTATAATTAGAAAAATTTATTGAGACAGATAAGCCCAAAGAGAGAGTTCTACCGGAGTGAGGAGATGGGAGGATGATATGGTAGACAAAGAATTGCGCTCATCGAACAGATAATAGTTAACTAATTTTTGGGCGATCGCGCGCGAGTATGGGACTTCAAAGAGGAAACATTGAATTGATAGCCCACTCATTTTGCTTCTATTGGTTCGTCTTCTTCGGGGCTATTCTTGCCCGCTACTTTTTGATCGCTGGGGGAGCTTACTTTCTGTTCTATTCATTTCTGGGAAAGTATTTTGCGAAAACAAGTTTGCGTCGGTTCTCCCCATTGAGTGGTTCGATTTCTAAGGATATCGAATTATCGCTTCTTTCTGCGGTGGTTTTTGCAGTTTGTGCCACGCTGATTATGCTGGGGTACGATTTGGGATTCACGCTTTTGTATGATGACATACACCAGTATGGACTATGGTATTTAGGAGTCAGTTTTGTTGCGGTGCTTCTGCTTCAAGATACATACTTTTACTTTATTCATCGGATGTTTCACCATCCCCGACTATTTAAATGGGCACATCACGGACACCATCGTTCAGGGGAGCCAACTCCGTGGAGTTCCTTTGCATTTGACCCTCCAGAAGCGATCGCACAAGCACTTTTTTTTTGTAGTTATAGTTTTCATACTACCACTTCATTTCATCACTCTGATTGCTGTATTAATGGTGATGACAATATGGGCTGTATTAAACCATCTTGGCTTTGAGGTGTTTCCCCCCTCATTTAAAAGTCACTGGTTGGGCAAGTGGTTCATCAGTGCAACCCATCATTCGATACATCATCGCCACTATACATTACATTATGGATTGTATTTTACCCTCTGGGACAGGTTATGTGGTACTCAAGACCCTAATTATGAGAATAATCTTGGCGATCGCAAGCTTGATAAATTGATTAATTAATAAATATTAATCAAAAAAAATACTGATATATTTAGCCGCATCGAACCCAGTTTGTTCACCAGTTTTCAAAAAATGCTCCAATTCCATTTGATAATGCTCCCCATCAAAATCCGTTACATCAATCGGTTTTGCTCGCTGTGATGGTTTTTTAATGATTCGCGCTGGATATTCTTCCAGAGAATTTAAATTATGAGATAAATTGCTCAACTTTTGTTCTGCTCCATCTCGCAAAAACTGTAAATATCCTGGTTGAGAAAAACTCCAGAAGCAACCAGATAAGGTGATATAAAATCGACGTGACATAGGTTTTAGTATGTTTCAGTATAAAAATTAAGTAAAAGAAAATCCCGTTTTTATTTTAGTTACTACTCAAAAAATATGAATGATTAATAGATTTTGGTCTACATCTTGAGGTTGCGATCGCGCATCAACTAAAGTAACCCACCGTTATCCAACTAGTGGGGTATTAGTTTATCTAAGTTTATTTATTTATTCGATTGATTTGACCGTTACAGTCAAGTCAAACACAGCCACTATCTTCAGTTCCAGCACTCGCAGATTCAGGAACTTTCGTAACTTCCCATCCCCAAAACCCTACTTTTTCTTCCCAGACTGTAAACCATTTGGATTAAGCTGCTGTCTACCATTACTAACAATACGCATCATCTCATTTAAATCTTCCTCAATATGTTCTAAAACACTATCAGCATAATCATCAGCACCTTGCTCGATTTGTCGAGCTTCTGCTACAGCATGTTGTCGCATTTCCTCTAATTCTTGCTGACATTGACGACGTTTGATATCGATTTCTTGCAAAGTTTCCTGCATCATCGCGTCACATTCCTGCTGCACTTTCCGGTGCATTTGTTCAGCTTCGCGCTGCGCTTGGTGAATTATGTCATTTTCATCCAAAATCTGAGCGCGTTTCGCTTGTGCCGCATCTACAATACGCTGTCCGTATTCTTCTGCCTCCAGCAATATCTCCTCTTTTTGTTGGATAATTGACCCAGCCTCCGCAAACGCTTCTGGTAAAGACATCCTGACCAGATCGAGCAAGTCGAGCAGCTTTTCTTCGTCCACCAAAGTACGCTTCGTCAAAGGGATGCGGAAGCTGGAGAGAATAGTTTCCTCCAAGCGGTTCAGTTCCTGCTGAATATCCAAACTTTGCCGTGATGAAGTCTCTACAGGGGAGACTTCGTTGGGTAGTTCATGAGGGATGGAATTGATTCCGTTTTGTTCGGGTTCGCGACTTGATAATTTTGGGCGTAGCATTGGTATATATCTAGAGCAACGTGCGGAGGGACAAGATGATTGACAGAGCCACCAAACCTTGCAATCTCTTTTACCACACTACTACTTAAAAAACTATACTCATTTGATGTCGCCAGAAAAACCGTCTCGATTTGCGTCGAAAGGGTATTATTGGTGTGCGCCATCTGGAGTTCGACTTCAAAATCAGAGATTGCCCTTAAACCCCTCAATAATACTTGTGCTTGACGCATCTGAGCATAATTAACAGTTAATCCGTCGAAGCTATCAACTTCAACGTTTGCTAGATGCTTCACCGATTCACCAATTTGCTCTATCCGTTTTTCTACGGTAAATAATGGTGTTTTGTTCGGGTTCCGCAACACAGCAACTATTACCCACTCAAACAGTTTTGCGCCACGCTGGATAATGTCGAGATGCCCTAGTGTGATGGGGTCAAAGCTTCCTGGATAAATGGCAATCACGGATTTATAGATGCCTCTAAGTTGTTGAAGTTGAAGTGATTATACGATACCTAAATCGATTATGGTAAGAGATTAATTATTGATAAGGCGTTATGTGTATTGGAATCATATCAAACATCTTGTCTAAGTAAAGATGCGAGATTATTGGAAGATTATTGGAAAATTGTGAATGTAGAAACAGGAAATTTCGCGTCTTTGTGCAACCAAGGCGAATTACAATCAATTTTGTGGTGAGGAAAGAAGTCTCAAGTTACAAGCAAAAATATGAGACAAAATACCTAAAAGGATGCAATATCAGCACTCCAGGCAGTTTGTACCCCTACAATTAACTTCTAATAACTTCTAACTAACTTCTAACTATTATGGGTATTTTTAGATGACACTGGATTTTACTCTTTTGCCTCTAGCGTTTCGCTTTACTTCCCCAGGACCAATTATTTTTCAACTTGGACCAATAACAGTTCGCTGGTATGGCTTGTTGATAGCTACGGCAGTTTTACTAGGTGTTTCTCTATCTCAATATTTAGCAAAGCGTCGGAATGTCAACCCAGATTTATTAAGCGATTTGTCAATTTGGTTGATTATTGGGGCGATTCCAGCCGCACGACTATATTACGTCATCTTTCAATGGTCGGAATATGCTCAAAATCCAGGAAAAATAATTGCTATCTGGGAAGGTGGTATAGCCATCCATGGAGCAATAATTGGTGGAACTTTGGCAGCTTTAATTTTCTCTAAACTCAAGACAATTTCTTTTTGGCAAATGGCTGATTTAGTTGCACCATCGCTGATTTTGGGGCAAGCGATCGGACGTTGGGGAAATTTTTTCAACTCAGAAGCTTTTGGTAGTCCAACCAATTTACCGTGGAAATTATATATTCCCCCAGAACGTCGTCCTCCCCAGTTTACCAATATTGAGTATTTTCATCCTACATTTCTCTACGAGTCTATATGGGATTTAGGGGTTTTTGCTCTACTAATAACTCTATTTTTTCGCAGCTTGCAGAATCAGCCCAAATTAAAGGTTGGCACGCTGTTTCTAATTTACCTGGCAGCATACAGTTTAGGTAGATTGTGGATCGAAGGACTACGAACCGATAGTCTCATGCTGGGACCATTGCGGATGGCACAATTTATTAGTCTAGTTGGTATTGCCTTGGGTGTTGCTGGGTTGTGGTGGCTTTATAAAAAAAATCGTCCGCTTCCCGATGTTGTTTCCCCAGTTGAAGAGATTGGGGAAATTTAAGAGACGACCCACCGGGTCGTCTGTACAACAATTCCCAATGCCCAATTCCCAATGCCCAATCCCCAATGCCCAATTCCCAATGCCCAATCCCCAATGCCCAATCCCCAATGCC
>JAAUPE010000043.1 GCA_012034595.1 Calothrix sp. CSU_2_0 | reverse complement strand
TGGGCATGGGGATTGGGGCATTGGGGCATGGGCAATTGTAAATCTAAATTCTGACTCCTAACTCCCAACTCCTAACTCCCAACTCCTAACTCCTAACTCCCTACTCCCTACTCCCCATTATTTAATTTTTTTATCATCCATAGAGATTGTGTTTGGAAACCGAGTTGATTGTATAGGTTGAGTGCAGGTGTATTGTTTGCAAATACTTGTAAACCGATTTGCTTATCTCCACGTGCTTTTGCCCAGGTTTCGGCATATTCCATCAATGCTTTCCCGATTCCTCGTCTGCGGTGTTCGGGTATGACGTAGAGTAAAAATAAATGGACATGACGTAAACCTGTTATTTGGTCGATCGCATTTCCCATCCACAAGCAAGCTATGGGAGAAGCATCTTCAGCTTGTTCTCCAACAAAATCGACCCACCACAGGGGTGTGTCATTGGATAAATATTGCTCAACAGTTTGCCAGAGGTGGGAAAAATCTTGATTGGGAAAAATATCCTGATAAGTCTTTCTCATGAACGTTATCAGTAAAGCTTTGTCTTGGGTAGAACCTCGACGAATCAGATAATCGGGAAGTAATGAACTCAAAGTATTTTTGGTGACAAAGTAATTACAATTTTGAATCGAGTAATTTTGCAAAAAAATATCCTTCGGTGAATTTTCCAAAGGATTTTGAAGTCATTTAAATTCTTGGAGATTTATCGAAAATTCCATAACTCTAATATGCAGCGATCGCAGGTGCGTTTACTGATAAAGAAATCAAACTACTATTGTTATTATTGCTTTCTAGGTTAAACCCAACACCACCATCAACAGGTGCAGGTGCTGCCATATCAGCAGGTAAAAAGATGCGGGCACTTGTTGCGATTAAGGCTATGAGAAAGATGATGACAACGAGCAGGGGTGCGATATATTGACGAAAAATAGCCATGATTTGGATTTTGGATTTTAGATTTTAGATTAATGACTTATAGAAAAAGCATAAACTTGACTTTACATTACTCTTTCTTAATTTATTGTAATGGGAAAGGGAAGAAGAAAGCGATCGCAGGGAGTGGCTATCACCATCGCGATTATTAGCTATACACCATGGCTATGTACAAACAACCTGATAAATTAGGGCAAACAACCGTTTGCCCCTACGAGAACTGTTATGAATCTAAAATTTCATCATCTGCGATCGCGTTCGATATCGGCAATAACACGTTCCCAATACCAATTGTCGGGCATGTTGGGGTATGTTCGCTTGGCTTGTTCGATCAGACGATTTGCTCCTTCGCTGTCTCCTGATAATAAATTTATCAGTCGGTTTTTTAGCTGAGTATTGGGTGCAATTTGTTCGTCATTATTGGTACTGCTATATTCGCTAGGAGGCTGGATACGTCCTCTGCCTGATGGTTTTTGCTGTCTGCGAAATTCCCAGAATAATACGTAATAGAGAGTGGCGAATATCACGATTAAGCTAAATGTTCCCAGAAAGGTGACGAGGTTAAGCGCTAAATTTCCGAGAACCAATTGGGAGAGAACGTAGCCTAATAAGATTCCTGTAAATAAAGGATGATTGTAGAAATTGCAATAACAACTTTTTGCCCCATATACTAAATTTCCTTTTCTTCTAACCCAGGTCTAGGTATTGTTAGTGTTTGGGCATTCCAAGGGGCAACAAATGGTAGTAGTAATAGTCCGGGGATAGCGGCGACAATGGTTAATAAAAAGAATGTTGACCAACCTGTTGCTTTTGCCCATTCACCAGCAGGTGCAGAGAGTACATCACGACTAATCGCCATTAAACTCGAAAATAAAGCGAATTGAGTTGTCGTAAAGCGATGATTACACAAGCTCATCAAAAATGCCACCATTACCACCGTCACGAGTCCAGCACAAAAGTTTTCGATGTTGATGGCAATAAAGAGAACGGAAATGTCTTTTCCTGCGATCGCAACGGCATAATATCCCAGATTGCTAATTAGTTGCAGTAGTCCAAATATCCAAAGACTGCGATTCACTCCGATTCTGGTCATTAATATCCCACCAGTAAGTACACCAACGGTAGTAGGTATTAATCCCACCAAAAACATTCCCGCAAGGTCAGTTTTTGTAAACCCAGTTTGGAGTAAAAATGGAGTACTAGTAATCCCAACAAGTGAATCACCCAGTCGATAGAGGAAAATGAAGGCGAGGGTAATGCAACCTAATGGTAGTCCGACACGCAGGAAAAATTCTTTAAAAGGTAAGAATATTGCTTCTTGTAAGTTTTGCGGAGGTCGGTTTTCAAGCTCTTCTAACCCTTCTGCTGGTATTAACAACGATGTGACAATCCAAGCGACAAGTAATGCTGCTAAAAACCAGTTAAAAACAGGTAGTTCGATTTTTTTGGCAAATAAACTCCACAGCGAACCTGTAACTAATCCAGTGATGGACACAAGGAAAATCACATCTTTGCTTGATAGTGGTGCAGGTTTGGACAATGGTTGAGGTAGTTGAGGTTCCCTTGGTGCCCAAATCGTTACGAATACACTTACTAGCATTAATCCTGCCATCAGGAAATAAATTATGTTCCACCCCACCCCTTTATCGGCTAGAAATAAGGCGAGGGGGAGTGCGGCAAATAAAGCCAGACGATAGCCTAAAACCCACACCGATGCACCAGGTTGAGCTTCTTCTGGTTCGAGGATATCGGTGCGGTAAGCATCCCCGACGATATCTTGGGTTGCGCTCAAAAATGTAATTGCTAAACAACTGATTGCCAGGATTTGTAAAGTTTGGTTATTTTGCGATGGTTGTTGAAATGCTAGTGATGCGATCGCAATTACTAAACCGATTTGTGTAATTGCTAGCCAACCTCTTCGCAATCCCAAAAGTGGTGGTGTAAAACGGTCTAGTAGCGGTGACCAGAGGAATTTGAGGGAATATGGTAAACCAAGTAAACTAAATAATGTAATTTGGGCAATGTCAACTTTGGCATCTTGCAACCACGGTTGTAATGTCCGAGTTGTCAAAAATAATGGTAATCCTGATGCAAATCCCAGTAATAATAATGCCCCCATTTTCCGACTTTTAAATGCTCGTTGCAAGGCTTGAATTTCTTTCACTGTATCAGTTGTCTCCTTAATGATGGCAAATTATGAATCGAGTTTAATCAAAAAATTGTAGCTATCTTGCCATAGTTACGGTGTAATGTCAGGTATAGATAGGAAATAGCTTACAATGTTTAAGTTTTTACTTCACCTCTAAGTAGTTGCTTGTTTTCACAACTTACCCAAGCAATTATCAGGTCAATTTCATAAAAATTATTAGTTTTTCTCTAGCTGCAAAGTTGTACGTATGATGATGTGCTGGTAAACAGGAAATAATATACTTTTGTCATTGCGTACTACGAAGCTGATAAGCAAGCTACATTCCTAGCTCGCGACGCTAAGAGTGAATGCCAGTTTTACATTTCGTTGTATAGTTCGGTTTATTTGAGCCAACCTACTTGGTGCGGTACTTGATGATGTTTTGTTCGGAATGATAGGATAATCAAGAAATATAAATGTACTAGACGCAACTGGCAAGCAATTACAAACAAAACTATCAATAAATCAAACAAGTGCAACCAACTATAGAACAACTAAAAGCTTTCTATCGTTTATGTGTACGAGTAAGTAACCTGCTACAAACCGTTGAGTTAACTAGATACGATACACGTTCACAAAGAATCATAGTGCTGATAGGTGAAACAATTCAAGTAGAAATTCTAGATAATGGAGAGGAATTAATTCGATGAGTAACTATCAACAATTAACTGAAGCTGAATTGAGAAATTATGTAAAACATCATCCTGATGATGAGGATGCCTTTCAACACTACCTCACAATTGTGAGAGCAAGACCAGGTGTTGTGGTTAGTACAGATGAGCAGCTAGAAGCTGAATTAAGAAAGAGAATACCGCCATTACCTCATTCCTAACATAACGTACTACTAACCAGTTCCCCTAAATAACCTAGAAGCGTTACTTTGCAGCTTACTAAAATTATTGGCAATACTGTGTTGTATTATTGTGGGTTGCTAGGGGATAATTACTGTTAATTTATTTCCTCATTCCCATCTAATTTTTGTTTAATGTAGCGAATTTGATATCCTCTCAATTCGATTCCATGTTCTTCCAAACATTGCATCCAAGCATCACGAGTGCCTATATGATTCTTTCTGTCAAGTAATCCTAATTTTTCTTCACGTTGGGTCAAACGGGCAAACTTTCCATACTGAGGATAATCTGGGGTTACAAATGTCTCTTTACGGTGCAACACTGGGGGGTTTTTGCGTTTGCTGTAATCGTGATGGGTGACTTTCCGGGTTTTCCAATCAATAATAATGCTTGCAGCTAATGCTGGATGTGGTTCTTTGTCGAATGTAGGGTAAAACAGATATGATATTTGCGGTTCTTCGGTGCTAAATTTGATTAAAGTTGTTCCATCTATGCGTCCAATGCAGCGAGTTGTACAACCTTCATAAATTCGCAGTAGGGGATCGAGTTCTTGGAGTGTGGAAACATGGACATAGAGCGCACTACGGGTACGTTTGCCGATTTTACTTTTATCACAAGTCGCTTTCACTATGTCTGGATTTCCCAGGCTAAAAATCTTGTCTCCAGCAATTTCATAAGCATCTTCATAAGTACCAAAAAACGCTTTAATATCTTGCCTCATCCCTGGAGGAAGTTGATCCAATCTCGGACGTTTGCCATCAAAGTGTGAAAGTGCGAGATAAACTTGAATATCTAAAGAACGACGATATGCGATCGCATCCCATTCGGTTTCGTCGGTTACTTGTAAAATGACAGAAAAGGCACGGTTGAAGTTACGAAATTCTGCTAATATCTGCTCTTGGTTTTCGAGTTCGTCTTTAATTGGTAATCTACCACGTTGGGTATAAAATGCCATTAATGGCTGTAAAATTTCTTGGTAATCGGCAAATTTTTTATTTGAAGTGCGGATTCTAGGGGTATAAATTCGCGAAGCAAATCTTTCGGCTTTAAACTTTTCTTTTTGTTCTTCATCACGAAAGACAAAGTAGACTCCTAAAGCGACGGGAACAGCATCAACATTGATAGTTTCGTCTATGTATTGTTTGAGTTCTTCTTGTTCGTAATATTTTTGGAAAGTATTGATGCGGGTAACTATACCATCACCGTAAGGTATGACACTGTTACTCAGTTCATTGAGCAAGACTTGTGCTGAAACAATTAGTACTTTTTGGGTTAATTTCCAAGCGTTGGATAAAGCTTCCCGTCGTTCTTGAATATCTTCAATCACATTGAGGATGTAACCTAAGTTGACGATATCAGCAGAAATGCGATCGCAGTCAGGAAAATAATAAGGATCCCATCCTTTGCTGGCAATTCCCAATCCAAGTGTACGCTGGACATCTCCCCCATGTCCGCAACCATAATCGAAAAAGGTTGTTTCTCCAGTCAAAATATTGCACTCCATTGCTAATTTGACTGGACGGGAAATGTCAAGACGGGGAATAGCTGCTCGATGACGCTCAATTTCTAATTGGCTCTTTGCCATAAGAGGCTCAGTAATAAATAATTATTTAGTACTCAGAATTAATTCATTACCAATTATTTACTATTTTTTGTCGCCAATTCAATTAAATCTTCAACTTTCTTGATATTTGCGTCACCAGCTAAATAACCAATTCCGCGATGTAAATGTAAAATTAATTGCTCGGCTAAAACGTTTTTATCAGTACCCAATGCATCATGATAACAGCGCTGTTTGAGTGCTATTAATAACATATCAGAAATTTCACCACCGAATACTCGCCAAGTCATTTCCACATTACTATCTAATTTAATTGTGATAGGTGAAGGTAATGTCGGTTCGGCTAATGAACGACATAAAGCCCAACGACATAATATATTCCATTGGTCTATCTTGGTGACACGTTTCAGTTTGCTTAATTGCTCTTTCGCGGTTTGCGATATTTTCACACGTTCAATTGGTGGTTCCATAAATAATAAGTTAGGAGTTAGGAGTTAAGAATTAGGAGTTTGAAGTTAGGAGTTAGGAGTTAGGAATTAGGAATTAGGAATTAGGAGTTAGGAATTAGGAATTAGGAATTAGGAGTTAAGAGTTAGGAATTAGGAATTAGGAATTAGGAATTAGGAATTAGGAGTTAGAAATTAGGAAAACTAAATATATATTTACTTCTCAATGCCCAATCCCCAATCCCCAATCCCCAATCCCCAATGCCCAATTCCAAATAATTACCAAAAATACCCATCAACCACCGTTGTTTGACGTTTAGCGGAATCATACTTGAGCAAATATTCCCGTGCGATCGCACCTGATTCTCTTAACACTTTTACTTCTTTTTCACCTATTTCTGTATCTGTTGATAAAAGTATAACTTGATGGCTGGCGGCAGGAAAATATTTATCGACTAAATTACTACGATGGGATGAATCTAATCTCCCTAATGGGGTATCAATAGCTACTGGAAGTTTTCGTCCGGAGAGACGTGCTAAACCCCATAAGAAGGCTATTGCTAATAGTTGTTTTTCCCCAGCAGATAAACGATGTTTGGGGACAGTTTTCCCTTGGGGATCGTAAAGGGATAGACTAAAGGTATGGGTATCGATGGCGACGCGATGCACTAAGTCAGATTTATGTAATAAGTAACGAAAGCACTCTGTTACTTCTTTTTCGAGTTTATTCAACTTGCGTAAAGTTAGTTTTTCTCTAAATATTTTGAGGGTTTCTTGAACTTTTGCAGATGCTGTGATGATATGTTCGGTGTTATTTTTATCAATTGTTTGGGTTGTATATTCTTTGAGTTCTTTTTTTGTTTTTTCTATCTCATTTTCTAATTCAACTACACGTTGTTTGATGCTGGCATAATTTAACTTTGTGTTAGTAAAATTTTTCTGGGCATTCTTCAGTTTCTCGACTAAATTATCGTATGCTTCAGGAGATGCTGCGGTTTGCATTTGTCGTTCTAATGCGATAATTTCATCTTCTTTATTAATCAAAATTTTCAGTTGTTGTTTGGCAAGATTTCTCGCATTTTGTAAATAATATAAAACATTTCCTAACTGACTTAAATTCTCAGCATCAGCAGACAACCACATTTCCTCTGGTTGAATTAAATTAGCATTTAAAGTTGTGATATCTTCAGCTAAAAATTCTTTAATTTGTGTAAAATCTGTTGGAGAAATGTTCAATTTTGTAATCAAATCTAGTAAGCGTTTATCTCGTTCAAATAAAATATCACCAGCAATTTGTGCTTGTTGAATCCGATATTCCTTCTCACCTTGGGTTTGTGCTTGGATTAATAAATTATCAATCAAAGCTAGGGGTAAAACACCTGCTGCCATTTCGCACATTCCTTGACGTGCTTCTTCGACTTCTAGAGTTTTTTGATGATGTTGTTTTTCTAATTGGCTTTTTTCAGAGGCAATTTTTCCACCTTCGGAAACAAATTGGTTGAATGCGGCTTTTTCTTCTTTTTCTGCATTTTCTACAGATGTTATTTGCAACATCTCCGCATTTTTTAATTCCTGATATTCAGTTTGTAAAAAATCTAGTTTTTCTTCTATTTCTTCTAAATTAACAACATCTTTACTATCAGATGTTTCTTTGCGTTTGCGGTTAACTAAAATATCAATATCAATTGCTAAACGTTCTGCTAACTCTAAACCCAAAAGTGCCCTGATGGCATCGGTAACAATAAGGGGAGGAATTTCCTGTTCTGCTAACTCTTTAACTTGTTCCCCATCAAATAAAAAGAGATTAGAAATACCTAAAGGAAGTAAATTTTCGATAAAATCATCCCAAGTATTAACTAATTCCTCTCGTAACCACTCATCATTACTAACATACCCTAATTCTAAAATACCTAAAGTATCCTTTCCTTCTTTGGGATTTTTTCCCAGTAACGAACTATTTTATATTTTGTCGCTTTACCTTCTTGAATATGCTCGAATGTTAATTCAATCCGGGTTTTATCAAGTGAATTAGAATCACTATTAACGCATTGACTCAAAAAATCACCATAGCTCAAATTACCACGAGTCGAACATTGAGCGCGATGTCCATACAAAGCTAAACGCATAGCATCCATGAGGGTGGTTTTTCCTCCACCATTCATTCCACCTAATAATAAAATTGGACGAAAATTTTCATCATCAACTTGAGTATCGAGATTAATAACTTGTTTCCCGCAGTAGGGACCAAAATTTTGTAATACTATTTCGATAAATTTCATCTTCAACTCTGCGTCTCTACATTGTTACCAGATTCTTTTGAGTCTTTGGATTGATATTTAATATTTTTCCAGTTTTTCCCTTGATTTAAATTATCTAACTGACTTTCTACTGGCAAATTATCAACTGAATCTACTGTATTTCCTAAATCTAAAAATGCTTCTTGTCCTGGATTATCCACTTCATTCGTTAACAATGCATCACCCAAAGTTAACTGCTTCACCTTTGCCACATTTCCTTCACTTACAGCTTCCCGTAAATCTCTTTTAAGGTGGGCATTTTTGATAGCTTCTCCTTGGGAACGGGAACTTGTAGCAAAGCATTTTTCCAACGCATCATAGATACCAATACGACGCGATCGCTTTCTAAATTGGTATTCAGTATCTAATAATTTTGCCATTAATTCTAGGTGCATGGCATCACCTTCGCAAATTTCTTCAAGTACTGACCATTCATCGCTACCCAATAAACTGGCATCTGCTCCTGGACGGGGATCGATAAATTCTTTTCCAGTCACTTCTTTATAAATCCTGGGTAAACTATCATCAAATTCATGCCTTTCATTTAACCAAATGTGGCGAATTTCGCTCAACTCTTCACTAGTTATTAATGTTATATCACGCATTCCCTCCGGTGCTGTAAGTCGTAAACGTTGCTCCACCGCAAGGATTTTTTTTAACCAATATTCCCTAACTTCCTTAATATATGGACCAGGAATTGGTTCAATCGAAATTTCATCTTCAATATGACGTTCGTAGAGTTGAACTTCCCCCGTTCTGCGTCGAAAATCTCTCCAATCTCTATCTTCATCTTCAATATCTAATTCTCTGCGAAAATCTAAAAGTGGTTGCAACCATTCCTTCTCTTCATCATTTTGAATCATTGCCGAGAGTGAACTATCTTCGCTCACCAAAGTACATACCCAACAGCCAAAACGAGAACTTCCACAACTCGGAGTCGAAGTATCTACAACTAAAGGACATTCATTATCAGCAGTTGCACCTCGATACATGCTAAATAAATCTTTGTTGCTGTATCCCCAAGGATTTTCCCACTGCATTAAATATAGCCAAACCTCATCATTGCGCCAATCTTCAATCGGACTATAAACTAGGGAATTAGGCAAATTCATATTTGGACTTAAGCGATCGCGTACTCGTTTAGCTTCCCATTCCTTCATTCTTGCCGCACGGGATGTACTCTCTGCTTTGCGGATACCCAAAACAACAATTGCCTCTCCGCTAACTCGAATCATATCTCGAATAAAGCGGTTAGAAGGACTAATTTTTAAACGTTCCGTACACCAACGAAACTTTCTTCTTGGTGCTGGATAACCTTTGCCAATCAAACCAACCCAAAATGTTTCTTTTAATTCTGGGTGGAGTAAATGAGGTACAATTGGCAACTGTTGAGATGCGGCAGCAATTCTAATTTGCTCCAAAGAATTCCGTACCCAAGCAGAAACATAAGGATTTTCCACCAGAGTATCTGTAGTGATGACGTGAATTGTCTTTGTGCGTTTTTCGATAGGAAGTTGTGCGATCGCATTCCAAATCAATTGTAAAGTCGCTGTGCTATCTTTTCCCCCGCTATAACCAATACACCAAGCGACAGAATCTAAGCAATATAAATTTTGAATTTCTAATGTCAAAGCTTGTACTTCTTCAACAAACTCTTCAATATTGCGATTTTTTGAATTTTTACTTTCACTTTTTTTTCTTTAGACTGTGATTTACCCATTTCTTCCTCTTCTCACGCATCAAAGCCAGTGAAGACAACAAATTCAACAAAAATAAGTCCCTAAAACTATTTTATAAAATATGCTTAATTACACCTAAATTTTACATAATTAGGATTATTACGTAAGATTAAATAAATCAAATAAATCTTTCAACAATTTTTAAAAACCATATTAGTAGGTATACAATCTTTTAATAAAGTTGGCTTACCTGTCAACCCCTTATGGCTAAAAGTTTATATGAGTCCGAAAAATTCCCCGCGAGTTACAGATACAAATGAGTCCAATTCCACAAGTATAAATACTGATAAAAATCTCCTAGTATCACTCCTAGATAAATTGATTGAAGGAGAGCAACACAATCTTTTTGCCCAGAAAACGGAAATGGGTGGCACAGAAGCTTATGTTAGCTCAGTCACAATAGAATGGTTTGCAAATTACGTAAATTTTGCTGCCAACTTACCACTACTTCAAGGTAAATATAACCCCCAAACTGACAATATAGAGATAGATGCAGATAGCATCGACGAAATTCAACAACGTCCATTAGATTGGTCACGTCAAATTGCTTTAGTACAATATTTAGCATCACGGAAAAACCATAAATTCCCACCAGTTCTAGTAGTAATCAACCAACCTTGGGTAGATAATCCTAATGCACCAGAATGGGATGGGGAAGGTAAAGCAATCAAATCTTCCAGCAACTTTACTCCAATCGATAAGGATGGAAAAATTGGGGTGCTAGATATTTCAGCAGCAAATGTTACTATTTATGCATTAGATGGACAACATCGCTTAATGGGAGTACAGGGGTTAATCGAATTATTAAAGACTGGTAAAATGGAGCGTTACAAAAAAGATAAAACTCCCTACTCGACTCCCCTGACAGTAGATGATTTGTACGAACAATATCAAGTGTCACCGGCTTATTTACAAAACTTACCCCAAGAAAAAATAGGTATCGAATTTATCTCAGCAGTTGTAGCTGGAGAAACTCGTGAAGAAGCAAGACGAAGAATCAGGTCTATTTTTGTTCATGTTAATTTGATGGCTGTTGCTTTAACAAAAGGTCAATTAACCCAATTAGATGAAGATGATGGTTTCTCTATTGTTGCGAGAAAAATTGCGATCGGTCATCCTCTTTTTCAACAACAAGAAAATCGCAAACCTCGGATTAATTGGAATAGTGCAACAGTAGCGAATAAATCCACAGTTTTGACCACATTACAAGCTTTGAAGGAGATGTCAGAGCGTTATTTAGGTCAGAAATTTCTCAATTGGAAGCAAGAGAAAGGTTTAATTTCCTTGCGTCCAGAAAATGACGAAATTGAAGCCGGAATTGCAGAATTTTATCAGCTTTTTGATTATTTAGCGAGTCTTTCCAGTTATAAGATTGTCGAGGATGAAGGTACACCAGCATTACGACGTTTCAGTTTTGAGAAAAATGGTGGTGAAGGAAATATGCTTTTTCGTCCTGTTGGTCAAGTCGCTTTAGTGCAAGCTTTAGGTATTTTAGTTTTTAAAAAACAAATATCTCTCGACAAGATTTTTAAAAAGCTTCGTAAGTTCGATAAACAGGGTGGATTTAGTAATATAGAGTTTCCCAATTCACTTTTCTACGGTGTATTATATGACCCAAATCGTAAGCGTATATTAGTTGCTGGAAAGGATTTAGCAACGAGATTAATCATCTATATACTCGGTGGAATGCAAGATTCAATGGAGCGTGCAGAATTAAGGAAAGACTTAGCAAAAGCCAGAAGTTTTGAAAACAAAGCAATGGATTTTCAAGGGAATTTTGTTCAAGCAAAAGAAGTCGGACTTCCAGATATTCTTTAAAAGTTAAAACAATAAAAGCTCTATATTCCTCTGCGTATCTCCGCGTTAACCTTAGCGCACCTTTGCGTTAAAAAAATAAAAAATTTGGATACTCCAATAAAAAAATCAACAAAACTAAGAGAGGAATTTAGTCAAATTAAATTCTTCCTCTTGTGTTTCTCGATTACTCCTCTCGTAACTTAATAGCAATAAAATTCTCTCCGTATAATCCACCGCTCCCCGTAATTCTACTTGTAAAATCTCCAATCCTCCATTTGCATACTCCTCAAAAATTTCATTACGCTGAACATCAAATCCTTCTTCAAGGGGAGAGAGAATTTTAATATTTTGAGTTTCCGTACATCCGAGTAACTTAATTACGCGATCGTGACCCATTGAATTGAAATACTCAACTCTAATCGGTGCTGGTTCCCGTTTAGAAATTTCACCTAATGGAACCCGTTTTTTATGTTTTGCACCCAACGCAGCCGCAAATACAACCACATCAGCAAAGGTTTGAAAAGGACCAGTTCCATTATCTGCGGATGTTAAAGCTTTGACTAATTCTGCTTTATCTTTTGCGACTCTAATTCTTCCTATTTCTGCCATGTTTGTAGTAGATGCTTAGAAATGATTTAAATAACACCTAATTAAACTTAATCTTAGGACTTACGCACGTGAAGCCAGAAACCCGTTTTCTTCGCGTAAATCCTATAATCTATTAACGCTTGATTAACAATTGAATCTCTCAAATTTAACTTTATGCAAAAATAATTCATACAAATTAAATTTGAAATTAGCTAGCTTGCTTAAGTGAACCATCAAAAATCTTCAAGTTATTTTTTAAAAACTCCTAACATGCATTAACTATTTCTATCTACCTCAACAATCTCCGTATATTCAAACTCATTTGGACTTTGCCTAACTAAAGGATATCTCTCCCCTCGCAATTCAATATAATTTTGTTCGCAATCGGGTTTAGAAGAATAATAAGTCAACACATATTCCCTACCAATTCTATTACCAACTTCCTCCGCAACTTCACCTCTCCATTGAGTTTTAGTCACCAAAACAACAAGCTGATTTGCTAATTCGGGAACTATTTTGGCAACATGTCGCCGAGAATTTTCATCCAAACTACCAAATGGTGAATCCATCACAATTGGAAATGTACTACTTTCAGGTAGCATTAACATTTTTTTCTTGTAACTCCATTCGCGGACTTTATCAATAATACTACTAATAAAAGATAAGCTGAGAATCTGATTTTCTCCTGTCGAAGCTGCGACTGGCATTTCCAAACCTAATGTATTTTCTACTAGCGTCAATTCGTATTTTTCGCTAATTTTAGGAATATAGGGAGCAGGAGAAATCGCACAAAATATTTCTTGAACACGTTTTTCTAATTGTTGACGAAAATGATTTTCTTGGCGAATTTTAACTTCAGCCAATCTATCAATTGCATCTTGTGCTGCTGTAATTCGTCGTTGCGCTAATGCTTGCCTCTCTTCATGAAACTTCTGCTTATTAATTTTTTTATTTAAGTCATCTAATTCAGATTTAAAACTCTCAACTTGCTGCTGATTTCTACCTTGTTCAAAAATTAATTCGGAAATTTTACTTTCAATTGCATCAAGACGTTTTTGAAAACTGCGAATTTCCTCACTTGGGTCTTTTCGTAATCTTTCTTGAATATTATCTAAGTCTTGTTCTAGTTGGGAAATCTTCTGCCTAAAACTACTAATTTCTAATTGCTCTCTATCAATTTCTTCCCAAAAACTAGTAGCTTGTTTATCAATTTCATCTATTTGTACTCCTACCCTAATTGCAATTTCTTCGACTGTAGAAGAACCCGCTTTATCTAACCAATGCTTGATGTGTTCGGATGATTTTCCACCATCATGTAAATCTGCTCCACAGATGCATTTATTTTTCCTAAGTAAATCGTGAATAAATTCCCTAGATATTCCCGCTTTTAGCTCTCCAGACTCTTTCAGCTTTTCGATAATTCTGCAAAATTGTGATGTGGTTTCTGAAAGCAAAGCGGTATAACCGCGTGTAGTGATAAAGCGCTTAATATTTTCGCGAGATTTTCGTAATTGTTCTTGTAAAGCTGTTTTTTGAGTTTCTAAATGATGTCGTCTTTCTTGTAATTCTTTAGCTGCACTAAGCTCTCGCAAACAAGTACTAGTTTCTTTTTTAAATCTGTTCTGATATTCAATCTCTTGGCTAATTTCTTGCTGTCGCTGTTGAATCTCTACTATTTTAATTTCGATTTTTGTTTGTTGTTTGAGTAATTGTTTAATTTCCGAATTCCCGATTGCTTTTAGTTCCGCTTCTAAAGTTCGCTTTGCTTCCCCTAAATGTTTGATTGAACGGTTAATTACCTCAACACCTAAAAGCATTTTTGTTGCTTCTGCTATTTCGGTTTTTTTATCGCTGCGAACTATTTGTTCGATACGTTCTCCATCAAAGAAAAAGTACTGGTGCAAGCTACTTGGTAAAATCTGATTGATAATTTCTTCGGGCTGTTGAGGTGGTAAATACCAACGTCCATCATCCCCTGCAACTTGCATGTAAAGCTCGGTTTTTCCAGCTTCAAATTCGCTTTGGGTTTTATGTGCGCGACATTGACGTTTGACACGGTAGCGTTTGCTGTCGTGTTCCCATGCTACCTCTACCCAACAATCAACTGAATTGCCGATTTGTGCTTCTGCGATCGCACGTTTATTTACTAATTGTTCGGTGGATGCAAATGCTGCACTAAATTTTTCGTAAAGTACCCAGGTAAATGCATTTAATAAACTCGTTTTTCCACTACCATTATTACCATGAATAACTGTCGTGTTGGTAATTTCGTTACCAGCTAAAATTATCTCTGGTGTTTTGCCATAAAACGAGCGAAAGTTACAAAGCTTTATTGATATTAGCTTCATCGTACTGATTCTTTTATGATCATCAAGATATCGTCATTAATATGGCTGAGACTTTTCTTATCTAGTCGGCTTTTTTCTAATTGCCATACTCTTTCTATGATTTGTTTTACTTCTGCTGGAGCATGGTTTATTGGTTCATGTACATCATCGATATTATGTTCTTTTAGCATTAGAGTTTTTTATTGTTTTTAATTAATATGTTTAGAACTTATTTAACTGTTGAAGAAACTTTTTATTGTTGAGTTCACTAACGGCAGAGAGTACTTGACCGTCAAAGTCCGAAATCGACACAGATAAACGCGAATAAATCCCGCTCGATTCATAGTATTTTTTCACTTGTATCAAATATTATCTTGAGATAATTGTAGTACTTTTTACTGGATTATCATATCCGTAAAGATGCTGTCATTAAAGTTGCAGATATTAATATTGAAAAGCCTTATAATTCGCTGTTTTTATAAAATCTATCACCTTAGATGTTTTCTTTTAGACTAAATTTATATTTTATAATCCTTAATTATTAAAATCTCTTAAACCTTTAAACAATAAATTCAAGAAAACTTTATTTATTTCTGTTCACATACAGCAGAAGTCAGAGTTAAAAAAGCTTTATATATGGCTTTTGAATCGTTTGACTGTACATCATAATAATTGCAAATCTTCTTTATGTTAATTTAAACTGCTATTTTATGGCTTATATCTTTTTTATTTAGTGCATCAGCGACAAAAAGACAAAGAAGGAACAGAGTTTAAATGAAAATTAATGAATATGGATTGAAGTGTTTACCCCAAATTACTAGAAAAGGATGATAGAGAAAGATATGACTCATGTTTTGATTTATTTTCATTGTGATTAATTCAAATATCCATTAAATTATATCTTTTTTGTAAATCAAATAATTTCATTCTTGCCTCACCTGAATTATCAGCTAAATCGGCAAACTCGACAAACCGACGTAATTCTTTCTTTAATAAATTTCTCTCAACTTCGAGTGTTTTTCGATCCAAATCTGGAGGCAAAACAATCATATCAAATATTGTGGCTCGCTCCTTTCCCGGATGGGGACGTAAAACCCTTCCGCGACGTTGAATAAATTGCCGGGGATTGCTAGAACTAGCGAGAATGACAGCAGTTTGAATTGCCGGAATATCAATACCTTCATCTAAACAGCGAATAGCAACTAAACCTTGTAATTCTCCGCTTTCAAATTGTTTTCGTAAACTTTCTCTTTCTGTTAATGATGTTTGTGCAGTATAGGTACTAATTCGATAATTCAATTCAGTTCCTAAAATTCGAGCAACTTCTTTTAATTGATGTAAATTAGATTGATTGTGGCTAGTATAAACACTTGATGATTCCATAGAACCATCACCACAATAAAATAAAGTATGGGTTGTTTCGTGACGATTTCTCATCAGTTCCCGTAGTGCATGTAATTTATTTTCAGCCGCTCCAATTAATCTCGCTCTCTGCATTAATAAATATGTGATGTCTTCGGCTTTTTCCAAACTATCCAAATCGAGATTTTCTCTTTCCTTATATAATAAAGCCTTACCAATTTTGTGAGTCAGTCTTGAGTAAGTAATACTTTCTGATTCTGTTAACTCTACAAGAATTGGATAATATAAATAATGGACTAAAGCACCTTGATTAATTGCATCTTTGAGAGTGAATTCAGGTTGTAATACTTCACCAAAGTAGTCTAATAGCGATCGCGTGCCATCTTCATCAAAATAACGTTCGGGAGTTGCTGATAATCCTAATCGCAAACCCACAGCACGAGGTAAACTTTCTTCGAGTTTTGTTGCCCCTAAATTATGCGCTTCATCACCTATAATTAAAGTCCGTTCGGGTAAATATTTAAGTTGCGATCGCAAGCTTTCACCCATGAAGCTAGAATTGGTTGTAATTAGGGTAAGGAATTGTTGCGAACCCGAATTAATATTGTAGAGTTGAGTTGATAATTCATTATGCCAATTACGGGCTGTTTCAAAAGCTAAGATTGGTTGCAGGTTGAATTTTTGGCATTCACGCTGCCATTGGGTAACTAAGTGACGGTAAGGACATACAATTAACAATACTTGCAGATTAATTTGTTTGTAGAGTTCGCAGGCTATTGCTAGGGCTGTAATGGTTTTACCACTACCTGTTGCCATTTTTAAAGTACCCCTACCATTATTCGCAAACCAGTTTGTAATGGCTTGACGTTGGTAACTACGCAATTGCAGAGATGTTGGTATTTGTGGACAACCTGGTAATAATGGAGAATTAGTTTTATAGTTACCTTTTGGTTCGCTAACAACACCCAATCCATTACTATCACCAAATATTGATAATTTTGTTGTCAGTCTAAATATTGGTGGTTCGTCGTTTGGTAGATGCTTTACCCTAGTTTGCGTTTGATACATACAGCAGTTTGCAAGTAGATGGGGTAGAAAATTGAAATCTCAAAGTCTTGTCGGATGGGCATCTCTGTCCGTGCAATTGCGGAATATAATTCAATTAGATGAAAGATGCTGTACGAACTCAGGAAAAATGGGGAATACAATTAACAACCTAACTCGATTGACTTTGCACATTTCCTCCTTGAATCTATTAATTTACTATTAGTTACAGGCAAAAATTCAACTCGTTGTGTAAGTTATGGCTTTAGCTAAATTCTGAGAATTTGGTCTATTTTGCTCATTCCTAATTTGTTCTGCATTCATCACCAACTAAAATTCCCTATGGAAATATTACGGTTACTATGGAGAATCAAATGAGTCAGTTCTCAAGAAATTAAAGTGTCATCAACTACAGAAAAACGACTCACTTAGAAAATATGGGGATTTGGGCATAACTTACACAACAAACAGTAAGCACTTTCTCATAAAAGCCTCGCGGGAGTTTGGAAACCCAGTGGCTTTAGCCCTGGGAGGAAAAACGACACGGGATGCTTTAGCGTCCCGTCAGTATTTCGTGCTACAATTGGATGAGTTACTAACTCAACCAAATGCAGACAATATCTGTTAAATGCAAAGTAATAGTCCCTGTAGAGTTGCGAGTTGAAATAGACCGCACTTTGCAGGGCTTTGCTGATGCGTGTAATCAGATATTGGAGGTTGCAAAACGTGAAAAATGCTGGAACACAACCAAGTTGCATCACAAGGTTTATAAGCCAGTTCGTGAGTCTACCGGGCTGAAAGCAAACCATGTTTGTCAGGCAATCCGTCGAGTGATTGGCAACGCTAAGGCAGTCAAACAAGTCCACCCTTCGGGTTCGACACTTTGCCATCGACGCAAAGCGCCAAGACGGCAAGTGTCTCACAAGTTTCGACCAAGATCGATTAGTTTGGACGTGCGAACTTTTCAATATATTGAAGAGTCGCAAACTGTTGGCATTACTCTGATGTGTGGTCGAGTCAAATTCAAAATGTCGATTGGTGGATACCAAATTGCATTGTTGAGAGGACAAAAACCAACATCGGCAACGTTTTGCAAGTCTCGTAAAGGTGATTACTACATCAATATCTGTGTTGATATCCCGACCGACCCAACAGGGAAAACTCCCAAGGTGATCGGGGTTGACTTGGGTAGACGCGATATTGCTACCACTTCCACGGGTAAATCCTGGAGTGGTAAACAGATTCAAAACACTCGTGACCGATATAGCAAGGTCAGAGCGAATATTCAATCCAAGCGCACTCGCAGTTCTAGGCGGCTGATGAGAAGGCTTTCTGGGAGAGAACAACGCTTTCAAAAGTGGTTGAATCACAATATTTCCAAGCAAATTGTTCAAGATGCCAAGTCTACGAATGCAGCAATTGCATTTGAAGATTTGACCAATATCAGAGAATCGCTCAATCAAAAACCACGAAGTAAAACCGAACGTCGTAGAACTAATAACTGGGCTTTTTACCAGTTGAGAATATTCGCCCAATACAAGGCAAATATCGCTGGTATTCCTGTTGTTTTGGTTCCACCAGCCTATACCAGCCAAACTTGTTCGCGGTGTCACCACGTACACCCCGTCAAAGGCAAGTCTTTTCGTTCTGGCAAATCGTTCAAGTGTGGGCATTGTGGTTTTGAACATGACGCTGATATTAATGCTGCGTTGAATATTGCAGCTTTGGGGTTGTCCGTAAGTCAGCCCGAAAGTCCGGGGATTAGTTGTCAGTTGGTGAGCCACTGCGTTGCGGGGGTTCCCCCCGTTGTAGCAAGTGGCGAAGGACAGTTAAATCTGTTCCCGACTAATTACTTTGAACTGGGCTGAAGCCCCGTGTCTTTAGACCGGGGTTGCTTACACTCCCGACTAACCAACTTAGTTCGGGAACCCGTACACCAAAATTCATTGCAATTGCAAGCCTGAATTAGGTAAATTAGCACTCAGGAGTTGAGAGTGCTAAGAAGGCACTAATTTGTTATGGCAGCAGTATCTTTAAGCGTATCAACAGTAAAACCTTTAGGCGATCGCGTCTTCGTAAAAGTCAGTGCATCTGAAGAAAAGACCGCAGGTGGTCTATATTTACCCGACACAGCCAAAGAAAAGCCCCAAGTCGGTGAAGTAGTTTCCATCGGTGATGGAAAATTCAAAGATGATGGTGGTCGGTTGTCAATGGATGTCAAAGTCGGGGACAAAGTTCTTTACTCTAAATATGCTGGCACTGACATCAAACTCGGTACTGACGAGTATGTGTTGCTTTCGGAAAAAGATATTTTAGCAATTGTTAGCTAAGAGGTTAGTGGGTAATAGTTAATGGGTAATGGGCTTAATCCCGATTACTGATTAGCGATTCCCTCGCAATTAGCAATTTAACATTCGACCAAAACACAGAAAATAGCTTACAAAGCAAGTTAGATTATTATGGCAAAGCGCATTATTTACAACGAAAACGCTCGTCGTGCCCTTGAGCGTGGTATGGATATTTTGACTGAAGCAGTAGCAGTCACCCTTGGTCCGAAAGGTCGCAATGTCGTATTAGAAAAGAAATTTGGCGCACCTCAAATTATTAATGATGGTGTAACCATCGCTAAAGAAATTGAATTAGAAGACCATGTTGAGAATACTGGTGTGGCTCTGATTCGTCAAGCTGCTTCCAAAACCAATGATGCAGCAGGTGATGGTACAACAACTGCTACTGTTTTGGCTCATGCAATTGTCAAAGAAGGTTTGCGTAACGTTGCTGCTGGTGCGAATGCGATCGTGCTGAAGCGCGGTATTGATAAAGCGACTGCTTTCTTGGTGGATAAAATCAAGCAACATGCTCGTCCTGTTGAAGATTCCAAAGCGATCGCCCAAGTTGGAGCAATCTCTGCTGGTAACGACGAAGAAGTCGGCAACATGATTGCTCAAGCAATGGATAAGGTGGGTAAAGAAGGTGTAATTTCCTTGGAAGAAGGGAAATCCATGACCACCGAATTGGAAATTACTGAAGGTATGCGCTTTGATAAGGGCTATATTTCCCCTTACTTCGCAACCGATGCGGAACGGATGGAAACTGTGTTTGATGAGCCTTACTTGCTCTTAACCGACAAAAAAATCGGTTTGGTGCAAGATTTAGTGCCTATCCTCGAACAAGTTGCCCGTTCTGGTCGTCCTTTGGTAATCCTCGCTGAAGATATCGAGAAGGAAGCACTAGCTACTTTAGTTGTCAACCGTTTGCGCGGTGTATTGAATGTTGCTGCTGTCAAAGCACCTGGGTTTGGCGATCGCCGCAAAGCCATGCTCGAAGATATTGCTGTCTTGACTGGTGGTCAACTCATCACTGAAGATGCTGGTTTGAGGCTAGATACTGCCAAGCTCGATAGCCTGGGTAAAGCACGTCGGATCACCATTACCAAAGACAGCACCACCATTGTTGCTGAAGGTAATGATGTTGCTGTGAAAGCACGTTGCGAACAAATTCGTCGCCAAATGGAAGAAACTGAATCTTCCTACGATAAAGAGAAGCTTCAAGAGCGTCTTGCAAAATTGTCTGGTGGTGTAGCAGTTGTGAAAGTTGGTGCTGCTACCGAAACCGAAATGAAAGACAAAAAACTTCGCTTGGAAGACGCAATCAACGCTACCAAAGCAGCAGTTGAAGAAGGTATTGTTCCTGGTGGTGGTACAACCTTGGCACATCTTGCACCTGAGTTAGAAACTTGGGCAAGCGGCAATCTTAAGGAAGAAGAGTTAATTGGGGCAATGATTGTTGCTCGTGCGTTAACTTCTCCTTTGAAGAGAATTGCTGAAAATGCTGGTCAAAATGGTGCGGTAATTGCTGAGTACGTTAAACAGAAAGATTTTAACGTTGGTTTCAATGCTGCAACTAACGAATATGTTGACATGTTCGCTGCTGGTATTGTCGATCCTGCAAAAGTAACCCGTTCTGCGCTGCAAAATGCGGCTTCGATCGCGGGTATGGTGTTAACTACCGAATGTATCGTTGTTGACAAGCCTGAGCCTAAAGATGGCGCTCCTGCTGGTGCTGCTGGTGGTATGGGTGGTGATTTCGATTACTAAGATTTAGTTTCTGGGTTGGGCAAGATGCTCAACTCTGTATAATTTGCAGTCACCTTCATCCGTGGAGGTGGCTGTTTTTTTATGCTCGCTTTATCTGCGATCGCGGAAAATCTTTGTGTGGAAATGATGCTACTGAATAAACTTATACCATTTTGGATTTTGGATTAAAGAAACCTCATACGATAAGGATTCTGTTAATCAATCTGTTGTAATCATTTTTCAAATTGGTATTAGAAAAGTCAGGAATCAGGTTGTTATTATATTTTATTAAAAGACAATAAAACTTATACGAATTTGAAAAAGCAACGCGACAGATAGATATTTGTAGAGATGTAGCAGTGCTACGTCTCTAACGTTGGATGTGTTGTAATCATTATTTGAATTGGTATTAATTCTTAATTAGTAGTTAATATAGCTGTTTCAAAATAAACGCTCAACATTAAATATTTCAATAGAGATAGAGAAATAAGCGAAACCATTAACTATGGATAGATATTTAAAGCAGAATTTTTAGTTAAAAGAGTAACAATTTAATCTTTTATGCTCGCTATTAACACTTGTGAGTCAACAAATTGTGCTAACACTAAAAGGTGAATTGAGATGACATCTACTTTTGTTGCTGTTCCTAAATTCCGTCATCATCAAATGGTTCATTTTATTGGTGGAGAAGGAGTAATTAAAAGCTTTCAATCGGAAGCTGATACTTGGATTTATAAAATTGAAATGGTGATGAATCCTGATGTCGATATTCCGAGAATTGGCTATGAGACTACAGTTTTTATACTTGAATCGGAGATTGAATTGCTGATGATTGATTAAAGTTGTGGTGAATTGTATCACTACATGCGTGAATAGTAATTTTTTCAACTGTTATTTTGAAAGAACTGTGAGGAGAAATAATGGTTAATTTTAAATACATTTTTCTTTTGAGCTTTCTTTTGGGAGCGATGCTTGCCTCTCTATTTCAAATGGGTTATGCACTAGATGAAGCTGATATTGAGCGCTTTTCGATGTGGACATTTGTAGCAACTGTACTTGCTAGTTTACCAAGTATGTTGTGGTAATGAAAAATGCTTGGAAAATCCTTCATTATCGATAAAATTTGATATGCCTCTGATAAAGTTTGCAAAACTTTGCTGCTCTTGATGCATTAAAATTTCCCAGCTTGTGACATCTGAATATGGATGAGCTATTTGGGCAGCGATTATACCAGGATTATAAATTTGACGCTAGCGAAAAATGTCAGTTTGGCAAAAATATTCTCCCAGGAGTGTGAATATTATCATCCATGTTAAGAAAAGTCGCCGATTTAACACTTTATCGAATATATTGCCTAACCTAGTAGGATGCTTAAACCACCAATGGGACGCAATATACCTGTATGGATTTTGATGATAATAACCAGCACCTACCAGTACAGCTATTTATATTTATATTAAGTCTTGCTGATGATATATTACTGCTAGGACTAGCGCGGATAGGTGTTCATTTTGCATGGTTGCATTGGCTTTCTCCAGTGATGATTGGAGGTATGGTTTTACAATTTGGATGGCATTTTTACCGTCACAGAGTTAAAGCTCGTTCCTCGGTAAATATTTCGGTAGATGATAACTCAACTGTTAGCTCAAAATCACATACGTAAATTAATGGGATGTGAGAAACTTTCAAATTGAAATACATCCCTATCATCAAGAATTTATCATTAGTTTGGGGTATGTCTCCCCTTATAATTTGGGACAATTTAATTTTTTGGTATTTTCTATTTGGTTTTTCCTAAACCCGAAATATCTATTAAGCCGTAACGCATTCTACTTAATATTTTATTTAAAAACACCTTCTTAATTTTGATATTAGTGCGATATGCCGATCGCATTAAGGTAAATCGCATTAAGCACTGGAGATGGATTCCCGTAGCTTGTCAAGAGAGCTACAGTTATCGCGTAGCGACTCAATAGTGAGTATCGTTTAGTTCACTACTGTGGAATAGTACTTTAGGTAGAAGTCTCATCATGTAATTCTGACGTAACCTGGATTTATCCCTTGGAGGTATATTCTTTTCGCAGATTGTCAGCATTGATTGAGGAGAGGATAAATTAAGTGAATCAAAACAGTTTAAACAAAATTAGGGCAAGCACGAGGTTTCTATTATGGTTTCGCTTCGTGTTACCGCAAAAAATTCAACAAATTATTCGACCGTACTTAGACCAACCTTATCGCTTGGCACTTGGTATACTAGATTGCTGCGATCGCATGGATGCTGCAACTGTTGATGAGATTGCCCAGAAGACAAGCTTGAACCGAGAAACCACTCGTCAAGTTCTCAAAGCTTTACAATCGGGAGGAATGAAATTTAATATTAGTTCGGCAAAAAGCTGGCAAATTCTCGATTTAGACTCACAACCTATTGTTCCGCACAAAGAATTATTAACCGAAGAATTAATGAGCGATGTTTATCTAAATCAGGCTAACTCTTGATATAATGCATGTTTTTAAAAATAAGCAGGGAGAGAGAAAAATAGGGACGTTAAAGAACAAAATTCTTGCGATTCCAGCTATCTTCACCCAACCCTGCTAAATGAGATAAAGGGTTTATTTAGTAGTAGATTTTGCCACCACCCCATTGTGAACCGACAATCTTAGGTTGCAGCAGAATATAACCTGCGATCGCTTCCAAATCTTTGTCAGTTAAATTACGCATTTCGGTGAAAATATCAGCACTCTTGGTACTAGGGTGGAGTTCGGAAATTTCTTCTTCTCCATCGTAGGTAGTGGGGTTTTTCATGTAATCTACCAAGCCAGCAATGCTATTGCGGTTTGGGGTTGCACCTGCCAAAGCACCGGGTTCAAGTCCGACGTTTTGGTTTGTTTTAGTTACACCACCAGCGTGACATTGGGCACAAGCATATTGAAATAAACGTTTACCTTCTTTGACTTGTTTAAGGCTAAGAACTGTGGTGTCTCCGACATCGTTAAAAGTGACGGTACGAGTAGCTTCAGATAGTTCTACTGCACTCGCACTACTAACAATGAACTGAAATGTTAGCAACACAGTAGCAACAAAAATGCCAATGAATTTTCTTAACATCTTTCCCCTTAAAGATTTTGACGCTCAACACAGCAAAGTTAGTCTTAAAACTCAATCTCAATAAAGCTGGTAGCTATTATCCATTAACTAATGCTCTTGGTGTAACTTCGGTCGCACCGTCGAAGTCACTGCCATCGGGTTCGTTGTAGAACAATCGCAAAATACATAATTGCTATTTAGCTAACAGACATAGATTAAGCCACAGTAATACAAATATCATGTTCGGGGTGCTAATGGTTGCCTAAACTACAACTGTGGGAGTGGGAAGTCGTATTGATAGGGGAAATGGGAAGATTTGGGGATTAGGAGTTAGGAGTTGGGGGGTTTGGGGTTGGGAGTTGACTGCTGAATTGTTTGCGCGATCGCTCCCAAAAAATAAAAGAGCAGAAAGGTAGTAGCTAAAGTCACAATTAGTTACCTTTCTGCAATGTTATGTAAGTAAATAAACCCATGAGTTCGTTTATTATGGCATTTGGTCATAGTTAATTTTACTAATTTTTGCCGTGTAGTTGTAAGCATAGAATTGATATGATGCAATAATTGCAATTTAGTTGAGTTTTTGCTTAAAGTTCCCTGATATTCTTAATATTTCTTGTTAATCGAAGTGAAACTATATGTGATATGTGTTGTTTTTCTAAACTTGTTTGTAAATTTTTTTCGTCGAAAGGTATCAAGTATAATAATTTTCTTTTGCATTCTCAATTTTTTATCTTTAATTTCTTTTCTCACTCATAAACTATCAACCGATGAAAATTTCGACTGACACTCGCATTCCTTTCCCGCGTCAGATTGTATACGCTACTTATAGAGATAAACTAATAGAACTTGTTCGCTACATCCCCGATATTCGCGATATTACAGTTGTGTCTCGGAAAGAAGCAGATAACATAATTTACACTGTCAATGAGTGGCATGGTGGTGGTGATATTCCATTTGCTGCAAGGGCTTTACTCAGTGAAAATATGCTTTCCTGGCTTGAATATAATACTTGGGATGAGAAAGAATTTTTACTGGAATGGAAGTTGGAAACACGTGCTTTTACGGAAGCGGTTTATTGTGCTGGAAAAAATATTTTTATTGAAGATGGTAATAATACTATTATCCAAAGTCGCGGTGAATTAAAGATCGATCCAAATAAGATTCATGGTGCCCCTTCTTTTCTGACAGGTCAGATTGCTCGCGTGGTTGAGGATTTTTTGGCTAGTAAAATTACACCGAGTTTGCTGCAAATGAGCGAAGGGGTGAAAAAGTATTTGGAGAAGAATTAAATTGCCAGAAAAATAATCTTCCAGGAAACCTGGTTTGTCGCAAAGTGAAGAAACTCAATACAGCGATCGCTTACTGGAATTTTCGGGTTGGGGAAGAAAGCGAGTCACTGCTGTGGGCAAAAATAGGTGCAGTTGCAATCAAGACACAAAAGAAGCATAGATGACTCAAAATCATAATTCCTTCTCCTCGCAAGCGGGGTTAGAAACTGGGGTTGAACGAACTTGGAAAACACAAACTCAACTATGGGAAAAGCTTAAACCGCTATCAAGAGAGATGCGACCCAAACCAACGATCGCAGAAAATCGGCTTTGGCAAATGTTGCGAAACAAGCAAGTCAAATCATATCGTTAACTTTTATTAACGATATATCGCGATATGTCTATAATTGAAATAAGACCGATCGAAAGGAAAACAAAGATATGTTTCTCGGATTTCACCCACACCGTCATGGATTCCATCACTGGTTTGCTTCGGAACACCACGGACACAGACATCATCGTTTTGCTGGTTCGGGTAGATGGGAACAGTGGAAAGACAAACAACGCACCCCTAGAGGTGATATTAAGTATATTTTGCTAGCAGTAATCGCCGAGCGATCGCGACATGGTTACGAGCTAATCAAAGAATTAGAATCACGATTTGGAAGTTGCTGGAAACCGAGTCCAGGTTCGGTTTATCCCAATCTGCAATTACTGGAGGAAGGGGGATATTTAATTGGCGAACATGTGGATGGGAAGAAGGTATATTCTATTACTGATAGTGGGAGGGAATTACTAGCAGAACGTGGAAATCCCCTAGATTCGATGGAGCAACGCAGCAAACCCCAAGAATGGATGGATTTGGGGAATGCAGTTGCAGACTTAGGTGCAGCTGTCATGCAGGTTGCGAGGAGTGGAAATAGTGAAAAAATGAGCCGAGTTAAGGAAATGATTAACCGCACTAAACGCGAGATTTACGGTATTTTGGCAGAAGAGGAATGACAAATTATTATTAGCTGGAGTGGAACTGAAGTAGCTCCCTAGTTAGGGTGATTAAGTGCGATCGCATTAGTTTCGATATGGGGGAGAAATTCAAGAAACCTGGTTTCTCCCCATGTATAATCCCGAAATCAGCACAATAAATCTCAGAAACCGGGTTTCTCCCGAATGACAAAATCCCAAATACAATTTCTCAAACCTTACAGAGCTTCTGGTGGTGCGATATCGGAACCAACGGAAATACCCTTCCCATTATTCGATTGCAATCCAGGTTTGGCATTGGGTTCGTTTTCTTTGACAGTCTGATTCAAAGACGATGAAGTTGCTTTATCAGTATCGGGAAGCATTCGATTTGCCTCTGTTTGCTGCGACATTAACGCCAATCCACCAACAGCACCTGCAACCAAAGCAGTATAACCGACATACAAGTGCATCGGACGGATTTCAAACCCGATACTACCAGAACTTTTCTCATCTTTGTACCAAACTGGTGCGATCGCTTTGACTGTTTCTGGTGCGGGTAAAGCAGCTACAATATTTGTGCCGTTGAGTCCTAATGCGTTACCCATGACGCGAATAAACCCGCGCACGTATACTTCTTCTGGTAAGCTATCCCAATTACCATTTTCAATCGCTTCCATCTGGTGAGGTGGTACGTGGGTATAGATATTTAATTGGGTTAAGGACAATCCTTGTAACTCCCTTGCTTCACGCAATTGTTTACCGATTACCCGCAAGGTTTCTATACGCTGTTGAGCTGCTTGTTGAGCAAGTTCAACTTTGGAAATTTTTTTGTTTTTTAACCAAGCTAGTGGAAAAGCTGTTTTGGAGGCATTCTCTTCAGCAGTAGCGGTTGATTTTACTAGGTTAATATTTTCAACGTTTGTCACTAATTTCCGATTAGCCGCTTCAGCTTCTTCGATTTCCACTTTGGAGTGAAATTTAACGCTTGTCAAACACTCGGCTAAATCACCAGCTTTCTCTTCGGAAGCACTGATTTGATTGGCATTTCCTTCTACAATCTCTCGCTTTTCTTCAGCTTTTTGGTGTTGTTGCTGTGTAAATTTATGGAATGCTAAACCAATCGCTTCACGTCCAATGGCTTTAATTAACTGCTTCCCCTGTTCGGATGATTCTCCAAATACTTTCTGAATTGTAGCCAAGGCACGACGATATACTTTGCTACGATGTAATTCTGCCTCAATGTCGCCTAAAATTGCCCGTAATTCGTCTTGGCTAATTTCAATAGTCGCATTTCCAGGGGTAGTTAATGAGTATATTGCTGTCATAGTTTTTATCGTAAATCGATATTATTTATTCAATGCTGAAAGGCTTTCCTGTGTAAATTCTTCTATTGATTACGAAGCTTTCCGGACTATATTAAGTATCATTTTTTAAATATTTTTCGATGATAAAATCAAGAGCCATTAATGCCTATGGCGCTTTGACGTTACATCAACAAAATTTTAACTTTGCGGCAGTACTGTAAACTCACTTAAAACAAGAGTTTAAATAAATAAAAGTAACTGCAATTTAATTACAGCTTAAATGTATTCATAACACCTTTCAAAGTAAGACAAAAATCTATATCTTGAGATTAAGTATTTTTACGGTTTTAATTTAAACCGCAGTAATATCACTTAGCTAACTTGGAGCTAAGATTTAATTTCCAAAATTTGCAGACAAAGATTCCATACCTCATGTTGAGGTATGACAATTTAATCAGTTATTATTCAACTACCAAATTGATGAGCAAAAAATTGCCTAAAAATAGGTAGAATTTTGGGAATTCTCACAAGAAGCAGACAATAAAGTCAAATTAATATGTAGTCGCTTGGGTTCTTTTCCGTACAACTTGCAAAAAAGACTGAACAGCTTTAGTGTATTGCAACGGAGAAATTTCTCCCACATTATTATGATTTGCACCTGAAACTAAAATTAGTTCTTTTGGTTGAGGTGCAGATGCATAAAGTGTTTGACTCATCCACACTGGAATTGTTTCGTCCTCAGTACCGTGAATTATCAAAATCGGTATTTTGAGTTTTGGCACCTTTTGGAGCGAGTCAAATTGCTGTGTCAGAATCAAATCGACGGGGAAAAAAGGAAAAAGTTTCCGTGCTGCGATAACTTCGCTCACCGAAGTAAAAGTACTTTCCACAATCAATCCAGCCGCATCCGGACATTTTACAGCTAAATCAATTGCGATCGCGCCTCCTAGTGAATGTCCGTAGATATATATTTGATTAGAAGAAATTTTTCGCTGTTTGACTAAATAATTCCATGCAGTTTCGGCATCTTCATATACCCGCGCTTCATTGGGAAAGGAACCTTCGCTTTTACCAAAACCACGATAATCAATCAACAATACCGAAAACCCTGCTTTGTAATATCCCGTCGCAGCATAAAGATTAGCGGCAATATTCAACGTATTTCCATGCAGATAAAGTAAAACCTTACCATCTGAGTTGGGGTTGTTCATCCACCAACCATGAATCCGCTCAACTTTTTGCTCATTTTTTTTTCTACCAACCTTAACAGGCAACCAAACATCCTCAAACGGCACATTGTAAGCTGATGGTGTTTTTTCAATTACAGGAGAAGGAAAGAAAAGATACTTACTCTGTTGATAGTACAATAAAAGACATCCAGCACAGTAAGTACTTATAATCAGAAACACAACTCCTAAAATAAATTGGGGGAGGAAGTGTATTAAATTTTCGAGATTTCTTTCCATTCTTCAAGTATTTCTATATACAAATAAAAAAACACATATTCCTTTTTGAACCAAATATTTGGTACTCTAAAGTGATGAATGTATAATCGAATGTTTATTTTTCATAAATTTGATGAATCAGTTTAATTATATACACAAAAAACCGCGATTTCTCTATTGAATAGTAGACATAGGTGGAGAATAGGAGAAAAACGTGAAGCTGTCAAACGAGGCTCAAGAGGAGCAATTTAGAGAAATAGGACTTTACTTACGACAAGCACGCGAAGAAAAAGCTATTTCGATAGAAGAAGTATCAATACATACGCGAATTCGTTCAGCTTTTATTACAGCAATTGAAGAAGGACGGGCAGGAGACTTACCTGAAGCCGTCTTTGTCCAAGGATTTATTCGTCGCTACTGCGATGCGATTGGTATAGATGGAACTATACTAACAGCAAATTTTGGTGATTTATTCTTACCAATGGCAGTTGACAGTGAAAATACAACTATAGAAAAAAATCAAGTTTATATATACCACTAGCGGTTCCGTATGTTTTACTACTAATAGGGGCTTCGCTCGGATTATTTTATATTCTCAGTCCTAAACGTAATGCTGAATCTATCGCTCAAAATAATAAAGCAACAGTTACTAGTACCCCGAATTTAGCTAATACTCAGAACACCACACCAGTAGTAGTGTCGGAAACATCAACTCCTAAAGCTTCACCGACACCATCTCCAACAATTACATCGACTCCGCAAGCATCACCAAGCCTATCTCCAACTGTGACTCCAACCGTTACCCCAACTCCTTCTGTATCTCCCACAATATCTCCTACAATCCAATCTGGTTCTGGTGTTGAAGTAGGAATTGAACTGCAAGGTGAATCTTGGTTACGAATTAAGGTTGATGGTAAAACTGCGTTTGAGGGTACTTTGAATAAGGGAGACAAGAAAAATTGGACAGGTACAAAGGAAGTCAGCGTCTATTCGGGTAATGCGGGTGCAGTTTTAGTTTCTGCAAATAAAAAACCTCCAACCGTTATGGGTGGTGAAGGTAGTTTAAAGTTTATTAAATATGCTCCTGAAGTAGAAGTTTCACCAACGGCAACACCTTCTCCTCAATAATTAAGAGTTAGGAATTAGGAATTAGGAGTTAGGAGTTAGGAGTTAGAAGTTAGGAATTAGGAGTTAGGAGTTAGGAGTTAGAAGTTAGGAGTTAGGAGTTAGGAATTAATAGGTCACTTAATTTGTAATTCAGCAATGCCCAATTCCCAATGCCCAATGCCCAACGCCCAATTCCCAATTCCCATGAATTAATCAATTTTCGGTTCTTGCAAATGCCAATTAGTTGATTGTTCGTATGCGTATGCAACTTGAAATAACTTTTCCTCTTGTAAAACATTACCAATCAACTGCAATCCAATTGGCATTCCCGCATCATCAAAACCGCAAGGTACACTAATACCTGGTAAACCAGCCAAATTTACAGGAATTGTCATCAAATCGATTAAATACATGCTCAAAGGGTCAGTTGTTTTTTCACCCGATTTAAATGCAGTTGTTGGTGCAACCGGAGAAACTAAAACATCAACTTCTGCAAATGCTTTCTCAAAATCTTGTTTAATCAACGTGCGAACTTTTTGCGCTTTCAAATAATAAGCATCATAGTAACCCGCAGATAATGCATAAGTACCAATCATAATTCGGCGTTTAACTTCAGCACCGAAACCACTTGCGCGGGTGCGATTGTACATTGATAATAAATTATCCGCATCTTCAGCCCGCAAGCCGTATTTTACACCATCATATCGCGCCAAATTCGCCGAAGCTTCCGAAGGAGCAATGATGTAATAACTTGGTAAACCATAGCGGAAACGGGGACAGGAAATTTCGACAATCTCTGCACCTAAATCTTTAAGTTGCGCGATCGCATTATTTACAGCTTGCTCAACTTGCGAATCTAAACCCTCCCCAAAAGTTTCCTTAATTATCCCAATACGAATTTTTTTGCCGTTAGATTTGAAATCTGGTCGCAAATTAGCCGTATAGTCGGGAATTTCCACTTTTAAACTAGTCGAATCTTTCGCATCATAGCCAGCAATCCCCTTCAGTAAAATCGCTGCATCTTCCACACTCCGCGAAAAAGGTCCAATTTGGTCGAGGGATGAAGCAAAAGCCACTAATCCATATCGCGAAACCAATCCATATGTCGGTTTAATTCCCACCACACCGCAAAAAGAAGCAGGTTGACGAATCGAACCCCCCGTATCCGAACCCAATGACACCACGCACTCACCCGCAGCAACCGCAGCCGCAGAACCTCCCGAAGAACCACCGGGAACCCGTGACAAATCCCAAGGATTCGCGGTTTGTTTGTAAGCTGAGGTTTCTGTCGAACCACCCATTGCAAACTCGTCAAGATTGGTTTTACCCACCATCACACCACCTGCATCAAACAGCTTTTGTGTCACCGTTGATTCGTATGGGGGCACAAAATTTTCTAAAATCCGCGAAGCGCAAGTAGTCGGGATTCCCTTGGTACACATATTGTCTTTAATACCGATGGGAATTCCGGCTAAGATACCGATCGCATCACCCGCAGCGATTTTTGCATCTACTGCCCGTGCCTGTTCTAGTGCCTTTTCTGCAGTCACATGCAAAAAGCTTTGGACTTTCCCATCTACTGCTGTAATCCGGTCTAATGCTTCTTGGGTAATTTCTACGGCAGAACGTTGTTTTTTGACTAACTGTTCGTGTAGCTTGCGGATAGACGACATAATATTTCCTTTAATGGGGCAATGGGCAATGGGCATTGGGAATGGGCATTGAAATATAAATAAAAAATAAATCAAATTTTTGATTTTTCTCTAAATTCTCTAACCACTACCAATTACTGATTCCCAAATATTTGATTTTAGTACAGCTTTGGTGCTTCTGCTTCGTTAAATTTTCTGCGTTCGCGTAGCGGGTGCAAAGCACCATCGCAAATCTACCAGTATGGATAACATGTTCTAGATTAATATTGAATTGATAGTAAAATTACAAATTAAATTTTAATAACACTCGCTTTTACAAGCTTTTGGGATTGGAGTTATGGTAAAAATAGTTGCAAAAAAATCTTTAGGCGTGCAAAATGTCTACGATATCGGCGTAGAACAAGACCATAATTTTTTGATTCGACAAGGGTTAGTAGCTTCTAACTGCTTTAATAAATCCCACTCCACAGCTTATGGATATGTAACTTATCAAACCGCATACTTAAAAGCAAATTACCCGCTAGAATACATGGCGGCATTGCTAACTGCAAATAGCGGTGACACCGACAAGGTACAGAAATATATTGCTACCTGTCAGAATATGGGAATTCCCATCGATCCACCAGATGTAAATCTTTCAGGAGTCGATTTTACACCCCTAAATGGCAAAGTCGTATTTGGATTATCGGCAGTACGAGGTTTAGGACAAAATGCGATCGCAGCCATATTAGAAACACGGGAAGCCGATGGTAACTTCAAATCATTGGGGGATTTTTGCGATCGCGTCGATTTACGCACAGTCACCAACAAAACTGTCGAATCCCTAATTTACTGTGGAGCCTTTGACACACTCGAAAACAACCGTCAACAACTCATCCATGACCTGGAATTAGTTTACAGTTGGGCACAATCCCGCGCTAAAGACCGTTCTACCGGACAAGGTAATCTATTCGACTTGATGGGAGGTAGTTTTGGCAGCAACACTAATAGCAACACAAATAATAATACCTTTGACTCCATACCCAAAGCCAAACCCGTCCCTGACTTCCTTCCCCAAGAAAAACTCAGCAAGGAAAAAGAACTACTTGGTTTCTACGTCTCCGACCATCCCCTCAAATCTATCCGTCAATCAGCACGTATCCTCGCACCCGTTAACCTCTCGCAAATCAGCGAACAAAAAGACGACGCAGTGATTTGTGTAGTCGTCATTCTGAATAATGTCATGAAACGAGTCACCCAAAAAGGCGACGCAATGGCAATATTACAAATCGAAGACCTGACCACACAATCCGAAGCAGTGGTTTTTCCCAAAACCTACGAACGCATCTGTAACGCTCTTCAAGTCGATGCCAGATTAATCATTTGGGCTAAAATCAAAAGCCGCGACGAGCAAAAGCAAATCATCGTTGACGATGCCGAACCTGTCGAACAAGTGCAAATGGTCATGGTCGAACTCACCCCCGAACAAGCAACTACCCTCGAAGAACGCGATCGCTTACGCAATATCCTAGTCAGTCAATCCGGGGACAAAGACAAGGGCAAAGTTCCAGTTATCGGTGTCATCCAAGCTGGAGGTTCCCGTCAATTAGTCCGCTTCGGCAAACAATTTTGGGTTCATGATTCGATCAACGCGATCAACGCACTCCAAAACGCCAATTTCCCCGCACGTATCCAGCCTTTGACCAATTAATACATCATTGCTAATTAGTTATAGACGACCCGTGGGTCGTCTTGAGTAACCCGAACCCCCCGAAAGCGTCATCAGTAAATAAACGTATATATTTCCCAGCAAATTAGTTCATTTAGTCACTTATGCGGATGAAAAACGCAAGTATACGTGGTATCTTTTTATGCCATGATGAACTTACATGTGGCGAAAAGGGGAATGAACAAAAACTGCATGAGCGCAGATGAACTGAATAAATTTGTAGCTTACTGCAAAAGGATTCAACCCCAAGCCAGAGAAGACATAAAGCGCTTTTTTGAAGGGGTTGTGGGGTTTCCTTACGACAAGGAACTGCTTTTGCAGTCTTATTTATTTTTAAATATCCAAGATTTATTTCCTTCTTGTTCTGAGTTACTACTATTTGAAAAGTCACCGATCGCAGATTATACGGATTTGGGTAAATGTGATTTTGTCTACTTGAGTATGACTGGTAATTTATTTCTGATCGAAACTAAGTTTATCGATACTGAAGCCACAGGAGCAACTGAACGAAAGCGAAGAAATAAACACAGAAACAAGGTATTTGAACAAGTAATTACTTTAAAAAGTCGATTTAGCGAATATTGGGATATTAACCTCGAACAATTGAACTGCGGTGTTTTTACAACCGATGCTGAAGTTGAATGGCGAGGAAATAATGTCAATGTTGTCACTCAATCAATATCTATAGAGAAACTCGAACAGTGGAGAAGGAGCTACCATCAAAAAAGTTAAATTCAACAGCTAGCTAAATTCAGGAATATTACTCGGTTGGGTTTTTCGTATCAACCCAATCCCCTCTTTCTATGGTTATGTTGCTATTTTTGTCAACACCCTCTATTTCAAAAAGTTGAGTTTTGTAAAGAGATTCGGCAATACACCTTTAACAAAAAGTCATAAATATCAGTAAGAAATGCATACTACAAAAAATACAATAAAAAAGTGTAGTTTTTGGTATAAATTATTTAATCAAAATGGCTGAAAAGGTATTAGTTTGATTTTATTAAAAACGCCGCCGAGATTATGAATAATAGCATATTACATACTCAAACCCCTATAAAGTCGTAAATAGTTAGGAATTATTATTAATAATGAGCAGTTAATCTAGATTTTATGAATATAAATTACGGTTATTTGAGAATTGAAGCGAAAAGTAAAGATTTTTGTATGCATAAATCTCAAGAGAAAATGGTTTTGAATTAGAGAAAATTATGAATAGGGTAAATTTGAGAGAAAATTAAGCGATCGCATTCATAAACGAGTCTAAACATATAGCTTGAAACCTCGTTCAATAAAGCTCTGATAAAATTTCGTAATTCCTAAATAAAAAAATTAATCTAATACCAATTTGAAAAAACAACGCGACAGATAAATATTTGTAGAGACGTAGCACTGCTACGTCTCTACCGTTGGCTGTGTTGCAATCATTATTTGAATTGGTATAACTCGGTTATATTCTCTTTTTTATTAACATTTACCACCAGATATCTTGGAAGAAATCGGGTTTCTGGCTTCACATAGGAAACCCGGCTTATTTACAACCGGGTTTTTAGTAAATTTTAGATTCAAATTCAAAATCCCAAATCTAAAATCCCAAATCTAAATTCCTTTTGCTCCCATACCAACTTTTCCTGCATAAATAGCCTGTTCTCCCAACTCATCTTCAATCCGCAACAGACGATTATATTTAGCAACCCGCTCACTACGACATAACGAACCAGTCTTAATTTGTCCCGCACGAGTAGCAACAGCCAAATCAGCAATTGTTGTATCCTCAGTTTCCCCCGAACGGTGACTGATAATTGAGCGAAAACTATTGCGTGTAGCCAAATCAATCGTTTCCAAAGTTTCCGTGAGCGAACCAATTTGATTCAACTTAATCAAAATTGAATTAGCCGCTTTTTGCTCGATACCTTTTCGCAAACGTACCGCATTAGTAACAAACAAATCATCACCAACCAATTGGACTTTAGAACCGATTTTTGCAGTTAAAGCTTGCCAACTTTGCCAATCTTCCTCATGCAAACCATCTTCAATCGAAACAATTGGATATTGACTAGTTAACTGTGCCAAATAATCAATAAATTCACCAGGAGCATGGGGTTTCCCATCATAAACATACTGCCCATCTTTGTAAAACTCGCTAGCAGCAACATCCAAAGCCAAAGCCACTTCTTCACCAGGCTTATAACCAGCTTTTTCGATCGCAGCCACAAGCAACTCCAAAGCAACTTGATTCGACTCCAAATTAGGAGCAAAACCACCTTCATCACCTACACCAGTGAGCAAACCCTTATCATCAAGAACATAAGCCAAAGTTGCGAAAACCTCCGCACCCCAGCGTAAAGCCTCACGGAACGAATCAGCACCCACAGGCACAATCATAAACTCTTGAAAATCAATATTATTCGCTGCATGGGCACCTCCATTAATCACATTCATCAACGGTACAGGTAACAAATTCGCCAAAGGTCCACCCAAATAGCGATATAAAGGAATATCCAAAGATTCCGCACCAGCCTTCGCCGCAGCTAAGGACACCGCTAAAATTGCATTAGCACCCAAATTCGTTTTATTCGCCGAACCATCAAGCTTAATCATCGTTCGATCAAGAAGTTCCTGATTGAGAACATCCATCTCAATTAATTTTGGCGCGATCGCATCTCTGACATTTTGCACCGCTTTGAGTACACCTTTGCCCCCATAACGATTTTTCTCACCATCTCGCAGCTCGTGGGCTTCAAAACTACCCGTCGAAGCACCACTCGGAACCTGCGCTAACCCAACAACACCATTGAACAAATGTACTTCAGCCTCAATTGTGGGTTTCCCCGCGAGTCAAGAATTTCCCGTGCAACAATATTCGCGATCGCAGTATCAATCATCTGTATTGTGTCCTTTGTATGAATGTTCTTTAATTTGAACGCAATGAATGTTTTGCCGCTTGCAGTAAACATTCCCACGCAGCCTGACAATCTAGCATAGGACGAGTGCGGGACTCTATTAGCAGAGATTAAGGAATATTTCAGGCTTAAGGCATTGTGTATTAGCCATGAGAAAATTAACAAATTCTCAGACTCTGCTTCCTGGCTCCGTCCTTCACAAAACTCTCAAACTTTACATTTAATCTGCAAATAGTTAAGCTAGCACCCCATCAAACGGCAAAGAAACAATAGTGAAGAGAGATAAAAATGACTCAACAAAAATCAAACCCGTATCTTTCACTCGTAGAAATTCCACCTGGTTATCTCAATATCATGGGTTACGTTGATGCATCGGAAGTAAATGGTCCTGGTTCCCGTGCAGTTATTTGGGTACAGGGTTGTATACGCGAATGCCCAGGTTGTTTTAATCCAGATTCTTGGGATTTTGAGATTAACCAACTAATTTCCATTGACAAACTAGTCGAAAAAATCCTCGCCGATCCCCGCAACCAAGGAGTGACTTTCTCTGGAGGAGAACCCTTTTGGCAAGCACCTGCGCTGGGAAAACTTGCTCGTCAACTCAAAGCCGCAGGACTAAATATTATGTCCTTTAGTGGCTTTACTTTAGAACAACTCCAATCCGATTATGCACCAGCTGGCGCAAAAGATTTGTTAGAACAACTTGATATTTTAATTGATGGTGCTTATATCGAGTCACTAGCGATAAATACTCCCGATTCTCCTGTTTCTTCCAGCAATCAACGAGTTCGCATCTTTAATCCAGCCCTCAGCGACCAAATTAACTGGGCTAGCGACCAAATTGAAGTTCATATTTTTAAAGATGGTAGCCGACTCATTACAGGTTATCGAGGTGGTTTAGATTTGAATAGTGGAGAATAATATTAATTCCCAATCCACGTTCCTTAGCTCCACGAGAAGCGCTACAATATCTGACTCCAGTTCCCCATCTACAATTGTAAAGAAGCTTATCGGAGTGAATTATGCGTTTACTACATACAATGCTACGGGTGGGGAATCTTGAAGAGTCTTTGAAGTTTTACTGCGAAATCCTGGGAATGAAACTACTACGACGAAAAGATTATCCAGGTGGAGAATTTACACTTGCATTTGTTGGCTATGGTGACGAGTCTGACAATACAGTGTTAGAACTTACATATAACTGGGGCAAAGAAAAATACGATTTAGGTGATGCTTACGGGCATATTGCGATCGGGGTTGATGATATTTATGCAACTTGCGAAACAATCAAAACGCAGGGTGGGAAAGTCACACGGGAACCGGGACCAATGAAACATGGTTCTACGGTGATTGCTTTTGTTGAAGACCCCGATCGCTATAAAATAGAACTAATTCAGTTGGGTACTCAGGGTTCATCCACCAAAAATAAAACTAATGAATAGTTAGTTAATACGTAATATTACCCAGAGTAAAGGTGTGATGGAGTTGAGTTTTAAGCAGTATTTGCAGTTGCGGCAGTTACTGCCGATGGGAGTATGGCGAATACTATTCGCTGGAAGTTTGGTTAGTAGCGGAATGTTGAGTCAATTGTGTTTACAGTCAGTTGCACAAGCATCTTCGCAAAAATTAGAAATACCAACTTCGGAAATATCTAATTCTGAAATATTAATCCCTAACGCAACGTCTCAAGTATCAATTCCAGCTATATCTGGGGAAATTATTCCTCAAGTATCTCCACCTGAAAGTAATATAAATTCCGCAAATGTGGAATTTTCTGGGGGAACATCTTCCTGGTTTCAACCAGTGTCAAAACTCCCCTATGAGGTGGACAAACCAGTACTTGAATTGCATCACAGTTCCTCAAAGAAAGCTACCCTAACCCATCCCTTAGCAGGGGGAGGGGATAAATACACGATCGCGGTTGATACGGTCGATAATCTCGATCCAAATCGCGATCGCAGTTCTGATGGGTTAATTGTACTACCTTCGGTTGCTGAACTTTCGGATGTGCAACCAAGTGATTGGGCATATCAAGCTTTGAAGTCTTTGGTGGAGCGTTACGGGATTGTTTCGGGATATAGCAATCGCAAGTTTCGCGGCAATCAAGCAATGACGCGCTATGAGTTTGCTGCGGCTTTGGCTGCGACTATCAATAAGGTTGAAGATTTGCTGGCAAATGCGATCGGTGATGAATATGTACGTCAAGATGCAATTACAGTTAAACGGTTGCAGAATGAGTATGCGTCGGTATTGAAGGAACTACGGGAACGAATTGATTTTACTGAATATAAAGCTGCGGAAGTCGAAGCAAATCAATTTTCGGTGACAACTAAGCTGCAAGGACAACAAGTTGTTGGCTTTACTGGTGGTAGCAGTGCGAGTAATACGGTTGTGTCTCGAACTCGTCTTAATCTTTTAACTAGTTTCGATAAAAAAGATTTACTGGTGACGCAATTAGAATCTGGGAATGATGGTGGTGATGCTGTTGGTCAAGAACAACGAGAAAATATTAATTTATTGGGGTCAAATGGTGTTTTTGCAAATGCTGGTGGGCTTGCTTATACTGATGTTGAATCAAAGTTAAAATTACGACGTTTATATTATCAATTTCGTCCTACAGACGATTTAGCGATCGCAGTTGGTGCGAAAATGTCACCCCGCGATTTTATCGATAAAAATTCCTATGCAAATAATGAATCTCTAGATTTTAGTTCGGGTGCTTTCCTCAATAATCCCCTCATCGTTCAAAATCAAATCGATCGCACGGGGGGAGCAGGGGCAGCAGTCACTTGGAATCCGCAAAATAGTCAGTTTATTTTACGTGGACTCTACATTGCTGCTAATGCTAATCAACCCAGCACAAACCCCGATCGAGGGTTATTTGGTGATAGTCATCAAGCTAGTTTGGAAGCTGAATATAATCCCAGTAGTCAGCTAAAATTACGTTTACAATACACTAATGCATTAGTTAATAATATTGATATTAATGCTTTGGGAATTAATGCAGAATACTCTTTAAACCGGAATGCGGGAGTATTTGGGAGGTTGGGAATTGGTAGTTATGAAGGATTTAATACTACCCTCAACCGTGATTTTATAGCTCATCCTTTAAGTTGGTCGGTAGGTGTGGGTTTACGCAATATTGTTATCCCTGGGACATTAGCAGGAATTGCGATCGCACAACCGTTTGTAACTGGTGATGTCGGGAATGCGACGCAAACCAATTTTGAAGCGTTTTATAATTTGCAACTCAGCGATAATATCAGCGTTACACCAATTTTTCAATAGTTAATAATCCCGATAATGACAAGGATAACGGGACAATTTGGCAAAGTACTCTAAGAACGGTATTTTCGTTTTAGATTCACAATTTACTCCAACAATTCGGGATTAATACCCAATGTCGCAAGCTGTTCGGGAGAAAGTTCCCGTAATTTTTCAGCTAATTGTTCACGCTTTTGAAATTCGCGATCGGCACGTTGAGTTTCTTGTTCTCGCAGTTGATTCATTTCTACAGGAGTGAGAAATTTTTGTCCTGAAGGAGAAAAAATTTCCAAGGTATCAGGTGTGAGTTGAAAACGTACTCCCAAACGTGGACTGACCCAACCGTTAATTTCTTCAATTACTTCTAACTCATTTCCAGAACCAACTAACCCAGTTAATTCATTTTTATCTGGGTCATAAATATAATACTCCTCAACTCCATAGCGTTGATAAAACAGCAGTTTATTCGTCATCTCCTTAGTACGATTACCAGGGGATAAAATTTCAAATACTACCTGTGGGGGAATATCTGCTTCTTCCCACTGCTTATATGAACCGCGATCGCACTTTTGTCTACCAAAAACTACCATCGTATCGGGAGCTTGTTTTATATTTGTATTTCCCTTAACCGGATACCAAAATAAATCTCCAGCGATAAATACATCATCCCGTAACGCAAATAATATTTCGAGATTTTCTTTAATAATAACTATCCAACGAAATTGCTTGGTGTTATCTGCCATTGGTTTTCCGTCGCTTTCTGGGTAGATGACTTCGGTGGCAGTTTCGGGTTTAACTTGTTGTACCATTACAGAACCTCCGAATATTGAGGGATTGTAGGCTGATGTTTTTAGTTTAGACGCAACCTGGTGAAATACCAGCGAATTGTGTGGTAAAAAAATACGATGAGGAATATGACGACTTACCGTTAGTTATGACGACTAACAACTGTCATTTGGATAAAAATCAATTTCTTGGCAAAATGTAAATAATCGCAAAGTAGTGTTTTTAATTATGACTAAAAACCTGGCGATCGCAATATCGTAGCAATCTTTGTGAAGTTTTGAAAATTATCAAATATTTAGGTGCTTTAATCGCTAGTACATGAAGGCAGAAGTTCAGAAGCAGCGCAAAGTTTTGTAGATATTTATAATGGGTAGTTTATTTGCGCCAAGCTGTACTGGCTAATTAAAGCACTGCTGGCTGAAAGACTAATTCCTTCCTGTAGGATGAAACAAGCTTGTGTGCTGCTACAGTATCATCTGATAATCAACAATGGCATAATCCAAATAGCATAATCCAAATAGCATAATCCAAATAGCAAAATCCAAATAGCAAAATCCGACATGTATAACTTGCCTGTCAGAAAATGCTCTTGCTAGTTACAATAGTTCTGCCATTCCTGTCGCTTAACTTGCATCTAGATGTTTATTCCTGCCGCAATCAACCGTACCGGGAATAGTAAAAGATGCGAGTATAAATACTATAGACAAATCAAAATTAAAATCCTAAATCTAAAATCCTAAATCTAAAATCCTAAATCTAAGAATCCCACAGATGCAACCTACAGACCCAGATAAATTTACTGATAAAGCTTGGGAAGCGATCGCAAAATCCCAGGATGTGGTTCGTGCTTACCAGCAACAACAGTTAGAAGTCGAACATTTAATACTCGCTGCTTTAAATCAAGATAATGGACTCGCTGCTCGCATTCTCAACCGTGCTGGAGCAGACGCAACCCGTGTACAACAACAACTCGAAGAATTTGCCCGTCGTCAACCCAAAGTCCCTAAAAGCGAACAACTTTACTTAGGTAGGGGTTTGGATACTTTACTCGATCGCGCTGATGAAGCTCGCGATCGCAGAGCTGATTCGTTCATCTCCATCGAGCATATTCTCCTGGGTTTTGCTGAAGATGAACGGGTTGGACGACGACTGCTCAAGGGGATGGATGTAGATACGGCAAAGCTTGAGGTAGCTATCAAAACTGTACGTGGTAGTCAAAAAGTTACCGACCAAAATCCTGAATCTAAGTACGAAGCTCTGCAAAAATTTGGTACAGATTTAACCGAATCGGCGAAAGCTGGTAAACTTGACCCGGTAATCGGTCGTGATGATGAAATTCGTCGAGTAATTCAAGTTTTGTCGCGACGTAGTAAAAATAACCCCGTACTCATCGGTGAACCTGGTGTGGGAAAAACTGCGATCGCGGAAGCTTTAGCTCAACGAATCGTTAATGGTGATGTTCCGGAATCTTTAAAAAATCGCCAATTAATTTCTTTAGATATTGGTAGTCTCATTGCTGGTGCTAAATACCGAGGTGAGTTTGAAGACCGTCTCAAAGCGGTTCTCCGGGAAGTTACGGAATCGAATGGGCAAATAGTTTTATTTATTGATGAGCTACATACGGTTGTTGGTGCGGGTTCCGGGCAGCAAGGTTCGATGGACGCGGGAAATTTACTCAAGCCAATGTTGGCACGGGGAGAACTTCGGTGTATTGGTGCTTCTACCCTGGATGAGTACCGCAAATATATTGAAAAAGATGCCGCATTGGAAAGACGTTTTCAACAGGTATATGTGGATCAACCCAGTGTTGAAAATACGATTTCGATTTTGCGCGGTTTGAAGGAACGTTATGAAGTTCACCACAACGTCAAAATTTCTGACTCGGCTTTAGTGGCAGCAGCGACACTTTCAGCAAGATATATTAGCGATCGCTTTTTACCCGACAAAGCGATCGATTTAGTCGATGAAGCTGCCGCACAATTGAAAATGGAAATTACTTCCAAACCTGCGGAGTTAGAAACCACCGAACGTCGGTTGATGCAGTTGGAGATGGAAAAACTTTCCCTCGCAGGGGAAAATAAAGCCGCATTGCAAACAAAAGAGCGGTTGGGACGGATCGAGCAAGAAATCGGCAAATTAACCACAAAACAACAGGAATTAAATGGACAGTGGCAGGGGGAAAAGCAGCTATTGGAAGCAATTAGCGCTTTGAAGCAAGAAGAAGAAAAATTACGGGTACAAATCGAACAAGCCGAACGCGCTTATGATTTGAATAAAGCTGCACAGTTGAAATATGGTAAATTGGAAGGAGTGCAACGCGATCGCGAAGCTAAGGAAACCCAGTTAATCGACTTGCAAAGCGCTGGTTCGACTTTGTTACGGGAACAAGTCACCGAAGCTGACATTGCCGAAATTGTTGCTAAATGGACGGGAATTCCTGTCAACCGTTTGCTGGAATCGGAACGGCAAAAACTACTACAACTCGAAAGTCACCTACATCAACGTGTCATCGGACAATCGGAAGCGGTGGAAGCGGTTTCTGCGGCAATTCGTCGTGCCCGTGCGGGGATGAAAGACCCTAACCGACCGATTGGTTCGTTCCTCTTCATGGGACCAACGGGTGTAGGTAAAACCGAGTTAGCAAGAGCCTTAGCGCAGTTTATGTTCGACTCGGAAGATGCATTAGTGCGGCTTGACATGTCCGAGTATATGGAAAAACATTCCGTATCTCGCCTCGTGGGTGCGCCTCCTGGTTATGTAGGCTACGAGGAAGGTGGTCAACTTGCGGAAGCTGTTCGCCGTCGTCCCTATTCTGTGGTGCTTTTGGATGAAGTAGAGAAGGCGCATCCAGATGTATTTAATATTCTTCTCCAAGTTTTAGATGATGGTAGAATTACTGATTCCCAAGGACGTACCGTAGACTTTCGCAATACAGTGATTGTGATGACAAGCAACATTGGTAGCGAACATATCCTCGACGTTTCCAGCGATGATAACCAGTACGAAAAAATGAAAAATCGAGTTCTCGAAGCTTTGAGAAATCATTTCCGTCCGGAATTTCTTAACCGCATCGACGATTTAATTATCTTCCATGCACTCAGTCGTAACGAAATGGGGCAAATAATTCGGATTCAACTCAAACGAGTCGAAAACTTACTTGCAGACCAAAAAATCAGCTTAGACATATCCTCTTCAGCTTGCGATTACCTCGTAGAAGTTGGATACGATCCAGTATATGGAGCTAGACCAATCAAACGGGCAATTCAAAGAGAAGTAGAGAATGCGATCGCAACCAAAATTCTCGAAAACAGTTTTGTATCGGGAGACACCATCGTTATAGATAGCAGCGAACAGGGATTATCCTTCAACAAGAAAGCAGCATCCAAACCTGCGATCGCAATCAGCACTTCCCCTGAGAGTATGGTACCAACTACCGTTACTTTGCTGGAGTCAGCATCGGAAGTGTGATATTGGAGAATAAGCTTTTAACCACTTAAGAAATGCCCTTTCTATAATTTTAGGAGGGTAATTTTATTTGATATAAATTCAATTTATAGCATTTCCAAACCTACTGAGGTACAAATGTATTTGCGTCCATTTGCGTACATCCTCTTCTATCTGCGGTTGATGCCTTGTTACAGTACCTCACGAGTATGAGAATTGCTATAAGATTTTATCTAATTTTTTAAAGCAAAGTGTGATTTAGATTCGTTTTATGGGAATCATAAAAATAAACATCAATAACTCATTATGCAACTCATATCCTCATTAAATCTGGCACAAATTGAATATTTATCTAGAGATAGATTTATCAGCTATCACCATCAACTACGCTTAATATTATCCCTGGGTGCAAAAGTTCAAAACATCTTAGAAATTGGAATTTATAACTCCATATTTACGGAAATTATAAAACAGGCAGGATATCAAGTTCAGACAGCAGATATAGACTCAAACTTACACCCCAATTTTATCTTAGATTTAACAACGGACTTCTCTTTACCTGAAATAAATTTGATGCAATCGTTCTATTTCAAGTTTTAGAACATTTGCCTTATGAAAAAGCAGAAGAAGCTCTGAAAAACTAGCAGTAGCTACCAAAAAATATATAGTTATTTCCATTCCTTACAACTGCCAATTTTTAGGGATGCAATTTAAATTCTCTTATGTGCAAAGGTCAAGATATTTACTTTTTCACCTACCAAGATTTTGGTCAGAAAAACCTATTTGCGATCAACATTTTTGGGAAATGGGTTTAAAAGGATATCCGAAGAAGAGAATTATCAATTCTATCGAACAAGCTGGATTGAAAGTTAAGCAGGAATTTCGCGACCAAACTCATCCATACCACCATTTTTTGTTTTAGAAAAGCAAGATTTGTAAACAAGCTAAAACACATTTAAGTAGGTAGACCTAAAATAAACCAAACTATGTAACGAAATGTAAAAGTCTCAAAGTGCTTGCGATTGCTTCGTTTCACTCGCAATGACATAGTTATATTTTTTTTCACCCACCCACCTACTTAATTAAGTTAATCCACATAATCTACAATTAACTAATTCTTCCACCCAACTTCAGGGCATTTACAATTTAAATGTGAAACAGTTTATCATCATTAACATTGCCATTAATTTTGATGTTCTGGGATATCCTCAACTTTTCAAGAGACGAGGATATCAACCCTCGTCTTAACCCCTTAAAATCTATGCGATCGAGTATTAATAGAATCCTGACTAAAACGCACCCGAAAATTTATTGGATCTTTACAATAGACCATTAATTGATAAGTAATTTATTATTCTGTCTGGGAATAATAAGAGTAGCAAAGAACATTAAAATAACTGTCATGCAATCAAAAACAAATTTTACCATAGCCATTTGTACATTTAACGGTGCCCAAAGATTGCCTGCTTTAATTAATAAATTACTTTATCTATCGCAACACTCAATTCAGCTTGCCAACCAACAGAATCTAAATTTAGAAATCATTATTGTAGATAACAACAGTACCGATAATACAGCCAAAGTGATAAAAACTTACCAACAAAAATTCCCTACAAATCAATTCAAATATATATTTGAATCTCAACAGGGAGTCGCATATGCTCGTCGTCGTGCAATTCAAGAAGCCAAAGGTGAAATAATTGGCTTTCTTGATGATGATAATATACCTGAAGATAATTGGATTGCAGCAGCATACCAATTTTTTCAACAACATCCACAAGCTGCTGCCTGCGGTAGCAGTATCCAGGGTGTATATGAAATTGCACCTCCACCTAATTTTGAACGCATTGCCAGCTTAATGGCAATTATTAACCGTGGAGAAAAAGCCTTTATTACCCAGCGTGTAATTGCCAGGCAGGAGCAGGAATCGCAATCCGGCAAACAAGCATGGGTTGATTGCGTTCCCAGAACACCAAAAATACTTGGTAGAACAGCAAACTCCATCGCTTCTAAAGGTGAAGAAATTGAAGCTCTACTATACATGCAAGCAGGTGGATGGGAAATATGGCACAATCCCCAAATGAAACTATTGCACCATATATCTAGCGATCGCTTCCAACCAGAATATCTAACTCAGTTGTGTCGTTCAGTGGGATTAAGTCGTTTTCAGACTCGAACAATCACTCTTCAGAATTGGCAAAAACCACCCGCAGCGATCGCTCACTTTCTCAACGATTTGCGTAAAACCTTTAAACATATAATCAAATATCGAGATTCTCTCAAAAATGACCTTGTGACTCGCTGCGAACTAGAACTTTTAATCGCTTCCCTATTTAGTCCCTTCTACCACGCAAAATTATATTTTCGCAAAAACTTTAGATAAAACAACGCAAAACTAAATATCACCCGTATTCACCAAATTAAATATATGCGAGTAGGGAAATCCGAATATATACTGGGGTACAAACAGACATATAAAAAAAGAGCGATCGCACACAACTTGCGTTTAAAATCCAGTGTGGGGTAGTTATTTTCTTAAAACTTCCTCAAAAGAACTTCCCAACACACCATTAGAATATTTATTTTTCCGAGTAGAAATTATGCTGGAACAAGGTACTATCAGTATCCATACTGAGAATATATTCCCGATTATTAAGAAATCTCTCTACTCCGACCATCAAATTTTCTTGCGGGAACTCGTATCCAACGCTGTAGACGCAATCCAAAAGCTAAGTATGGTATCCCGTGCTGGAGAATACTCCGGTGAGATTGGTGAACCGGAAATCCAACTTACGATTGACAAAGATAAAAAAACCCTTTCCATTACCGACAACGGCATCGGGATGACAGCTGATGAGGTAAAAAAATATATCAACCAAGTCGCTTTTTCCAGTGCCGAAGAATTTATCCAAAAATACAAAGGTGATGCCAATCAGCCTATTATCGGACACTTTGGTTTAGGCTTCTACTCCTCCTTCATGGTTGCCTCCCAAGTCGAAATCGATACACTTTCATACCGAGAAGGGGCACAAGCGATTCACTGGAGTTGCGACGGTTCCCCTAACTATGCGATCGCAGATTCTCCCCGTACCACCAAAGGCACAACCATTACCCTCCACCTCATGGAGGAAGAACTCGAATACCTGGAATCCGCACGAGTCCAAAACCTCGTCAAAACCTACTGCGACTTCATGCCAGTTCCCATCACACTCGATGGTGAAGTTCTCAACCGTCAAAAAGCACCTTGGCGCGAACCTGCAAACAATCTAAGTAAAGAAGATTACTTAGAATTTTACCGTTACTTGTACCCATTTCAAGAAGAACCCTTACTGTGGGTACATCTCAACACCGATTACCCCTTCATCATCAACGGCATCCTGTATTTTCCGAAACTCCGTCCCGATGTGGATGTTACCAAAGGGCAAATCAAACTCTTCTGCAACCAAGTATTTGTCAGCGAGAACGTCGAAGAAATCATTCCCCAATTCCTGCTGCCCATGCGGGGAGTAATCGACAGTACCGATATTCCCCTCAACGTTTCCCGTAGCGCTTTACAAGGGGACAGAACAGTTAAAAAAATCGGCGATTATATTGCCAAAAAAGTCGGTGACAGACTCAAAGAACTGTACCGTGATAACCGCGAACAATACATCAGCGCTTGGAAAGACTTAGGTACATTCGTCAAATTTGGCGTACTCAACGACGAAAAATTCCAAAAACAAGTTGAAGATATCACCGTTTTCCGCACCACCTACCAATCTAGCGAAACCACCCCAACCGTACAAATTCAAACCGAAGATAGCGACGCTTGGCAGGATGTGAACCCCGGTGTAAAACTACCCTATACTACCCTCAAAGAATACTTAGAACGTAACAAAGAGCGTCACGAAAACCGCGTCTTCTATTGTACCGATGCAGCATCACAAGCTAGTTACGTAGAATTACACAAAAGTCAAGGTTTAGAAGTCCTATATATGGACTCCTTCATTGATACCCACTTTATTAACTTCTTGGAGCGGGAATACAACGAAGTTAAATTTACACGGGTAGACTCAGATTTAGATAATACCCTGCTGGATAAAGAAAAACCCGCAGAAATAGTTGACCCAAGCACTAACAAAACCCGCAGTGAGGTGATTAAGGAACTATTCGAGAAAGCCATCAACAAACCCAAAGTAAATATTCGCATCGAATCCTTGAAATCAGACAATCCTCAAGGTACACCCCCAGCGATGGTATTATTACCAGAAATATTGCGTCGTCTCCGGGAAATGAACGCGATGATGCAGCAACAAAACGTAGAATTCCCCGAAGACCATGTTTTGGTCGTCAACACCGCACATCCCTTAATTCAGAACTTGGCAGCACTCAGCCAAGGTAGTATTATTCAGGATGGCGGAGATTCCCCCACAGGGCAGCTAGCAAACATGATTTGTCAGCATGTCTACGATTTAGCATTGATGTCGCAAAAAGGGTTTGATGCAGAAGGGATGAAATCCTTCGTGGAACGTTCTAATGACGTACTGACCAAACTTACCGAACAGGTAGCAAAATAAGGAATTGGGCATTGGGAATTGGGCATTGGGAATTGGGCATTATGATCGCACCACATCCTTAGAAACCTGGTTTCTCCCCCACGGGGAAATTGCGATCGCACACTGTCAGGGACTTCCAGAAAATAAAATATCCCAATTCTAGATTTATCTATCACTCATAAGTAAGGGTGGGGAAACCCCACCCCTACGGCAGCTGGGGACAATTTATTACAGGGGTGTTCCCTAATTCCCATTGCCCATTGCCCATTGCCCATTGCCCCATTCCCAAATCCCTATACAATAGGAGATTGTCACCCAAAAATCGGAGAGTAAAAACATGTCTCGTCGCTGTGAATTGACTGGGAAAAAAGCGAACAACGGCTTTTCAATCTCCCACTCCCACCGTCGTACCAAACGCTTGCAACATGCTAACTTGCAAGATAAGCGCATTTGGTGGGCTGAAGGTAATCGCTTTGTCAAACTAAAGATATCTACCAAAGCTCTCAAAACCATAGAAAAAAGAGGTTTGGCAGTAATGGCAAAAGAAGCTGGAATTAATTTGAATAAATACTAAAGACGCAGCTATTCAAGAATTTAGCAAAATTGCTTTACTTCCTAGCCTCCCCAAATTGGGGAGGTTTTTAGTATGCGATCGCACAAATCAAATGACCTCTCCCTGATTTTTGCTGTGCAAAAATCGTCCCTCCCCTGCAAGGCTAAGGTGTACACACAAGTAGACCCAGAGCAAGTTTCCAGCCGAAAAAGGTGGATTCAAACTGGTAAAGTCCGCGAACCAAAGTAGTAATTCCAGGAGGTTTTTGGGAACTGTAACCAGACCAACCACCAAGTCGAGCGATAATCCAAGTTGCCCAAGGCAAAGAATTAGGAGGATAAGGATTTTTTTGTTTTTGGGTTTTGCCCTCTAAAGTTAGTGCGATATTAGACA
>JAAUPE010000175.1 GCA_012034595.1 Calothrix sp. CSU_2_0 | reverse complement strand
ATCTTTATCTCAACGGATACAAGCCCCTGAATTGATTCATGGAGAAAGATAAAGATTCCTTGTTTCAAGCCCCTAGATTTATCTCTGGGGTTTTCTTTTTACCTTTATCTTTTTACTTTTTACTTGGCTGACCTCCAAAACCAACATTATTCAAGCTGTGTGGCATCTAGATTCGTTTTGTAGCCTTTTTCAGCAGACCCTACTTATAATTAGGCTAGGTTGACTTCACTGCGTAAAACAGTTAGGACGCTTTCTTATTAGCTGTATGTCGGATTTATTATGTCTAAACCAAAAATTTTGCAAGAAGGACAGACGTACACTTTTCGTTCTTACTTCGAGTTACCGTATGAAACAGAAGATATTTTAGCTGAACTAGGTTATAGCTTTTTACGTGCGCGTATGACTTTACCCTCTTCTCCACGTATACCACAACGTTTACCCGAATTACGTCAGCAAATCGAGGAGTTGTTGCCACTGGTAACTTTATCGAGTGAAACTGCACGTCGAGAAATCATGGTAGCACCAGTACTTGCGGAACTAGCGCGTTTTTGTAAGTGTCAAATGCGTTTAGAATATCCTCTCCAGATAAATTCTCGACTCAAAGGTAATTTAGATTATTTACTACGAAATATGAATGCAGATGAAAAAGGTAAAAATTTTCTGGTAGTTGAGGCTAAAAACGACGATTTGTCAAGAGGTTTTACTCAACTATCAGCAGAGTTAATTGCTTTGGCAATAGCAGAAGAACAAGATATTCTTTATGGTGCAGTTACAGTAGGTGATACTTGGCGTTTTGGTTTATTGGAACAACAACATCTTCGGATTACTCAAGACATTACTTTGTATCGTGTACCTGATGATTTAGATGTTTTAATGCAAATATTGATTGGAATTATTGAATAATCATAACGATTTCGCAAGTCCAGTTTCTAGCCGTTTTTGGTATAGTTAAATATATTCAAAGCCAATTACCGATCGCAATTATTGGTGCCCAATATGCAGGATGGTCATACTTAATATTTATACGTTCAGACGACGGTAATTTTTTCGCATTAATCATTCTAATTTGGGCTGTTTGCAAAGCTTGGGCAATACTCATGCCATTGTTGCGATAGTTAGTATAAAATGTTTTGACTATCTCGGATGTCGATTCATCGGTGATACTCCACAAAGATGCGATCGCACTTTTAACCCCAACTTGCAATGCAACTCCGGCTAATCCTAGTGTGGCACGGTCATCCCCAACTGCGGTTTCACAAGCTGTTAATGTGAGAAGTTCGACGCTATCTGATTTGTTGTTGAGGTTTCGCAGAGATGTTTCTAATTGGTTGATGGTAAGTTTTTGGTTTTTCCCTGTGACAATGAAGGTGTCTTCAGGAATAATGCCAAATTGAGCGTGACTAGCTACGTGGACAACGGAATATGAGTTTTTCTCAAGTTTTTGCTGGAAGCTTTCGGGGATAAAGTTATCGTCGATTAGGAGGGTATGATTGGGGAATATACTTCCAACTGTCTTGACTTCATTGGGAACAGCAGAAAGTGCATCGAAAGTCTTGCCATCAATTGTAGCTTCCTTTGTTAAACCCAAAATTAACGCCTTTTGTGTATTCCCATTACGTAATTTAGGTTTGGTAAGTCGTAAACTGGGGGTTGTGGCAATTGCGTAGGTTTCAATTAAATATTTCTTTTGTTGGTTGTCATAAAGTGCTGCCATTGGTACACTACGCAGGAACCCATCTTGAATAAATACCAGGGTTTTGACTTTCTGTGATTTGATATCTTCAGCAAAAGGGCGAATTATCCAATCATAAAGCTGTGCCGCAATTGTTGTATCATAGTTAATCTCTTCTTTGCTAACTAGCCCTTTGCGAAACTCGGCAATTTTTTTCTCTAAGGTGTCGCTGCTAACTATTTTAGTTGTACCTTGTTGATTCCGGTCTTCAATCCACTTAAATTTGGTTGCTTGATTGGGTAACTGCAATAATATCCCGGTTTTGTCGTCTAAAATGATGGAACTCAAAAACCCAGTATTCTGAAACGCTACATTATTATTTTCAAGGAGTTCACCCACCAATTGGGGATTCAACCCACTCAATATGCAATCATTGCCAAAATAATTCTGTAATTCTGCCAGTTTCAACGCATCTATGGTATTGACTACTTTTGATAGTTCTTTCACACGTCGTTCGTCTGTAATTGCCCCCACTCCCAGCAAATCCAGCCGCGACTGTGCCAATGTCTGGTATAATGGACGGACGACATCGCGGAAGTCAAACTGTACATCCCGTTCCGCAGTCAAAATATCTTGACGGATATCTTCTAAAGTCTCAAATGCTCGCTGATAGGATGCGATCGCTTCTTGTTTGCGGTTCTGTTTATCTAAAATCCTTCCTGCTTGCCATTCCCACAAATACAAGCTGTCTTTTGCACTCAGCTTGTTATCTGCGGCGATGATTGCATACTGAGTATATTTTAATGCTTTTTCATTATCTTTCTGACATTCCCAGAAATGTGCCAAAGCACCGTTAGCATAAGAGAATAGGCGATTATCTTGTAATCGCTTACTTGTTAATGCTGAGTTTTCTAGTAAATTTAATACTTTATTATTACCAGATAAAACTAGCTGATTTGGACAGTAAGTAAAAGGTGAGCTTCTTTTCCCATTGCGCTGTAAGTATGCTAAATCAATTTCTCCATAGACTTTTGTCGCTGAATCTGGCAAACCTTCGACAACTTTTAAAGCATCCTGAAGAATTTCGTTAAACTCCTCATCACTAATAAATTTGCTCTTATTTGTCTCGGAAACTAACTGAATTAAATTTAATAATCCCCGCATTTCCGCCAAAGCTTGCTTTTGATTGCGGGCGAATTTTATACTATCCTGAAAATATTGGTAAGCTCTGTTATAGTCATCGAGAGATTTTTGCGTCAATTCTTGTTCTTTACTAGAAATACCAGCCTTATTTGCCGAATCAGCTTGTAACTCTCGCAATTGACCACGACTTTTGTGAGCATTACCCAAACTATTGAACACCAAAAATTGATATTTTGAAGTCACTTGCTGCGCTGCGTCTAAATATTTAATTGCTTGGTCATAACTACCAATTAAGCGATATGCTTCACCAAGAATCCCCAAAGCTGCAACCTGACCACGTTTATCGTTGGATTTGATAGCAATTTGTTCGGCACTGTCTGGAGTGCATTTTATATCCTGACTGGCTGGACTTTTCGACTTATCTACCAGTTGACGACACAAAAGCGCGATCGCTTTGCGAGGTTGTCCCAAATTGCTGTAAACTTGAGCTAATTCTGATTTCATCCGTCCAACTTGCTGGATATTCTCCACCGCACCATAGTCACTAATTGCTTTTTCTAGGGATGCGATCGCATCTTTATTTTCTCCTACTTCTTGGTAAGCACGCGCCAGATTTTCATTCACAACCCCCGTAGCTGAGGGATTATTTTTATACTGATTTAGTGCTTTTTGCCAATATGCGATCGCATTGAAAAAATTACCAGCATTATACTCTTTAATTCCTTGCTCAACTAGTGCATTTGTATTTGGTGTTTGTGCCGTTACAACCTGTCCAAATAATAAACAAATTACGAGGGTTAGGAAAAATAATAATTTAATAACTTGATGACTATTTAGTTTTTGGTATTGCTGACTCGAAAAATAAATTATTCGCTTATAAAGGGTTCTCAATTTCATACATATTTGGTTCTGTTGCAGAAAATAAATTAATATTTTGCAATAATATCTATTTTTCATCTTAATACTGAAATATCTCGGTATAAAAGTTATTCTTAATCGTGTATACAAAAGAAAACTATATACTGCTATTTCTTGCATAATAGCCTAATTCGGATATTTCATAACCCAGAAAAAACAGAAGCATAAGAAATATCATGGATTTTTATTTTATCAAAATAAATTATTTATACATCAAGCATGTAAATGTCAAAAACTCAGTTTAGAAATTATTGCTTTAGATAAAATATCCTGATTTATATTCTGATTACCTCTTTTTAAATACTTATCAATGTGTTTAAGTAGGTGGGTAGGAAAATTTATAACTATGTCATTGCGAGCGGAACGAAGTGAAGTGAAGCAATCGCAAGGGTTTCGAGCCTTTTACATTTCGTTACATAGTTAGGTTTATTTGAGCCAACCTATTTACATTGCAATAGATGATGATATGATTTGACCAACAAATACTTTTGAGTAAAATAAATCAATAATCGCTCAAAATCTGGCACCTTGCTAACCACCGCTTCGCTTTGGTAATTGAGTCGAGCAGGTTTATATTCTCGTCGTCGTCTCAAGCAAGTTCTGTGTAAAACTCCGAATTTAATTTCATTATTTAGATGCATCTCACCCATAGGAGAAAAATATGGATTCTCAAAACGCAACACAGGTAAGCTCGGAATTTGAGTCTGCGCTCTCTGCAATCCTGCCAGAGATAGCTCAATTATTCCAGCAATATCAGGTATCAGGAGTTTTAAAAGCGAAGCTAAAAAATGAAGTTATAATACCAGAAATACCAGGGATGCCAAGAATACCAAGACCAGAAATACCGCCACTAGTATGTAAGAGGATAAATGGCATCATGATATGTGATCTAAGTCCAAGTCCCATTCTTTTGGAATTTGTGCCTGAATCTCTTAGTTTCGGCGAAATATCAAAGCAAGATACTGAGATTGTGGAAAAATTTTGGACAGATATTGCATCAAAATTGTTTGAGATGGAGACTCTTTTAAGTCAATCTATCCAAAAAATGGGTGAAAGCTTTGAAGTGAAATTCTCCATCGATACAGCCAAAGTGAATCTTGAACAGTCAGTAGTTTGTCAATGGGACAGCAACAATATTCTTCACTACTCTAAACTGTAAATATTGCCAATATTGTGTGAACATCTTGTTTGCGTGATTCTGTAATTTTTTCGTTAGTATGTCCCTTTGAGTCAGTGGGTTCTATGCTTCAAAGAAATACCAGCAAAGCCCAGAGGCTAAAACTCTTGAGTTCTTTAGCCCTCGTAAGCACCTTTGCTATTTCTGAACACCCGACCTTTGCCCAAGTAACACCTGACAATACGTTGGGCATTGAGAATTCCATAGTGAATTTTAGCAGCGATAATGATTCTCTCCGTCTGCAAATTCAGGGTGGATCAATTCGCGGCACTAATCTGTTTCACAGCTTCAGCGATTTCAACATTGCTGAAGGGCAAAGCCTCTACTTCCAAAACCCAATCGACATTACAAACATTATCAGTCGAGTGACTGGGGGCAGTTCTTCCAATATCGAAGGAAGATTAGGTGTATCGGGTGGTACTGCCAATTTATTTCTACTCAATCCAAGTGGTATTATCTTTGGAGCAAATGCCCGACTGGATGTTGAAGGCTCATTTGTCGCAACAACAGCAACTGCTATTCAGTTTGGAAATCAAGGCTTCTTTAGTGCTTCTGTAACCGATTCCCCGGCTTTACTAACGGTTAATCCATCTGCTTTTTTGTTCAACCAAATCGCTGCTGCACCGATTGTCAATCGTTCCACTACCCCTTTAGCAGAACCGCGTAGAAAAGGGCTACAAGTGCCAGATGGTAAGAGTTTGCTCCTGTTAGGGGGTGAGATAAATTTTGCAGGAGGTGGTGTAAACGCGGTTGGGGGTCAGGTGGAATTGGGAGCAGTTGCAGGTATAGGAAGCGTAGGGCTAAGTCTGGATGAGAACCGTTTGCGCTTAAGTTTTCCTGCGACCCTTGATCGAGCCGATATTTCTCTAACTAATGGCGCTACAGTCAATACCAGTGGTGAAGGAGGCGGTTCCATCCAGATTTGGGGCAAAAATGTTTTCATCAACGGCGGTTCCCAAGTTGCGGCTTCCACCCAAGGAGCAAAATCGGGAAATGGCTTAACCGTGAATGCCTCTGAGTCTTTGGAAGTGATTGGAATTGTCCCATTTGGTAATATATCGACTTCGAGTCGAGGTGATGGTCAGGCTGGCGATCTGACGATCGAGACCCGAAGATTGAGTATTCGAGATGGAGCACAAATTCTATCAGAGGCACTTGGCAACGGTTCAGCAGGTCAATTAACTGTGAATGCCTCCGAATCTGTCGAGGTAGCAGGTCGAGATAGCGGCACTGGTGGCTCTAGCTTCTTGGGTAGTTATACAGGCAATACAGGGCAGGCAGGAAATCTAACCGTCAATACTAGAAACCTAATCGTCAGGGGTAGAGGAGCTTTATCCACGGAATCACTGATTGTATCCGAAGATGGAAAGGTTTTCTCAGTATCTGGAAAAGGTGGTAATCTAACGATTAATGCCTCTGATTCTGTAGAGTTGATAAAAACAGGATTCATTTTCACAGCAACTCAAGGTTCTGGAGACGCAGGTAACTTAACAATCAATACGGGTCGGCTGTTAGCTGAGGATAGTAGTGAAATTAGCGCACAAAGTCTAGGTTCAGGAAATGCAGGCAATATCACAGTGCAGGCACGTTCAATCATTCTCAGTAATAAATCACAAATCAATGCTGCAACTACAGTAAGTCAGGGTGGGAATATAACGCTGAAAGTGGGAGATATCTTGCTGTTGCGCCAGGGTAGCTCTATTTCTACCACGGCTGGAACGACTCAGGCAGGGGGTGATGGTGGCAACATCAACTTTGATGGCAAATTCATCGTGGCAATTCCCAACGAAAATAGCGACATTAGCGCCAATGCATTTACTGGAAATGGTGGAAACATCCAAATCAACGCCCAAGCTATCTTCGGTATCGAGTCCCGTTCCAAACCAACCGATCAAAGTGATATTACTGCCACTTCCGAACAAGGAATTTCGGGTGTAATCAATCTCAATCAACCCGACAACAGTTCCCTTCAAAACAGCTTCACCCAATTATCCCCAAACGCAATTGATACTAACGCACTGATTGCCAATAGTTGCATTGCACGGGGCAACCAGCGACAAGAAAACTCATTTACTATTACAGGTTCTGGTGCTTTACGCAATAGTCCGGGAGACGTATTAATTTCTGTCTATTCAACTGGCGATGTGCGTAATGTTGAACCAACATCACGTCCTTGGAAAAAAGGCGACCCTATCATTGAAGCACAAGGATTATATAAATTATCGGATGGGCGATCGCTCTTGAGTCGAGCTTGTAATTAAAGGAAATATTGCCGCGATCGTAAAAGTTTTTCAATATCCAGTTTTCTGAACAATAAGGTGTCTAATTGACGGGAGGCTCATGCAAATTCAAACCTTCAATAAAGTGAAAATCTTTAATGTTCAAAGTATATAAATCAAGATTGTAAACCAATGCAGTTGAAGCAATTAAAGCATCGGGGATACTTAATTTAAGACTTAGAAAGTAAGTTTCCATCAATTCAATGAATTGAGCAGATATCATAACATCAATAGAGAAAAAATTAAGCAATCCTAGATGTTTATTAATTTTCTTCAATTCGATCTTATTAATAGCACCATAATATAATTCCGCTTGAGTAATGGCGCTAACAGCTAACCGATCTAGCCCAATACGACGCAGTTCATAGATAACCTTATAATTATTCTTATAAAACTCTATAAGAATATTTGTATCACATAAAATCATTTAACATCTTCTCGCCATGCTTCTTGACGAATCGACTCAGTAGTCATATTTCTATTTTCCCACAGCCCTGCCAAAGCAAAAAAATCTTTCTCATTATTAGATATAGTCGTCTTGTCTTCCATTACTTCTACATAACTAACGAAATCCAAAGCAGAAAGAATCTTGGATAGCATCTCTGCTTTTTCCTTATCAGCCACTCGAACTATTAATTGTTCCATATTTACGCGGTTGTAAAACAATATCACCTCAATTGTACAACTATTTTTTTGCTTACGGGAAGCTACGAAAACTACCCTTCTTCATTTCTGTCTATACATACTGTAAAAAAGGCGACGCAATAATTGAAGCACAAGGATTATATCGATTACCTGATGGGCGATCGCTCTTAAGTCGGGCTTGTAATTAAAGGAAATATTGCACACATGATAAAAATAGTACATACAGTTTTCTGCAATAGTGCGATCGCATTCATGCACTCTCTAAGTATGAATACTGCACACAAACATGCAGAAAAGGTCATATGTATAACCAATTAATAAAGAATAGTATTGGTATTAAGAAAGAGCGAAGAGATTAGCAAACAAGCGCTCACCTTGCATTTCCTAAAAAACTCTATAGTTTGGATTTGCTTTGCGAAATATCCTCGATTATCAAACACTAATAATGATAAGGAATCGCAACGGTGTTAGAGATTGACATAAATAATTCTGCCTATGAAAAATTTGGTGGCGACCCTAGCATATGTATTGCCGTACTTGATGGACCCGTTGACCAATCTCACCCCTGCTTTAACGGAGCGAATCTAACTCTGCTCCCAACCTTGGTTTCTGGTGTTGTCGATCGAGGGTTTGCATCTCAGCACGGAACCCATGTCGCCAGCGTTATCTTTGGTCAACACAGCAGCCCTGTTCGTGGTATTGCACCTAATTGTCGAGGCTTAATTGTACCCGTGTTTGCTGATGGGAAAGAAGGGCTTGCCCCTTGTTCCCAGGTAGACCTGGCAAGGGCAATTACCCAAGCAGTTGAGCGGGGAGCCAATGTCATCAACATTAGCGGTGGTCAGTTGGCTGCATCGGCTGAACCCGACAGATTATTGGCTAATGCCGTCCGTTTGTGTCAAGAAAATAACGTTCTAATCGTAGCTGCGGCAGGTAATGATGGCTGTGATTGTTTGCATATTCCGGCTGCTCTTGAGTCGGTACTAGCGGTGGGGGCAATGGATGCCCAAGGAAACCCGATAGGATTTAGTAATTGGGGTGAAGCTTACCAAAACCAAGGGATTCTCGCTCTCGGTGAAAACATTTTGGGTGCTGTTCCTGGCGGTGGAACGGCAGCTAAAACAGGTACTAGCTTTGCAACTCCCATTGTTTCGGGCATTGTTGCTCTGTTGCTCGGAATTCAATTACAACGAGGAGAAAAGCCCAATCCCCATGCTATCCGTGATGCCATTCTCCAGAGCACCTTGCCTTGCAACCAACCAAAGGGTTCAGATAGCCGTCGCTGTCTAGTTGGAACTCTGAATATTTCTGGAGCATATAACCTTATTACCAAAGGAGAACTTAAACCAATGACAAACCACAAACTAGAGGAAATCTCCATGCAATCGAGTGAAGCTGACAATGCGATCGCACAACTCCAACCAAGTGAGGTTATTGAATTTGATTTGTCACAACCAGTTATTAATTCGGCTGCGATTGATGTGCAGCCTGCGGAAGCAAATGGAGCAATATCCATACCAAATGTTATGTCAATTGGAGAAAACCCGATGATGGTTATTCAGACTAGCAACACAAAAGTTCCATCTATCACCCCATCCGGAGCAGATGGAGATTGTGGCTGCAAAGGCAACAGCAGTCCTCCACAGATAGTTTATGCCCTAGGTCAACTGGGAATCGACTTTGGTACGGAAAGTCGTCGAGATTCTTTTATCCAAGCCATACCGGTGCCGGATAATGAAACTTTGAATAATACAATTATGTTGAACTATCTCGCTCAGAACCCTTGGGAAGCGCAATCACTAATTTGGACTTTACATCTGGATGCTACACCAATCTATGCGATCGTCCCTGTGGGTCCCTATGCCAATGTCACTTACGATCAACTGCGCGAATTTTGGGCAGATATAAATACCGGACGTATTGAGCGTGTCTCGATTCCAGGGCATATCGGAGGTAGCATTCGGTTGATGTCCGGTCAAACCGTTCCCGCCATTATCCCACAAGTGCGAGGCATGGACAGTTGGACAACTCCAGCTTTAATCAACCTGTCAACGCCAGATACATCAACAGCATCACAAGAGGATGTAACAGCAGACGAGATAAGACTTAAGCTTGAAGAGTATCTCGTACGTATCTACTACGACTACCGGAACCTGGGCGTTACTCCACAGGAACGAGCGCTCAACTTCTCGGCAACCAATGCCTTCCAAGTAACAGAAGTGATGGTTGATGCCGCAAGGCGTAACCTTGGACTACAAAATATTACAGTAGAAAAGAGTCCTATTTGTCGCCCTGATGCCGATTGCTACGACGTGAAGCTACAGTTCTTTAACCTACAAGATAACCGCAGTTCGGGAAGAATCTATCGATTCACGGTCGATGTCAGCGAGGTAATTCCAGTTACGATCGGTAGATTGCGTTCCTGGTCGATCGCTAGCTAACAAAACTTTATTACTTTAATTAGGAGGAAAAATCAATCATGCGACTACCCATACAAGCACCACCGACAATTAGAAACTTCAGCACGGTGAAAGTTTTAGACATAACAGCAGGGGTTAATCCCTCACAAAGCGGTGTACAACAAAACAGCGAGATACAACGAAACCTCAAGTTGCAATGCGACATCTGTTGTGCAACCCCTGGGGTGAAATGTCCATCCTTGTGTGTCTGCAACAAGTAAGACGCGACTCGATCTGTGAGGGAGAGATTTTCTCGATCGCACCTCGCAGAACGAACACTCAAAACCAAGGAGAAACAATCGTGAAACTTCCAATTCAAGCCCAACCTGTTATACGAAATGTGAGTACAACCAAAATTAAGGGTAGTGATGGGGTTAATCCATCAATCAGTTGGGAATGCATCACATCATGTGCTGGCGCTCTTGCTTCGTGCGTGACAAGCTCAAATCCAGTGCAGTGCCTAATACAGGCTGGGTCAGGGCAGTGTGTGAAGTGCTTATCATAACGGCATTAGTGTAGTGCAATCTCTGTTGTAAAAATGATGGGAGAGTGAATTGTAATTCCATTCTCCCCATCTGTGTCTGCAAGTTAGAAGACACTATTTGACTATTTGACCTGTGAGGGAGAGATTTTCTCGATCGCACCTCGCAGAACTAACACTCAATGCGAAAACAAGGAGAAACGACCATGAAAATTCCAATTCAAGCCCAACCTGTTATGCGAAATGTGAGTACTGCCGATCGTATAAATGCATCAGGCAATGGCATTACTCCATCAGGATGCTCAACGTGGACGGCAATAGGATGTTCTGCTGCACTTGTAGCTTGCGGTGGTATTTGTGCCGCATCACTTGGAACAGCTTGTGCCGGGTGCTTGGCTGCTTTAGGGGCTACCAGTTGCATGTCGTGCCTAGATTGATAGCCTCATAGTGCGATCGCCCCTCTTGTAGGGCGATCGCTGAACTTTCGTAGGGTGCGTTACTCCCATAACGCACCATTCTAATTCCTACCTTTCCATTCAGGATGGCTAACGCTTGAAACCACCAATCAAACCTGAAAAAATTAGGAGAAGTAATGATGAAACTTCCAATTCAAGTAGCACCCGTTCAAAGAGGTAACAGCCATGCTAGGTATGCCACAAATAGTGGAATCAAGCCAAGCGAAAACCTGTGTTCGTGCAAATGGAATGGAAGCTGGTTTACAGGAAACTGTGCAGTCTCTTGGAATCATTGCCCAGAGGGCTATTACCCACAATGCAGACCAACGATTGGCAATTGTTATTGTGATTGCTGCAACCGCGAAGGACACTGTTTTGGGAATTTTCCATAATAAGAACTGCATGATTCAAAAATCTGGGAATTCAGAGTAACTTTTTTGGTGCGATCGCAGCTTAAAAATCAAGCCCTATTGAAAATTAAGCGGATTTATTCTCTATTACATCCCGAACCAGCTTTTTTTCATTGCTCGCAAATAAATCGCGAATAAATCGCGATCGCATTCCCTCTATCCAAACCAATGTTATTGTCCCGATTCAGTTCGATTTACAACTCACTCCCAAATTTGAAACACGGCAGCCTGAATGTGTGCTTTTAAATTAGTGCAACTAGCTAAATAGTCCCAAATTCCCGTTAGTTTGATCGGCAATCGTAATTAAACTATTGAAAATCAAGGAGAAAAATCAGATGGATCTCGTCCAAAAAGTTATTGAACTCACCAATCAAGAACGTGCGAAACATGGTTTAAGAGCATTGCAATGGAATGAGCAACTGTTCAAAGCGGCACAAGGACATTCTCAAAACATGGCACATGGCGATTTCTTCGAGCATGGTGACTTCGTTAAACGTGCCAGAGATGAAGGATATCCATCTTCCTTTGTGGGAGAGAATATTGCAGCAGGAAGACCTACACCAGAAGCTGTAATGGATCAATGGATGAATAGCCCAGGACACCGCAACAATATTCTTAGTTCAGACTATACAGAAATTGGTGTCGGTCACAGCTATCTGGAGAACGATCCAGGTCGATTGCAATACAAACATTACTGGACACAAGTCTTTGGCAAACGCTAACCCAAACATAATGCTAATTGCAGAAGAATCAACGGTGTGATGGTTCGATCCGCTCTTAACCTTGACACCCCTCTGTGGCACGGCGCTGGGTATCGATTTGCTCAATAACCCTGATTTAGTTTCTACAGACAGCGCGATTTCCTTTGTGACTGCCTTGTGGTTCTGGATGACATCCCAACCGCCTAAACCCGCTTGCCACAACGCGATTCGGGAGTCTGGTTTTGGCATGACAATCTCCATCATCAACGGAGGTCTCGAATGTGGAGCCAATGCGTCTCTAGAAGGTAGACAGAAAGCACAAAATCGCATCAATGTCTATCTGGATTTTTGCCAACGGTTAGGGGTATCCCCTGGCGATAACCTTTCCTGCTAATTTGTCCTCCCTCGTGTCAATTTTTTTGACATACAAATAATCCCAATTATTAAGGAGTAATAGTCATGAAAACAGGTCAATATATTATCCTTCGTGACGCTAGTCGCGTAGACTTAAGCGAGCCATTCTCAGGACGCTCGCTAACACTTGAATCTCGTCGTGTGCTAGAAGGTTCAGTACCTCGAATTGATATCGAATCCCTCGACAAACGCGATTTAGTTGAATTACGACGAGACCCCGAAGTCGTGAGTATTGCACCGTCCATGCCAGTGAAGTTAGTCAAGCCAATAGCAAGTGAGCAAGTAGAAGCCTCTAATCAGACTGGAGCGACATGGGGAGTTACTGTGACGGGTGCGGTCAATAGTCCTTATACAGGGAAGAGTGTAACCGTGGCGGTTCTGGATACAGGCATAGATTCTAGCCATGAAGCTTTCCGAGGCGTTAAACTGATACAACAGGATTTTACGGGTGAGGGCAATGGGGACGGGAACGGTCATGGTACTCATTGTGCAGGTACGATTTTTGGTCAGGTGATTAATGGTTTGCGCTTCAGTGTGGCGCCAGGTATTGAACGTGCATTGATTGGTAAAGTGCTGGATGAGCAAGGCGGTGGAACGACTGAGCAAATTTATCGAGCAATTTTATGGGCATTAGACCAAGGAGCGCATGTCATTTCCATGTCTCTTGGTTTCGATTTTCCACGCGAAGTCGATTTTTATATGAAGACGAAGGGATTTCCAGTTGATCTTGCTACATCTAAAACCCTAGAAAACTACCGAGCAAACATTCGCCTGTTTGATAAGCTAGCTGCATTGGCAAGCGCGCGAAATCCTCTATTTCAAGGTACTGTAATTATTGCGGCAGCGGGGAATGAAAGCAACGGCAAAAAGCTTGATTTGTCATGCTGTAGCTTGCTTCCCCGAAAGGGGTACGTAGCGATAGCGTAGTGTTCGCTTTTAGCGTACTTACAGAAGCCACTGCGTCTCTACCCTCTCTCGACTACGCCGCAAAACCTAGATTCTAGCCTTGCGGCAACGCGATCGCGTACGTTCCTCAGAATGACATAATTTTATTTATAAACACGCTCTTAAAATTGCTATATGATTTAAAAAACATTAATTGTTTTTAGAGAAAATTTACATATCTCATACATTAGCAATGGGTTCCTGCCTTCGGATGCAAAAGCTGTTTTTAATATTACTTTCCTGCATCAGTATCGCTCCCCTCGCAGCATTGGCACAATCCAAACCCCCATCGGGATTCACAATTCCCCCCGATACACCCTACGGTGTACACACAAGTAGACCCAGAGCAAGTTTCCAGCCGAAAAAGGTGGATTCAAACTGGTAAAGTCCGCGAACCAAAGTAGTAATTCCAGGAGGTTTCTGGGAACTGTAACCAGACCAACCACCAAGTCGAGCGATAATCCAAGTTGCCCAAGGCAAAGAATTAGGAGGATAAGGATTTTTTTGTTTTTGGGTTTTGCCCTCTAAAGTTAGTGCGATATTAGACA
>JAAUPE010000174.1 GCA_012034595.1 Calothrix sp. CSU_2_0 | reverse complement strand
ACGTCTCTACAATCATTTTCACTCCTATGTCTAATAAAATGTAATATTTGTCGATCGCAAATATTATTCCTTCTCACTTAAAATCATTTATAGCTAAAAATAGTTATAATCATAAATTAAAAGGATTATATTTATGATGAAATGGTGAGTAATTCTCGAACCATACCCAGAAACTGAAGAAGAAGCTTTAGAAAATATTCGTGAGGCTATTCAACTTTATTTTGTAACCGATCCAATTTAATTATAATTCTACAAAACCTAAGTAAAATGAAAATTTTTACCGCTATCATCGAGCGAGATACTGAAACAAATCTGTATGTGGGTTATATACCTGGATTTTCAGGAGCGCACTCTCAAGGGGAAACATTAGATGAATTACAGGAGAATCTTCGAGAAGTGATTGAAATGCTTTTAGAAGATGATAATACTATATTTACTACTCAGTTTGTAGGTACACAGCAAATTGTGTTGCAATAAATCATGAGTAATATTCCTGTATTAAAACCACAATAAGTTTTACGTATCCTGGAACAATTAGGTTTTGTAGAGGTACGTCAAAGGGGTTCTCATAAACAATTTCGTCATGAAGATGGACGTGGAACTACTGTTCCATTTCACAAAGGAAGGGATATTTCACCAAGATTGCTGCGTCAAATTGCCAGCGATATTAATTTAACAGTGGAAGAAATGTTGGAGTTTCTTTAAAATAATAATTTTCTTGCAATTCTTTGGTTTTATGTTTGTTGCTTTACAGCAGATTTTCAGGCAAACGAATTAACCTTTAAAAATTCTATACATCGCGTCTCTGTGTTTTTTATCTTGCTGCCATTGCGAGAATTGTTGATAGGGGAACTGTGGTAAAGTAATCGCGTTGAAATTGTTCTTCTTTGACTGCTATAAAAAATTGTTGCAGCGAAGATTCTGCTTGGGGAAAATTTGGTTTGCAATCTAAATCTTCAATAAAAACTAAAAAGCAATACTCTGGATTCGTTACCGTGTCATTGCGTAATGTTGCTCTTATCCCCAAATAACGCAGAGCTATTAAACCTAAATGTAAAGCTTGGTCACCAACACCAATTTTCTCCCGTAATTGTAAACGGGTAACAGCTTGTTTGGTACGTGCCAGATATTTTACCAATCCCGCTAGATTTCGCCAAATCTCCTGTGGTGGTTGATGTTCCGGTTTTTTCCAAGCTAAAGCTAGGGGTTTCTTTTGGTAACGCGATCGCTTCATCCAAATCCTGATTTCATCCCAACTTGTAGGTATTTCATTCACAGAAAGCGGGGAATTGGAAGCGGGAAGTGGTGGAAATTCCGATAAATTTCGCCAATCTAAGGCAAATTTACTACTTGTAGAACAGCTATTGAAGACATCAAAATTATTTTCATCTATATCTATTAAACCTTGAGCCGGACGCACCGCAATCAAACGAATTTCATAGCGTTTTTTAAAACTATTAAAGTCAATTTCCGCAATACAATCACATCTGCCAATTGGTAACTCTTCCTTATAATGTCCCCACCAAATCCCCGGAAAAGGACTTTTTGTTGACTCATCGCAAATATCAAATTCGGTCTTGATATACTGTATCTTTTTACCTTGAGAATCTTGTTGATTGCGATGCCAAGCATTCGCAAACCAGCAATTTTGAATTAATAATTTCGGGGCAGGATTACCCATTCCACAAGGTTCTAGCAATTTAAACTCTAAGAATAATTCTTTACCCAAGTCTGCAACCTTTACCGTAATATCCGCTTGTACAGTCGGCACAAGCGATACACCCCCAGAAGTCCGACGCAAAAGTTGATTAATTGCCTGGGTAAAAATGGGAATATTCTCCACTGGTAAACTCAAACCAGCAGCAAACGGATGTCCCCCAAACCTATGTAATAAATGCGCTTGTTCTTTCACCAATTGATATAAATCGACAGAATTGACCGAACGAGCAGAACCACGAGCAAACAGGGGAGCAGGGGGAGATAAAGAAAACTCCATTTCCTCCCCTTCCTTTTCCCCCAGAGGTTGTTCCGTACTTAAAAGAATTGTCGGTCTACCTGTCTCCTGTGCTACTTGCCCCGCAACTAACCCTAAAACCCCAGGCGACCATTGGGGGTCTTCCAAAACTATGACGCTAGTGGTAGATAAATCGAGTTGCGAAAGCTTGGAATTCACCTGTTGAGCGATATCCTTTTGCAACGACTTACGTCGTGAATTCGCAAGCTCGGCTTCCTCCGCTAGTTGATGAACTAGCTCCAGGTTGCGGCTAGTCAGTAATTCCACACAGAATCTTGCGTCGCCTTGAATACGACTCACCGCATTAATTCGTGGTCCCAAACCAAAGGAAATATCAGTTGGGCGATCGCCACTTTTCTGGCACAATTCTAATAGTCTTCCTAATCCTGGACGACGACGCAATGCCGGGGGTTGTTGAAAATCTGTTTGCAAACGTTGAATTCCACGCTGCGCTAAATAACGACAATCTCCACTCAGTTGTACCAAGTCTGCAATTAAACCAACAGCAACCAAATCGAGCAAATCTTCAAGTGGTTGTTGGGGAATACTCGGCAAAGCTTCGTAAAGCGCTTCCACAAGCTTGTAAGCTACCGCTACCCCGCTCAAATGATACAAAGGATGTTCCTTAGCTAAATAGCGGGGATTAATGATTGCCGCAACGGGAGGTCTAACTGATGGTAATGTGTGATGGTCGGTGACAATAACATCAATACCAAGTTTGCTCGCATAAATAATTTCCTCGATATTAGTACTACCCGTATCGCAAGTAACTATGAGCTTACATCCCAGTTTTGCTAAATCATCAATTCCGCGTAAATTCAGCCCGTGGGATTCCGTCATTCGATTGGGAATGTAATAACTCAACCTGGTATTTTGGGGAAAAAACTGCCCCAAACCATCCCAAAGTACAGATGTCGAAGTAATCCCATCAGCATCAAAATCACCCCAAATTGCCACCTTTTCCCGATTCGATCTCGCAGCTTGCAACCTTGCCACAGCTAACTGCATTTCTTGCCCAAACTCTAATGCGATCGCAGGTTGATATATTTTGGGATTAATAAAAGCTTCAAGTTGTGCAGGATTACGAACACCACGCTGCCATAACAACTGTGCGGCAAAATACCCCCTGGAATTGGGAGTGTGACGTTTCACAGCTTCCTGAAACCACTCAGGAGGTTGTTCTGCTGCAACTAAATTCCATTGTTGTTCCATATTGCATCGAAAATATTAAAAATAAATATTTATCAAATTAATAATTTAATAATACACATGTTCGTATTGCTAGTTAATCCCATTTTGGATTTTAGATTTTGGACTTTGGATTTTGGATTGTGAAATAAGCTAAAAAGCACATAAATCATATATTAAGGCAGGCAGGGATGCCCACCCCACAAGAATTAGAATAATTTAGATTATATGATTTAAATGCGGAACAGCTTAGTTACTGCATAAGTTGTTCACAACTGCATCTGTCACAATCATTTTTCAAATCGAGATAAATTGTAGTAGCGATAAATTACCAGTGGAAAAGTGCGATCGTCCTACCCTGCGGGAAAGTGAAAGCATTTCAGCACAATCCTCATCCATTACTTCCCATCATTTACAATGGTAACAAGCAGAAATGGGAGAAAAGCAGATGAATTTGTCATTGACACCAGAAATAGAGCAATTTATCCACACACAGCTAGAAAGTGGAAAATATGCAACCGCAGAAGAAGTAATTTTGGCAGGAATTAAACTTTTAGAAGAACGGGAAATAATTTATAAAGGGAGATTTGAAGAGTTAAAAAAAGAAATTGCTGTTGGGGTTGAACAGTTAGAACGTGGGGAACGACTAAACGGTAAGGAAATAATCGAGCAGTTACGTCAGAAAAATCAAGTGATGAGAAAGGCTCAAGCATAGTAATGATATATTTTGTATCACCAAAAGCATCTCAAGATTTAGAGCAAATCAATGATTATTTATTTGAAAAAAATCCTGATGCTGCCGATAAATTCCTAAATGTCATCACCTCAAAGTTTGATATCTTGGCACAATTCCCTAACATTGGACGCAAACGCGATGAACTTTCTCCCTCGCTACGAAGTTTCCCTGCGGATGAGTACTTAATTTTTTATCGTCAAATCGAAAGTGGAATTGAAATTGCACGGGTAGTAAGTGGATATCGTGATTTAGATGCATTGTTTGAAGATGAATAATAGACCTCAGTCAGTTCTCCCCGCGCCTCCGCATGAGGTAAACTCATACCTATGATTACACGCAAAACTAACCTTCATTCATCAGGGTTAGATGATTCATTAACAAGCGGATTGAGAATAACCTCATTTGCAGCTGCATCAGCTTTTCCCGCACGAATATTTGGACTGCGACGACTGCGCTGAGTAAAACGACGATAACCAGCACGTTCAGCTTTTTGGTATTCGTACTCGATTAATCTCCCGTAATGCTCGTGTTGACTGAGATTCATCGATAAAAACACATGTTCGCGAGTATTCCCAAAACCCTTACGGTTAAAAAACTTTATCGCTGGGACATTGGCAGGATCCGTATCCACCAACATAAACCTTGCCCCATCCTCAATCATTCGTGCGATCGCTTTATCAACTAGTTTATCAGCAACACCCCGACGCTGAAATTTGGGATTTACCCCCAACCACAATATATAACCATAAGTCAAAGAGGCTTTAGTGATAATTGTGCCCAAAATAAACCCTGCAAGTTCACCATCAATCTCTGCAACCAGGCAATATTCAGGATCGGTATTATAAAGACCAATTACCTCCCATTCATCCCAAGTTCTGTATAAATACGGATATAATTCATTCGTAAATAACTCTTCCCCCAAGTGATAAATAGGGGCAATATCATCGATTCCCAATTCGCGGACATAAACCGCATCATTATCATCGAACTGCATAAAATTTTACTCAATATCCAGGTGACAATCAAAAATTCTCGGATAATTTTTCTTATAGACTGACTTCTGCGATCGTAGCGAGATCGAGTAGGATACTATCCACTTCTAAAGATGGAATATCCTGGGGAGAATCTCGATCGACGACGAATGTGTATGTGCGATCGCAGCGTACAGCAAACTGACAAGATTCGCACACTTTACTACCTTCCGAAACCTGCGGTAATTCTCTACCTTGATAATACTCAGCTAACCATTGCGTTAATTTGCTCAATAACTTATTTAATCGCTTTTTGGTTTGTTCGTGTTGTGCAGTACTATAGCTAAACTTAATATTTTCTGGTTTACCTTCTGGTTGTACAAACCAATAAGTCATCGAAATATTTTCAGGTGCATACTGACTAGTTTCTGCCAAAATGTACAAATAAAGTTGTGTTTGCCAGCTTTTTTCTAAAAAGCGTTTGTCAGGTGGTTTTGGGTAAGTTTTCCAATCAATAATTTGTGCTTGGTGATTATCTGCTATCAACAAATCGTAAATAACTGTCAATAAATAATCATCGACTTGTAAAGTGCGGAACTGTTCGCTTTCTTTAAAAGATTCATTACTCACTGGTGCTAATACTTCCGGTGCAACTTCGGCAAATCCCATCATCCAACTGTGTAATTGGGTATCAGCTTCCAAAAAACTATTAATCGGCAAACCCATTTCTCGCTGCTGCATCAACAAGTGAAAATGGCTTCCCAAGAGTTGTTTTTCTTCATCTTGGGGATTTGTGGGAGAATAAAGTTGCTCTAAAAAAGTATGTTGAAACTGACGTGGACACTTTTCTAAAATTTTCAATTGTCCCTGTGAAAGTCTAATTAAGTAATTATCGTCGAATAACATAATCACAAAGTGGGTAGTAGATACAACTATTAAAAAAATATTATCTCAAATTTTCACTTTTTGATTGGTTTGTCAACGAAATTAATGTAAATTCTACCCATCAAATAAAGGCTCAGATTAATTACAAATAATACCTAATCTTTGTTCCATACCTATATTTCCCTGCAAACCACCTGTATGCACTATCAATATACGACAATTTTCAAAATATCCCTGTTTAATTAAATCTATTACTCCATAAACCATTTTGGCAGTATAAACATAATCAAGTGGGATATTATGCACTTTCTCAAACTCGTTTTTAAACTCGATTAACTCTTGATTTACCTTTCCATAACCGCCAAAATGATAATTACACACTAATTCCCAAGAAATACCTTTATCTCCTGGTACAGGTAAATCTGAAGCTAAGTATTCTGCTAACAAAGCCTCGATTTCTGACTTTAAAAATTCTCCTGCTTTAAGTACGGGAAAACCAATTAAACGTTGTTTCGCATTTAATGAAAGGGCAATTCCCGCTAACGTTGTCCCAGTTCCACAAGCTAAACAAATAATATCGAAATTACCCCACCTTCCCCCCCTTAACAAGGGAAGAAAGTTATAAATACAAGAATCAGAGATTAGAGAATTAGAGAGTATTTCTGTACAACCTCTAACACCATTTAAATTACCACCACCTTCGGGAATCAGAAAAAAATCCTCTTCCAAAGTTTGTACTCTATTCTGTAACTTCTCACCAAAGTGGTTTTTTAAAACTTCTTGTAATTCCTCTCGACGCTGATTTCGATAAGTTTGCCGATCGACATAAACAAGTTGCATTCCTTGCTTAGTTGCAAAATCCAATGTTGGATTCAGAGGTAAATTTTCCTCCCCACGAATAACCCCAATAGTTTGCAATCCAAATAAATTTCCTGCTGCCGCAGTTGCATATATATGATTAGAATAAGCTCCACCAAAAGTTAGTATTTTCTTAAAGTTATTTTGTTTAGCAGCTTCTAAGTTATATTTCAGCTTAAACCATTTATTCCCATTCACAAGCGGATGCATCAAATCAAGACGTAAGACGTATAATTCAACATCTCTAATACCTGCTTCTGCATAATGAATTTGCTGTAATAAAGGAGGTGAAAAATTTGATTTACTTATTGTCATGTACCAGCTAAATCTATTCAAATATATCTCGACGTACAACACCTAAAAAGATTGCTAAAATTCCCATCACTATACCAGTTATTGCACCACCAATATGGTTAACATTATCGATTATCGGAATTAAAAAACCAATCGAAATATTTATGACCAGAAAAGAAAAAAGAGATTGATAAACCTTTGAAGCAATTTTATTCTTTCTACCGATACTTAAAGTTGCGACTAAAACAGTTCCAGCTATTCCCATAATTGCACCAGAAGCACCAGAACTAACCATCTCTGGTAAATTAAAACTAGCACTAGCATAATTAGCTGCGATCGCACATGCTAAATACGCAAAAAGGTAATAAAAACTTCCTAGAATTCTTTCTGCTAATAAACCGATAGAAGATAGGCAATACATATTGAAAAACAAATGAATTATACCTATATGAATAAAAGAAGCTTTGAGCAGTCGAATATATTCGCGTTGTTCAAGAATAATATTTTTCTGATTGGCTCCCCACTCAAGCAAATCCTGGGGAGATGGTGCTATCCAAGACACTCCTTCTTTCACCATAAAGATATAAACAACAACATTAATGGTGATGATAAAGAGTGTAATCATAGAATCTCTTATCTAAATAATTTAGGTTATTCATTACTTTTTATGCTAAAACGCCGATAAAATAGCTCATATCTCCTGCTGGGCAAGAAAGATAGCTTTTACAATTGACTTTTAAGCCTCTGAAATAAAATCAAGGAGCATAAATGCTTGAAAATCTCGATTTTCAACGCAAATCCATGTTATTGAAATAAACCTACAATCTTATTTTGTCAGCATCTAGACGATTTTATCACTTCAATTTGTTGTGTTGAGCAAAACGCAAATCAACATCAGCAAATTTTCGCAAATCCAAAATCCACAATCTAAAATAAATAAAGTTCTACAAATCCATCCCTGTGTCGAATAATCAACAAGAAACTCACCTAAATCGCGCCCGTGCTAGCCTTCGTCAAACCTTATCTTGGTACAATAATCTACGTAAACCCGGACAATCAACCAGCAACAGCGAATTAGCAGGTTTAGTCAAACCAGAATTAGAAATGCTGAATGCAACTCTAAATAAACTTGACAATAATGTGATTCGGATTGCAGCATTTGGTTTAGTGAGTCGGGGAAAATCTGCCGTACTCAATGCCTTACTCGGACAAAAAATCCTCCAAACTGGACCACTTAATGGTGTCACACAATACCCCCGCTCCATACGCTGGACTCCCAGCCAAAAGGTACAAGTTGAACTAATTGATACTCCTGGACTAGATGAAATTGCGGGTGAGATGAGAGCGCAAATGGCGCGGGATGTAGCACAACAAGCTGATTTAATTTTGTTTGTGGTATCCGGAGATATCACACGCACTGAGTACCAAGCTTTATTGCAGTTGCGGAAGTCGCAAAAACCATTAATTTTAGTGTTTAATAAAGTGGATTTGTATCCTGACACCGATAGAGAGGCTGTTTACAGAAATTTGCAGCAATTAGGTGCGGGAAATCTTTTAGAGAAACCTTTACAACCCGATGAAATTGTCATGGTAGCTGCTGAACCTGCACCATTGGAAGTGCGGGTTGAATATGCTGATGGCAAAGTTGATTATGAGTGGGAAACTTTATCACCACAGGTTGACGAGTTAAGACAGGTGATTCTCAATATTCTCAACCGTGAAGGTAGGTCATTATTAGCGCTGAATGCTTTAGTGCAAGCAAGGGAAGCTGAAGAAAATATCGCTCAAAAAACGATTGAGGTGAGGGATGAAGCTGCGGAAGAGTTAATTTGGCAATATGCAAAATATAAAGCATTAGCTGTGGGTTTAAATCCTATTGCCATACTCGATGTCATTAGTGGTGCGATCGCGGATTTAGCCTTAATTCGCTCCTTAGCAAGATTGTACGGTTTGCCGATGACGGGTTATGAAGCAGCAAAGATTCTGCAAACGATTTTATTTAGCTCTGGAAGCTTGTTGCTGGGGGAACTGGGTACAAGTTTGATATTTGGGTTAGGTAAAAGTGCTGCCGTTGTCACTGGGGATGGTGGAGCTAATATTACAGGATTTGTGGGAAGTGCGATCGCGCAATCGGGAATTGCTGGTTATGGTGCTTATACAGTCGGTAAAGCTGCCCAAGTTTATCTGAAAAAAGGCTGTACTTGGGGGCAATTTGGTGCAAGTACAGTAATTCAAGAAATTCTTTCCCAGGTTCCTAAAGATACAATTTTATTCCGATTGCAACAGGAATTAGGAAAGAGAAAATGAAAAACAAGAAGTTGGAAGGAATAAATTAAAACAAACCTTCTTTACTCATCCTGACAACAAATAATAACTTGAAACATCTGTGCTAAAGAATAAGTAAACTTACCTAAATAAAAAATATTTGCTATCAATGGGAAGCTAAATACTTCACAAATGGCGAATTATCAACTTATAGATAATTCATACATAACAATAGATAAAACTTATTCAAGTTATTAGATTTTAAATACACCAGATAACCATTTAAAGTCTTGAATTGTAGCTACTGCTGCAAAATTTATATTTACTTAGATTCATAATAACATAAGAATATTTTCAGTTAGTTTTTACTACTCAAAATGACGGTTTTTACCACCCAGTAAAAGTGTTATTTTGTTTAGACTAAAATCATCAACAGAAAAAGCTAAATGCGATATATCCGCAGATGTCATCACAAGAGAAACCAAAGACATATCGCACCAATTTTTACTCAATAATTAAAAGTGAGAACATCATGCCAAAAACTATAGATGTAATCCAGGCTGCTGTCACCTCCTACCAAGAAGGCAAGAAAACCCTTGAGGAAGTCATTCAAGAGTCAGTAGTAGAAGCTCGTTCAGCTTGCGAAGTCAATGGAAACCAATCCCAGGAATGTGCAGTAGCTTGGGACATAGTAGAAGAACTACAAGCAGAGCGATCGCACCGTAATCAAGCAACACAAATCAAAACTTCCTTAGACCATTATTGCTACTTACATCCAGAAGCAGCAGAATGTCGGCTTTACGACGTTTAATTATTAATGGTTAGTGGTTAGTTATTAGTTGTTAGTGGTTAATAACTCCCAATTTGTAACTATTAACCATTAACTATTAACTATTAACTATTAACTCCTAACTTCTAACTCCTAACTCCTAACTATTTCAACTCATCTACAGCAGATTTTGTTAAATGCTTAATTGCTGCCAATTCTGGAGCTAAAATTTGACTTTCCATTCCTAACCACATTAAATATTCTATATTGCCAGCAGGACCAGTAATTGGCGACCAGGTTAAACCTTTATATTTCCATCCGACTTGATTTGCAACCTCTAAAACTTGATAAATAGCATCAGCATGGTCATTAGAGTCGCGTACAACACCTTTTTTGCCAACACGATTTTTTCCCACTTCAAATTGTGGCTTGATGAGTAACACCATTTCCCGTGGTTCTTGAGATAACTGCCACAATACAGCTAGTATTTTCGTCACAGAAATAAATGAAACATCAACAACAATAAAATCAGCTATATCCCCTTCAATTTCTCCATTGCTGAGGTAGGATTTTTTATATAAATCTGTTGATTTAAGATGTCTAATATTTGTGCGTTCGCGTAAAATTACTCTAGGGTCATTTCGTAACTTCCAATCAACTTGTCCGTATCCAACATCAACACCGTAAACTAACTTTGCCCCAGCTTGTAACAAACAATCAGTAAACCCACCTGTCGAAATCCCAGCATCCAAACATATACGTTCTTCAACATTGATGCTAAAGTATTCCAAAGCCTTCATTAACTTTTCACCACCACGAGAAACAAAACGCGATCGCACTTTAATCTTAATTTCAGCATTTACATCTATTTCCGTCCCTGCTTTATCCACTACCGCACCATTAACCATCACCTCTCCAGCTTGAATCAGACGCTGCGCTAAAGCACGAGAGGTACAGAGATTTTTATCTACAATTAACGTATCGAGTCGTTGTTTTGCCAAGGTAATGTCAAAGTTGCGAATAAAAAAGTTTGAATTTGCTAAAATTCTATATTAAGCATAGATTGACCCGATAGCAAACCTACCGATATCCCTGACAAAATTTAAACTCTTATAAAGTTAGGAGGAGAGAAGCTTATATGTCAGGGGGTTTCCTTACACAAAACTTTGAGGACGGAAACCGACACCGTCTGCTTTGCGTTTCTTACTTTTTTTTAAATTACCCCAAAGCTTTGCCGCTACCAATTAAATACAACAATGCCATTCGCACAGCAACACCACTAGTAACTTGAGCTTGAATCAAGCTAAATTCCGGGTCATCCATTAAATCTGAGCTAATTTCGACACCACGGTTTACAGGTCCAGGATGCAGCACTTTTACATTTGGCTTACAGTGCCTGAGTTGTGAGCGAGTAATGCCGAATAATTGATGGTATTCTCGCAAACTCGGTAATAAATTTGCTGTCATCCGTTCTTTTTGTAAACGCAGCGTCATCACAAAATCAGCGTCGCGTAATGCGGGTTCAAGATGCCAATGGACAAAGAGTTTACGATTTTGAATTTGGTCAATTTCTTTGGCTTCCCCATCATTGACAAAATCAGCAAACCACTTGGGTAAAAGTGTTGGTGGAGCAGCCAGGTGTACTTCAGCACCGCTTGCTGTGAGGCTCCAAATATTGGAACGGGCGACTCGTGAATGTAAAATATCACCAACGATCGCAATTTTTTTGCCTTTTAATAGTTCGAGTCGGGGTTCAACAGGATCGATGAGAGTGCAAATTGTAAATAAATCTAACAGTCCTTGGGATGGATGTTCGTGCTGTCCATCTCCAGCATTGAGGACACTCACACGTTCCCCTAATCTGTCAAGTTCGGCTGCGATCGCATGGGGAACACCAGCCTCTTTGTGGCGAATCACCATGATATCGCATCCCATCGCCAAGTAAGTTTTTGCCGTATCGAGAATCGTTTCTCCCTTCGTCATCGAAGAAGTGGCACTAGTAAAATTGAGTGTATCGGCTGAAAGACGCTTGGCAGCTAGCTCGAAGCTGCTGCGCGTGCGTGTCGAAGATTCAAAAAAAAGATTTGCTACCACCTGCCCTTGCAAAGCTGGTACTTTTTTTGTCCGTCGTGACAACACTTCCTGAAAACTGGCAGCAGCTTTCAAAACAGTATCGTATTCAATTGGTGTAAAGTCCGCAAGGGAGAGGATATGATGACGATTCCAGGTAGTAGTAGTAGGCATAAATAGCTAGTAGCTCTCTGCACGGGGACACAAATCAATGTGTCTCTACAGTTCTTTAATTTACACGCGCAGAAAGAATCATATCACCCGTTCTTCGATTACAATCCTATTTCAACTAATATTAACTTTTCGGTTTTACTTTTACTGGTGCTTTTGCTTGTGATTTTGCGATAAGCGGAGCTTAACGTCAAAGACGTATCGCGACTTTTTGGGAATATCACGTTTACTCATAGCATAAATGTTGAGTTTGATATTTATTGAGTAGGGGCAAACGGCTGTTTGCCCTGACCATATCAAGTTGCCCTGACCATATCAAGTTGCCCCGATCAGAATCAATTATCTACACAAACAAATCAAGGGGTAAATGCCCGAACATCTCATTCACCCCACCTTGACGGTAAGACTGACAAGACACTAATACCCCACGATGGTGTCCTAAATATGAATCGATATAGCACAAACCGTTTTTACCATTCAACTTGATATAAACTGGTCCTTCCATCACTGGTAAATCGCTTGGTGGTTCATATCCCAAAGCCAGTGAATAGGTTTTCATCGCCATCAAACCCTCCTCAGCAGTATCAGCGCAAATTCCTAATATTTGGTAATCTGAAATACTAGTAATTGCAACTAACGCTTTGCGGATTAAAGCTTTTTCTGAACTTTTGATTGGAGGGGCAATATCAACGCAATTGAACTTATTCAGAATCTTTTTAGCGTCTTGGAGCGTGGGGTTGGTCTGGGTTTGAGGTTGTTGGCTTGTCATAAATCCGCTTATTATTGGCTGGGTTTGCTGTGTTATTGAAACGAGGTACTCTCTAAAATACTAAATCCAAAAGAAGCCAGAGAATTTCGCTTTTTAAGTGGAAATTATTTCTACTAAATCATCTTAGGGTTCTTCTTTGCTATTATGACCCTTTGTTAGAATCTATTAGAATAGGTATCAGAATTAATTCTGCATATCACCTAAGTTAAAAAGAAACGGTACATTACTGTTGGAATCGCTACCAACGATAAGTACTTTTGGCATTTGGGCACCACCGCTTCTCCACGCTTCGATTGATTCTTTTTGCAATACTAACTGTCCTCCTTGAGCTTTTAATGTTTCAGCTAAAAGTCTTTGAGCTTCCGATCTACCTTTGGCACGATTAATGTCTGCTTGGGCTTCCTGTTCGGCTTCCCGTGCGATGTAGACTGCTCGTTGTGCCCTTTGTTCGGCAATTTGTTTTTCTTCAACGGCTTTCGCAAATTCTGGAGAGAACGTTAGGTCTATAACGCTAGTATCTGAGACAATTATTCCATACTTATCTAATCTTTGACCCAATGCCGCATCAAAGTCGTCCTTGAGTTCGCTACGACGGGTAATTGCTTCTTCGACAGTTCTCCGGGCTGCTGCAATTTTAAACGATTCTTGGGTTTGCGGCGCAATTATTTTGGAAACAATGTTTTCTAATGTACCCTGTGTTCTGCGTACTTGTACTACCTGCATCGGGTCAAGACGAAAGTTTATTGCAAATCGCGCTGTTAACGTTTGCAAGTCTTTAGTAGAGCTTTCTGCTGGAACTTCAAATTTTTGCACGGTTAAATCGTAGACATCAACTACTGAGATAAATGGCGGTTTGAGGTGAATACCTTCTAGAAATGCCCCATCTGTGGCTTTTCCCAATATACTGATTACTCCTGCCTGTCCCGGATTAATAATAATAAAGGAATTTAGACCTAAAAGTATCAGTATTGATAATATTGCGCCAATAATTATGTTTTGCCAACTATCTAATTGCAGATTTTTCAACTCCCCTCTCCTGTTTTTTGGTTGATTGTGATAAAGAATATAAAAGGCGGAAGGCAGAAGTCAGGAGTATATTATGCCATTTGCATCAATCCTAAAAACATTGATTTTTTTCTTTTAAAATACTAATTAATTACCTACGCACAAAAAATAACATTAAAAATTCTTGATACCCATATCCTGACTCCTATATTCTGACTCCTATATTCTGACCCCTATATTCTGACTCCTATATTCTGACCCCTATATTCTGACTCCTATATTCTGAC
>JAAUPE010000042.1 GCA_012034595.1 Calothrix sp. CSU_2_0 | reverse complement strand
TTTAAACGGCTGTGCCAATATACTTCGCAAAGTAGCGAGAACACTAAACATTGATTTGGCTGAACTCGGTAAGGGGACTTTGACGACCCCAGTCAGGTTGCGGATTTGGGATATTAGTAGGCGGGTTGACCGTACCATTGTAACCCAATCCAATTTACTTAGAACAGAATCCTCGCCTTTATAAGGCGGGGTTCGTCAAATCCAGGAATTGAACCACATTCGTAATGGTCTATAACCTTCATTGGTTAGGGGTAAACCTAAATAAATCGGCAACCACCAAATTAAACCACCAACAATCAGAAACGTGACAGTGACACCAGTAGCGCGAAATAGCGATCGATAGCTATGCAAACATTGGTCAACAACCCATGCGATCGCAATAAAAGCAAAGACGACTCCGGTCATATAGTGGTAGATAAATACGCATCTTGTCACTTTGACCCAGGGTAATAAATTAACTGCGTAATTTAGGATTAAGTAAATTGCAATCCAGGTTTCTGTAGTGATTTTCTCTGGAAGAAATAAGCGTTTTCTTTGAATGCAAGGAACAATAAAAGTCCATAGCAGCATTCCTGATAAAATAATTAATGCAATGACTCCAAACCACCACAAAAAGGGGTTTCCCATTGCATGAACATCATAAATTACTTTGCCTGCGCCTGATGGTAGTGGTGGTCCCATCACGGGTAAGGGGTCGTTGAAGCTTTGGGCTGTTTGGTAGTAATATGCCATTGGTCTAAGCATTAAAGCCCATTTATACCAAGCTGCACAATAGGGATGGACGTTAGCATTATTTCCACCCATGCGATCGTGAAATCCAAAAATTTGTTTGTGGACTTCGATAAAATCGTATTTTGTATCTAGTTTGAGGTGGGGAATCCAAATAATACTGTAGATAATGACGGGAATAATTCCCAGGAATGCGATTATTTGGAAGATATTTAGCTGGGTGAGATTTTGTAGGGGTGAGGGTTTGTTTTCGTTTTGTCCTTCGTACCTTTGTTTATTTTTTACCATAAATAGCAGTTGTTGCCGATTTAAAGGTGTATCAGCAACAAGAGTTTGCTCTCGATCTACTACTCGATCTACTAGTTGATAAGAAGGTTCTCGAAAGGCAAATTTAGAGGTTTGGAGAAAGCGAATTAACCAAGCTATAATCCATAAACCATAAGCACCTGCAAGGTAAAATACACCATTCCATTTAGTTCCAATGGAAGCACCGAAGCTTGCACCTGCTAGGATTAAGTACAAGTAACGTAATTTTTTGTGGTTGAGTGCCAGAAGGAAGAGAAAATGGGCAAGTAAACCAAAGATAACTATATATTGGTTGATTAAGGCATAACGTGCTTCGACGATGAAAATACCATCGCAGGCAGCAAATAATCCAGCAATTAAACTAAAAGTGCGACGATGACTTAGTTGATAGGCAATTCCAGCGATTAGTAGGGGAATGAATGAACCCAAAAAAGCATTAATCCAACGGTAAGCGAGGGGTGACATCAGAGTTCCCGTCAACCCATTTACTGTATCATCCCACCAAGGTATGTGTTTACCAATCCAAATTCCGAAAGCAATAATTAATTTGCCAAGTGGTGGATGACCATCAAAAAACGGTACACCAGTGAGATAATTATTACCAAACTTCGCATAATATACTTCATCGAAGACGAGGGTATTAAACCTCTCTAGTCCCCAAAAACGTAGAGCGAGTGCTAGTAAAAACACACCCACTAAGCCAATTTTAAACCACTTTTTTGTCATTGGTAAATTAGTTAATGGTTAATGGTTAATGGTTAATGGTTAATGGTTAGTGGTTAGTGGTTAGTGGTTAGGAGTTATAAAAAATAAAATATCCCAACTATATATTTATCTATCAATCGTATCCTTCGTTAGGGTGGGGAGACCCCACCCCTACAATTAGTGTTGCCTCACTCCTAATTCTTAACTATTAAAATTTTCCACTTGTGCGATCGCGAGTGTTGTCTTCAAAACGGAATCAGGATTCAAGCTAATTGAGTCAATTCCTTGTTCGACTAAAAACTGGGCAAATTCTGGATAATCGCTTGGTGCTTGTCCGCAAATGCCGATTTTGCGATTTTTCTGTTTTGCTGCTTGAATTACCATTTTCACCATCCGTTTGACACCTTCGCTACGTTCATCAAATAATTTTGCCACTAAAGCCGAATCGCGATCGATTCCTAATGTTAATTGGGTGAGGTCATTGGAACCAATCGAGAAACCATCAAAAATTTCGGCAAATTCCTCAGCCATAATTACATTATTGGGTAATTCGCACATCACATACACCTGTAAGCCTCGTTTACCCTGGTGTAAACCATTTTTCGCCATTTCAGCCAAAACCAAACGTCCTTCGTCGGGGGTACGACAAAAGGGAATCATGGCAATGACGTTAACTAAACCCATCTCATCACGAACCCGCTTAATTGCTTCACACTCCAGCGCAAAAGCTTGACGATAATTTTTATCATAATATCTTGCTGCCCCTCGCCAACCTAACATCGGGTTTTCTTCATCGGGTTCAAATTGTTTTCCACCCAATAAATTTGCGTATTCGTTACTCTTAAAATCCGACATGCGGACAATTACAGGTTTAGGATAAAATGCTGCGGCGATTCTCGCAATCCCTTGGGCGAGTTTATCGATGAAATACTGGGGTTTATCGTCATACATTGCTGTCATCTCGGCAATTTTCGCTTTTGTGACTTCATCCTTTAGCTCATTAAACCGTAATAAAGCCATTGGATGGGTTTGAATGCGATCGGCAATGATAAACTCAGTTCGTGCTAATCCGACTCCATCATTGGGAATTGCGGCTAATTTAAACGCTTCTTGGGGATTCCCCACATTCATCAAAATTTGGGTACGGGTACGGGGTAAATTATCTAGGGGTACTTCTTCAATTTCAAACGGTAACAATCCCCGATAAACCCGTCCTTCTTCACCTTCTGCACAGGAAACCGTCACCTCTTCACCATTTTTTAAGATTTCCGTTGCATTTCCACAGCCAACAATTGCTGGAACCCCCAATTCTCTGGCAATAATTGCCGCATGACAAACTCTTCCCCCCGAATTGGTAACTATAGCGCTAGCTTTTTTCATAATCGGTTCCCAATCGGGATCGGTACGATCGCTAACTAACACTTCACCAGGTTGGAAATCACCAATTTTTTCCGTATCAACGATGATTCTAACTTTTCCCTGGGCGATCGCTTCACCAACTGCCCGTCCAACTACAAGGGGTTTTCTAGAAACGCGATCGTGAAACGACTCTGTTGCGTTAGCTTCCCGCAGGGTAAGAGTATCGCTTTCCTGTTTCGATTCTGTAAATTTTTCTAAAAATTTATAGCTCTGCAACACATTGCCAAATTTCTGCGATTGTACGGTTTCTGGACGTGCTTGCACGATAAAAAGCTCATTAGTAATCCCATCTTTCGCCCATTCAATATCCATCGGGGTAAAATAACCATTCACCTGGGAATAATGGTCTTCAATTAAACATGCCCAATTTGCTAGTTGTAAAATTTCGTCACAGTTCAGGGCAAACTTATTGCGATCGCTCATTTCGACTTCAACATTCTTAGTCGCAATCGAACCAGTTTCATAGACCATTTTCAAAGCTTTACTGCCCAATTTTCGATCGATAATCGGACGGAATCCCGCTTTTAATGTCGGTTTAAATACGTAATATTCATCAGGATTAACTATACCTTGAACAACGTTTTCACCTAATCCGTAAGCAGCACTAATTAATGCGGCATTTGGGAATCCCGTTTCCGTTTCAATCGAGAACATTACCCCCGATGTCGCTAAATCGGAACGCACCATTTTTTGAATTCCCACAGTCAAAGCAATATCAAAATGGTCAAAACCTTTGGTTTCGCGGTAGGATATGGCACGGTCGGTAAATAGGGAAGCAAAACAGCGATGAGTTGCATCTAAAACTGCTTCGATTCCCGTAATATTTAGGTAACTTTCTTGCTGTCCAGCAAAGCTCGCATCTGGTAAATCTTCAGCAGTGGCAGAGGAACGTACAGCAACATCAGTATTTTGATTGTATAGCTCGCACAATTGTTGATAAGAAAATGCGATCGCATCCTGTAAGTCTTGGGGAAATGGGGTATTTATCAATAATTCCCTAGCTTTTTCTCCCCGTTGTTTTAAATTACTCACATCTTCCACATTTAAGTCGTAAAAGAGTTTACGGAGTTGTTCTTCAATTCCGGCTGACTCAATAAAATACCGATATGCACAAGCTGTTGTGGCAAAACCTAACGGTACATTTACACCCTGCGGTTTGAGTTGTTGAATCATTTCACCTAGCGAGGCATTTTTACCTCCCACTAAGGATATATCTTTGATACCAACCTCATCAAACCAGAGGATGAAAGCTTGTTCTTTGGAGGATTGAGAAAAAACTTTTCTTGCGATCGTTACCATTAGTACGTACCTCCTAGATATACACTCTGGTGATGGGGAATCGAGTTCCCCTATGTTGGGTATATCACACACAAACGAAATTTACCCTACTGTTTATTTAGGATTTCTTACCAATTTTGCAATTATTAATTTTTATTCAATTCTTCTGATGACATTTACTTTGCGAGAAAAGAGTATTTTGAGGAGATTTTTGAGGAAATTTTGCATTCAAAATTACAAAATTTGACTTTTATAAGACTAATTTTTAGTTTTTACTTTCTATGTAAACTAATATTAATTATTGGGATTTCTTAACAAATTTAAATTCAACAAAAACTCATAAATATATAGTCAAATCATTACCAAAAATAGTATAAAAATTAACTATTTGCCTTGACTTTTTACTTGCCAAACTCTAAAAAAGATATACCTGCTTACAAAAAAATAAATTCAGGCATTAGTACTTAATTAGAAGACAACAAAAGTTACTATTTAATTCAGCAATTTCAGGGAGGTTTATGTTCGATGATTTTAGTCAAGAGGCAAATCAAGTAATACATTTGGCAAATGAAGAAGCTCGTGTTTTAAATCATCACTTTATTGGCACTGAAAATTTACTTTTAGGATTGGTTGAAGAAACACAAGGAATTGCCAGCAAAATACTAAAATCAATGGGTGTTAATGCAACTAAAGTTCGTACAGAAGTCGATAAAATTATTGGTCGAGGTTCTGGATTAGTTGGGGAAGAAATACCTTTTACTTCCCGGACAAAAAGAGTTTTAGTCAATGCTCGCAAACAAGCTGACCAATTCGGGCAAAAAGAAATTGATACCGAGCATTTGCTGCTGGGTTTGATTAGTGATTTTATTCATCAAACCAATACAAATTCTAATCGCATAGGTATATCAATCCGGATTTTGCAACAGTTAGAAGTTGATTTAGATAGCCTTTACCAACAAGTTATTGATTATATAAAAACAGTGAAACAGCAAAATTATCAAGCAGAAGAAACACAAATTATTGACGGAAAGACAGACAATAAAGAGTTGGATAAGCAAATTGAGAACAAAAGTAATAGAGCAAACTATATAGAAAAGTATGTAGAAAACAATATTTTAATAACTTCTCCAACTCTCGAAGAAAAAGTTCAACATCTTACCATGATGTTAACAGGAGCAAAGCAACTAATAGCTGAAATTGAGACTCAGATGAGAAACTCACAAATTATCTCATCCTCCGACGTGCTTGACGCTATCCATCAATTACCAGTTAATCAAATTACAGAAACATTAGAAAATCAGCCTAATTTGACTGATTTATTAATTAGATTACATACATTAATCGAAAGTGATAAAAAATTAAATCCCGAAGATATTATTGAAGCCAGATATCAGCTAATAATATTAATATCTACCAGTAAAAAGATTGGCGATGCAAGCTGGAAACGAAAGGCAAATACTGCTATCAAAATTTTAATTGGGACAATCGTCCAGCGACCAATCGATAGTCAACAACTGTCAGAATATCGAACTATATTACCTGCTATTTCCAAATTACTAGCACTAAGGTAGTTATAAACCAAGCTATTATATAATTCGTCAGGGTGGGAAAACTCCATCCCGACAAATTGGCATAGTTTATTAGTAGCAAAAATTTAGTTATGTGATATGCCTAATATCAATTCTTTGTGAAACTGCATAGACATTTATCCCACCTTAACCTTTACCCCGTTCGCGCTTCTTTACGAGAAGGCAAAGTTAAATAATCGCGAAAAATATTGAAATAATCTCATGTGAATAACTATTTACTTGAATATTATTCATCATAATTTAGTAAATTACTTGAATTCCCAATTTTCAGCTAAACTTAACAGCGTAAATCCGTGCTAAATCCTGTGAGACTCGACCAAGAAAAAATTGAAATAGCTTTAAAGATTGCTCGTCAACAGCCTTACTTACCCTTTTCATTACACATTTATAACTCCGTAAACTCCACCAATAAAACCTTGTGGGAATTACTACAAAATGGCGCACCATCAGGAACAGTAGTAATTGCCAGACAACAAAGCGCAGGTAGAGGACAAAGAGGTAATCAATGGGTTTCAGAAATCGGAGGGTTATACATATCAACCGCGATCGCAATAGATTTAGCAGCAACAAATAGTTACCAATTAACTTTTGCCACAGCTTGGGGAATCGCCAGACAATTACAAAAGTGCAATATACCTGTAGGAATAAAATGGGCTAATGATTTAATTTTAAATAAACGCAAACTTGGTGGCATCCTCACCGAAACCAAAATTAGTGGCAGCACAATCAACCGAGTCGTGATTGGTGTTGGCATCAACTGGTCGAACCCAGTTCCCGAAACAGGAATTAATTTAGAATCTTGGCAGAGTCTCAACAACATCACATGCATCCCAGATTTAGAAAATCTCGCCACTCAGGCATTACTTGGGATAGAATCCGGTATTGAATGTCTTTTAGAAGAAGGAGTAGATGTACTCTTGCCGAGGTACACTGATTTATTAACAAACATAGGCGACAGCTTGTACCTAGAAAATAGCCAAGGTACGGTAATAGGCGTTACTTCTTCTGGATGTCTCCATGTTCGCATGGAAAATTCTGAATCTAAATCGGTAAAAACACCAGATTTTTATTTACAACCAGGTACAATCAGTCTTGGCTACAGTAATTTTTCTAATTAAATTTTAAAATTATTCAGTAAAACCCACTAGAACCCATGACGCAGCGCAAAAACTCTGCCCGCAAAGATGATTCAAATAAATCATCGAATCAACCAGCAAATAAACCCTGGCAGCGCTCTCTGCCCGCACAAAGTCTCTGTTGGCTAAGTAGCTTGAGTCTGATGAGCAGTGGTTTCGTACTTGCCCAAACAGAATCCGCAATTGATAACATCGTTCCCACTGCGGAAACTGCACCACAGCGAGTAGAGAATCTTGTCCCCAAAGCAAAAGTTACAGCAGAATCTCCCCCAGTGGAATTTTCTTCCCGTCGTACCCGACTCAGACAGCGTTTAAAGCGAAACGTTGCTTCCCAAACAGGACAACCTTTAGGTCGTTTACGTCAATCGCAAAAAAATACCCAAGAAGCAACGGTTCCTGTTGTCAGAAAATTACGACCAAAAATTGCCGAATCCCGTCGTAATCCCGTTGTCGTTCCCGAAGCTCGCATCGAAAAAAGCCAAGTTGAAATTACTTCCCAACCAACAACACCAATTCGGGAAGAAAAACCTCAAAATCAGCCTCAAGTCGAAATTAAAGCACCAAGCAAATTACCGACATTGGCACAACCAAATAAACCCATCAACATCAACGGAAATACAGCCAATCAAACCAAAGATTATAATAACGCCTACATTGACCCCACCGACTACAGTACAGCGAATGGAAACAGAAACGAATCCCCTGGTAATGTAATCCTCACCGAGCGTTCTAGTGGTTGTCGCTCAGTTATTGGTAGAAGTCAAAATATTTCCGGTAATTGCGTCAAAGCACCCATTAATGATTCCCTAGCAGAACGTCTATCAACATCGAAACGCGATCGCGGAACTACACCAAGCTGGATTAGAAAAAGTGACAGTATTGATGTAGCCAGTGTTACCACAAGAAGGATTGGAGACACAACCACAGCTACGACAAATAATAGCAGTTGGAAAACTTCACGAATCGCTGCTGCTAGTAAAGTTCCTGTTGCCGAGGTGATTCGCAATCTAACTCATAACGGAAATCGTGATGTCACTCGTAACATCCAGCGAACAATACCCCTAGCAACATCTGTTGTTGCATCTTCAAACAAAAACACGTATCACCCCAATCGGTTTATTCCTGCCCCCAGCAGCTTTATTCCCCAACAAACAATCCTAAGTCAGACTGCCACACCCAATGCAGGTAGTTTACCCTTACCAATGACAGCGACGAATGCTGCACCTCGTCCTAGTACTGTCGCTTACAACATTCCCTTAGAATCAACCCTACCGCGTGTTAGCTACACAGGTGGATTTGCACAGAATCCCAACGGATTTATTTTCCCTGTATCAATTCCCTCACCCATTACTTCAGTATTTGGTTGGAGAACCCACCCAATCACCGGAGACAGAAGGTTTCACAGTGGAACTGACATTGGGGCAGCAATGGGCACACCAGTTCTTGCTGCATATACAGGTCAAATCGAAGTTGCTGACTTTGTAGGTGGTTACGGTTTAACTGTGATTGTCAACCACAACAGCGCCGTTCAAACTCTTTATGGGCACATGTCACAAGTTTACGTTCAACCCGGTCAATGGGTACAGCAAGGAACAGTAATTGGATTAGTTGGTAGCACTGGTAATTCTACTGGTCCTCACCTCCACTTCGAGGTCAGACAATTAACACCTAATGGCTGGGTAGCAACCGACCCGAATGTACATTTACAATATGCATTAGCGCAGTTAATGCAAAGTTTACGAACTGCACAGCTACCACAAGTTCCTAATAATTAAAAATAATGTAGAGACGTGATATGTCACGTCTCTCTATATTCGGATAAATCTATATTCGGATAAATCGCGTTTTCCTACGGAAATTCCATTTAAAGGTATCCATTTTCAGCTAAAAATCCGGGTGTGATAAAATCACCTCCACCCATGCTTTGCTGTGGGTTGCCATTCGTCAAGAATTTTTCCACATACTTACCAAGAATATCCCCTTCAAGGTTGACCGAACCACCTGGTTTTAACTGACTAAGATTGGTTTCAGCATAGGTAAGAGGTATTACAGCAACCGTAAACTGCATTGCTTCGGGATTATATTCCGCAACAGTTAAACTAATCCCATTAATTGCAATGCTACCTTTAGGAACTAGATACCGGGCAACATGACTTGGTGCAGAAAAAGTCATCTCCCAGGAAGTTGCGGTTTGCGCTGAGGAAACCAATTGTCCGATTCCGTCCACATGTCCCATCACAAAATGCCCACCAATCTTACTACCAACCCGCAACGAGGTTTCGATATTGACATATTGAACTTGGATTGACTCCTCTCCCAAAGTCGTTTTTCGCAAAGTCTCAGGAGAAGCAGTAGCCACAAATCCATCATTCAATATTTTTTCTACCGTCAAACATACCCCATCAACTGCTACACTATCGCCATACTCTAAATCTTGATTTAAAACATCTAACGAATGGCTGATAAATGAAATTTGCCAAGAATCGCCTCCTAAAGGCTTGATTGTTCCTAGTGCTTGAATTAATCCTGTAAACACAGCTTTTGTTTTATCTCGCTTGATTTATTGCCTATTTGCAGCGTCTAGTCCCAGAAGGGGTTGTCGCTAGACATTGCCCAGTATTTAGCCAGTATTTGACCAGTACTTAACCCGCATTAGCCCAGTATTTAGCGCCTTACTCTCGACTATTTAAGTATAATTTCTGACGCTGATTTGTATAGAGATATCAATACATGAATAGCAAATTCAAGGCATACTTGGGTTAGTAGATTATAGTCAAAATCAAATGGCTGAACTTACTCTGGTATTCACAACAAATAGGGAGTTTAATAGAAGCAATTATAGCGAGTAAAGACAAATGTTTATGTCAAACTCAATCTTACCTCATAAAAGGTACGATTTGTTACATACGTTCCTAGCGCCCAAAGGATTGTAGAGGCTTAACCAATGATTGAAATGAGAGTCGCTGGTATAGCATTAGATGCCATCACCCGCAGCCCGATTGTCCTACTCAAAGACAGCACAGAACGCCGTGCATTACCAATTTATATTGGTCAAGAGCAGGCAAAGGCTATTATGAGCGCGTTGGAGAACCAAAAGCCTCCCCGTCCCCTCACACATGACCTAATTGTCAATGTTCTTGAAGCATGGAATATGACTTTAGAGAAGGTGATTATCCACTCGTTGCAAAAAGACACATTTTACGCAGCTCTAATTTTGCGACATGGGGAAAATAAAAAGGAAATCGATGCCCGTCCGAGTGATGCGATCGCAGTTGCACTCCGTACAAATACGCCAATATGGGTAATGGAAGAAGTAATTGCTGATGCATCCATACCCGTAGACCGTGATGCCGATGAAGCTGAACAAGAAGCTTTCCGTGAATTTCTCACGAATTTGCGACCGGAAGATTTAATCAAACGCTTCGGCAGTGACAGCTAAAATATAGTTAAGGGTGAGAAATTAGGAGTTTGGGATTAGGCGTGTAGATACGGCTTTCAGTTTCCCGTAAGCGAAGCGCTGTCGTTGGCGTAGCCGCCCTCGTAGGGCTAAAGTAGGGTGGATTAGGAGTAAAATAACTTATAACTTACAACTCATAACTCACAACTCCTAACTTCTATAAATGTTATATCGACGCTTTGGGAAGACCAATCTAAAGCTATCTGTTTTTTCATTGGGAACCATGCGTTACTTGGGTTCGCAACAGATAGCACAGGAAACAATTTCACAAGCGATCGCATTGGGGATAAATCATATCGAAACTGCCAGGGGATACGGTAGTAGTGAGGAGTATCTAGGTAGTGTAATTGCATCTGGGTTGTTGGTGTGTCGTTCCCAGATGCATATCACTACCAAAATTCCACCGACTCCAGATGCGGAAACAATGAGTCGGTACATCAATGAATCTTTAGCACGTTTAAATCTGGATTATCTTGATTGTTTGGGAATTCACGGTTTAAATACCTGGGAACATCTCGACTGGGTAAAGTCGGGAAATGGCTGTATGCAAGCTGTACGGGAAGCAGTTGCCGAGGGGAAAGTCCGTCACGTTGGCTTTTCGACCCACGGTTCCCTAGAGTTAATTTTAGCGGCAATAGAAACTAATTTATTTGAGTTTGTCAATCTGCATTATTACTATTTTTTTCAGCGAAATGGTTTAGCGATTCGACGTGCTGCTGAGAAAGATATGGGTATATTTATTATTTCACCTGCCGATAAAGGTGGAAAACTCTACACTCCACCGGAGAAATTAACAGAATTTTGCGCTCCATTGACACCGCTTGCGTTAAATTATCGCTTTTTACTGAGCGATTCGCGTATCACAACTTTGAGTGTTGGTGCAGCTAATTCTGAGGAATTAATCGAGCCATTACAGGTTGCTGATGATGGGGGAGAATTGACTCCGGCTGAAATAATGGCATTTGAGCGTTTAGAAAAGCAGCAAAATTTAGCTTTAGCTACCGACAAATGTAGTCAGTGTTATGCTTGTTTACCCTGTCCGGAAAATATTCAGATACCTGAAGTATTGCGCTTACGAAATCTTGCTGTTGCTTACGATATGGATGATTACGGGCAATATCGTTATGGAATGTTTGAAAATGCTGGACATTGGTTTCCAGGAATGAAGGCAAATCGCTGTACGGAATGCGGTGATTGTTTACCAAAGTGTCCGGAAAACTTGGATATTCCCGCTTTGTTGAATGATACCCATGAACGATTAAAGGGGAAGGCAGGGAGAAGACTGTGGGGGTAATGGGATTTTGGATTTTGGATTTTAAATTAGTTTAATATTTTCAATTTCTATTATCAACAACATACCTCCTGACTTCTGCTTTCTTTCTCCTGCCTTCTGCCTCCTATTCATATATCCAAAGTAGAACTTTAAATTAAAAGCGATTATCTCTCAAGACTCATGAATATGCTTTATCAGCAGAGCTAACTTGAGGGAGTCAATTAGCTAAGACAAAGAGCTAGGTAACAATTTTTAGTACTTAGGAGAGTATTATGTCAGATACAAGTAAGCGTGGTTTTGCTTCTATGGATGAAGAGAAGCAACGCGAAATCGCGAGTAAAGGTGGACAAGCATCTCATGAGAAAGGTACTGCCCATGAATTTACATCCGAAGAAGCACAGGAAGCTGGACACAAGGGTGGAAAAGCAGCTCATGAAAAAGGTACAGCGCACGAATTCACATCTGAGGAAGCTCGTGAAGCTGGACGTAAGGGTGGAAAAAATTCTCGCAACAGTAGCGATCGCGATGAAGATAATGATGACGAATAGTAAAGTATTTTATGTTTAGCTAAATTTAGCTAGATTTGGCTAAATTTTCGCACATAGCGGCAAAAGCTCTCAAAATCTAAAATAGTCTTATTGCCGCTAATCAACTATATTTTTGATAAAAATTTACGTAATTGCTAAATATACCCTATGTGCGATCGCATATGTGTAAGAAGCGGTAATACCAATATAATTATTTGCTATCATCATCAAATTAGCAGCTAATTACTAATACTTTGTCGTACGTTTATCGTATCATTGCTCGCCTCACAAAGCCCAAAGTGACACGTTTCATCAGCCAATATAACCCAGTCAAAACTACAAAAGTAATTGTCATAATCACTAAAGGTTGTTTACCAAGAAGCTCTTCAACACCACGAGTTAGTAAATAGTCAGGTTGGGTGATAAAATCCCATGTATTAAATCGTAAAAACCTTCCCCAATAAATCCCGATCGCAGACAATAAATGGGTAATTAGCTCAACTCCTAAAATCCACTGGCTTTTACCAACACGGTGTAAGTGCTGACCTAGATTAATTAAAGAAATTACATAAGCTTCAAATCCTGCTAAAATCACAAATATATAAACAGGAAACAAGACTAAAGTAATAATCCAAATTGATTGAATTGTACGAATGTCATCAATCAAATGAATGACATCAGTTAATAAATAAGGTGCATTTGGTAGAAAGCCATAGAAAAGAACAAAACCCAGCCACCACAGTACAGAACGTCCAATTTTACTGCGAAATAACCAAATGCCGAGTGGAATTATTCCAAGAATAAAAACTAATCCTAATTCCAGTAGAGAAATATTTGTAATTTTAGAAATTAGAACTTTTAAAAAAGATTTTAAATAATTGCTGTTCGGTGGGATACAAGCGAATAACGCCATAAATCCTAATCCCCAAGCTCCAAGATTTTTCCGTCTGCTGCGAAACAGCCAAACGCTAAGAACTAAGGGGATAAATGCTAGAAACAGATTCCAAATCATCCAAGAACTGTTAATTTGTAAAACCTGTGTAACTCTAACCATCAATTCGCTTAGTTCTAATCTCATAAAAATTTATCCTTGAGCTTGGATTCCTAATTTTTTAATATAACAATAATTTTATTCGCGATGAAGTTATTTTAGTGTGTATTTTTCCTGTGACTTAGGAATATGGATTGCTAACGCATCAAAATGCGGCTGCGAGGACCAATTTTGGTTGATACACTTGGTTTGCGACGGCAATCTACTGAATGTTGCGAACAAAGAGATTGTTCAACATTACTAATATTGTCTTTATTTGGATTTAAGGCAAATTTATCTTGCCCTTCTGAAGCTACTTGATTAACTACATTATCTGGGTTTGCAGAGGAAATTTGTCCACTACTAAATTCAACATTTGATTGGGTTGTTGGTGATGTGGGATTAGAACCGACATTTGTAATTGGAGTAATTGGGGTAATTGGAGTAATTGGGGTAGTTGGAGTAGTTGGAGTAGTTGAAGTAGTTGGATTAGTTGGATTAGTTGGATTCGTTGGATTCGTTGGATTAGTTGGATTAGTTGGGGTTCCTCCTCCAGTAGTAAGGGGTTGCGTACCTTGGGGAATTTTGATTGTGAGACGTACCAATGGAACATTAGTCATTTTGTACGAACTGAGAGCAGGAGTTGGTTTAACACCTGATTTGGGGTCATAATCGGTTTTAAAATCAAATACAGTTGGACTATCACCACCATTACGATCGCTATATCTTGGTCCTTGTCCACTAACTTCAAATTTACCTTGATATAGGTTTCCTGTTTTTGGATCTCTAACAATACCTTCAAAAAAAGCTCTTTGCAGAGACAATTCATCCTGAACCGAAGCTTGAAACTTCACGGGAAAATTCGGTCTACCTTGATAATTATAGGTTTTCAGTTCACCGCTCAATAAATCCTGAGATGCGATCGCACCATCACGGGAAATAAATTGCAACCCATAAAAATCGACAACATACTTCAAACTACCATCTGGATTCGTTTTGACTTGAACAAATTTCGACGAATAAACGGGAACTAAATTTGGATTGCTTTTGGTGCCAGTATTGCGAAAAAAAGTACCATTAGAATCAGTGGTGACACGGGTTGTACTCCGGTTAGTAGTTACCCCAAAAGGATAATTTAGCGTTCCCGATATTTCACCAGTGGTTTGAATATTCAATTGGGCAGCAGCTTGCGAAGTTTGCAAAGCTAAAAAAAGCACCGTCAAACCACCACTAGCTAAAGCAGTCAAACCTAATTTATACATGTTTTAAATTTGATATTTTGAGCTTGATATTTTGAGCTTGAAAGTCGTATTTTATTTGGCAGGAGGCAGAAGGCAGGAGGCAGGAGGCAGAAGGTAGAAGGCAGGAGGTAGAAGGCAGAAGGCAGGAGGTAGGGGAATTAAAAGCAAAGAATGTTTGTTAAACTTACGAAATTTGACATCGACTGCGATTAAAATTCCCAGTTAAGATTGTAGGCGATTGATGACAAATCTTCGATAAAATCGCGCTTAGTTATATTCTAGACAGGCAGATAGCATCTCGCTGGTGACTTTTTATGACTTCTCACATTTCGATTTTGATGTGCGCCCCCGACCACTACGATGTAGACTATGTAATTAACCCTTGGATGGAGGGAAATATCCACAAATCGTCACGCGATCGCGCGGTCGAACAGTGGCAAGGGTTGTATCAAATTTTAAAGCAACATGCAAAAGTAGATTTAGTTGCACCCCAGAAAGGTGTACCCGATATGGTTTTCACCGCCAATGCGGGATTAGTACTGGGTGACAATGTAGTTTTAAGTCGCTTTTTACACAAAGAACGCCAGGGAGAAGAGCCATTTTTCAAAGAATGGTTTGAACAACATGGTTATAGCGTTTACGAACTTCCCAAGGATTTACCATTTGAAGGTGCTGGGGATGCCCTTTTAGACAGGGAAGGACGTTGGTTATGGGCTGGTTACGGTTTCCGTTCGGAGTTAGATTCGCACCCATATCTGGCAAAATGGCTCGATATTGAGGTGTTTTCCCTACGACTAATCGATGACCGATTTTACCATCTCGATACCTGTTTTTGTCCCCTCGCTAACGGCTATTTGCTTTATTACCCAGGTGCATTTGATTCCTACTCCAATCGCTTGATTGAAATGCGGGTTGCTCCAGAAAAACGGATTGCGATCGCCGAAGCTGATGCGGTCAACTTTGCCTGCAATGCGGTAAATTTAGAGCATATCGTCGTCATGAATAAAGCTTCCGATGGCTTGAAAGCACGACTCAACGAAGTTGGTTTCCAAATACTCGAAACCCCGCTAACTGAATTTCTCAAAGCTGGTGGTGCAGCTAAATGTTTGACATTACGTGTCACCGAACCAGTGCTTGCCGATGTTCATGCCAATATCCACGTTGAAAGTCGCGTTATTAGCATCCAAGGGCACTTACTCGACTCCGGCTTAATTAATCGAGCATTAGATTTAATTATAGATAATGGTGGTAGTTTCCAAGTTCTCAATTTTAACTTGGGAGAACAGCGTCAAAGCACCTCAGCAGCCGAAGTAAGAGTATCCGCACCATCCCATGAAGTGATGGAAAGCATTATCTCCCACCTGATCGATTTAGGTGCAGTGGATTTACCCGAAGACGAACGTGATGCAAAACTCGAACCCGTAATTAAAAACGGTGTTGCACCTGATGATTTTTATGTCACCACAATTTATCCTACCGAAGTGAGAATCAACGGTGAATGGATACAGGTACAGAATCAGCGTATGGATGGTGCGATCGCAATTTCCCAAACTCCCCAAGGAATGGTCGCAAAATGTAAGTTATTACGGGATTTGGAAACAAGTGAAAGTGTTGTTGTTGATGTATTTGGCATCCGCACAATCCGTAAAACAGAATCGCGGGAAAAACGCAATTCCGAGGAATTTAGCTTCATGTCTGCGGGAGTTTCCAGCGAACGTCGAGTCGAACTAGTCGTCGAACAAGTGGCTTGGGAGTTACGTAAAATTCGTGATGCTGGAGGTAAAGTTGTTGTCAGCGCTGGTCCTGTGGTTATACATACAGGTGGTGGCGAACATTTATCGAGATTGATTCGCGAAGGCTACGTACAATCCCTACTAGGAGGAAATGCGATCGCAGTTCACGATATCGAACAATCAACGCTAGGTACATCTTTGGGTGTGGATATGAAGCGAGGTATTGCAGTGCGGGGAGGACACAGACATCACCTCAAAGTAATCAACACAATTCGCAATCACGGTAGCATCAAAAAAGCCGTCGAAGCTGGTGTAATTAGAAGCGGGATTATGTACGAATGCGTTAAAAATAACGTTCCCTTCGTCCTCGCAGGTTCGATTCGAGATGATGGACCTTTGCCTGATACCCAGATGGACTTAATTAAAGCACAAGTCGAATACGCCGAACAAATCAAAGGTGCGGAAATGATTTTGATGCTGTCATCGATGCTGCACTCGATTGGAGTGGGAAATATGACACCATCCGGGGTGAGAATAGTTTGTGTTGATATCAACCCCGCAGTCGTGACAAAATTGAGCGATCGCGGTTCGATCGAGTCGGTTGGTGTGGTGACAGATGTGGGTTTATTCCTGAGTTTGTTGGTGCAGCAACTCGATAAGTTAACCAGTCCTTATGTGGGGAAAGCTGGTTAAAAATTAGCTAATGATTTAGATTTAATCTATAAACGCCAAAATTGCTACCTTAATACCTCTTTATAAAGGGGAAACTAGGAATTGAAATCCAGTTTCCTCCCCTTTATTTCCTATCTACTCACCATTTGGTGCAATATTCGCATCTAACCAGTAATCAACAAAAGCGCGAACAATATTTTGGAGTTGTTCAGAATTCATTGGTTTAATTAAATAACCGTTAGCACCTTTTTGGTAACACAACTCAATATCTTTAGGATTGGAAGAGGTTGTGAACACGACTATGGGGATTTCGCGAAAATTCCGATCTTGCTTGAGTCGATCAAGGACATCACGCCCATCAAGACCTGGTAAATTTAGATCGAGGAGTATCACCGATGGTCTTGGTGCTGTTTTGGGATTATCGTAATTTCCTTGACGTTGGAGGTATTCTAAAACTTCATCTCCATTGCTACATCGATAAATTGGGTTTTGAACTGCCATGCGTCGCATCAAGCGTTGCAGCATTGTAAAATCTTCATTGCTGTCTTCAACAACAAGCAAAGGTTCGCAAACTTGTTTTGTCATGAGTTGGATTCGATCTGAATTTTGAGAATTGACTTCAAAAATGAAGTGAATTTAGTGAATTTGGTTAATTTATATTAAGTGTAAATAAAAATGTCGAACCTTCGCCATATGTGGACTCTACCCAGATTATACCGCCATGACGTTCGATTATTTTTTAGCGATCGCAAGTCCCGCTCCTGCACCACCACCGTATTTTTCCTGTGAGTGCAAGCGTTTGAAGAGTCGAAAGATGGTTTCTAAATGATGATTTTGAATGCCAATTCCATTATCGCGAACGTAAAATATTGGGGATTTAGAATTATTAAAACTTTTGGTATTTTTAGAATTATTAAGATATTTGGTATTTTTTTCGTCGGGTTCGATATAACCAATTTCTACCCATTTATCGGTGCGATCGCTATATTTTAAAGCGTTACTTATCAAGTTACTAAACACTTCATTGATTAAAACCCTGTCGCATTCTATCGTTGGTAAGGTGCGAGGAATACGAATATCAAGGTGTTCGGCTTTACGACTAGCGCGAAACATTTCCAGTACTTTATCGATGACATCGTTTAAATCGGTGGGTTGCGATCGCAATTCTGCTTGTCCTAATTGGGACAGTCGCAGCAAGACATCAATCAGGGTATCCATGCGCTGCGTTAAGCTGACTAAGGTATTTAGGCAGTCCATACCTTCTTCGTCGAGGAGATGGGCATAATCTTCGATTAAAATCGTCGAATAATTATGGATACCCCGCAATGGTTCTTTTAAATCGTGGGAAGCTGCGTAAGCAAAGGAATCAAGTTCGCGGTTACTATGTTCGAGTTCGCGATTAATTTTGGCGAGTTCGTCGGCTTTGTTAATAACAATACCAACAATGGCATTGCGTAAGTCGAGGGCACTGTCGATTTCGCACTGTTGCCAAGGTAGGGAAGTAAAGCGAACTGTTTCTTGCCACAACTCGAAGGAATGACGCGGGCAAAGTTCAAAAGTCCCATCATCATTGGGTTTGATGGCATCATTCGGATTACCTGCCCAATCGACTGTTTGCAGAACTTCTGGACGAAACCAGACTATGTAGTAACGGAAAACGCGGGAGATTCGCAGCAGCAATAACCCACTGGCAGTATCTTTTAATGCTTTGTAATCTGAGTATAGCTTTGGTAAAGAGTCGGTGGTAAATAAGTCTTCGCTAATATGAGTACCTGCCCAATCAATTAGTTGACGAACTTCTTCAGGATTGGGAGTATTTCCCACTAGGGTAATTTCGTCATCTAAACAAACCGCACAACCGTTGGCACTAACGACATCTAGTAAACGTGGTGCGGGATGGATAAGTGCATCGATAAAGTTGTCTGCATTGGAGATGGAAGCGATGAATTGGGATTGTAGAGAATTGAGTTTATTTTTATAGCCAATTTCCGCTTGAGTGAGTTTGTTTCCCAGTTCTAGGGATATAATTTCTCCCAAGAATTCGCAAGCTGTGCGAGTTTCGTAGGGGAGGTATTTGGGGGTTTGATTGTGACAGGATATTAATCCCCACAATTTGCGATAGTCGTCAGATGGCTGCTTTGCACCATCGCGGATGAGTGATATTACTAGAAGTGCTTCTACTCCCATATTTTGATGAAACTCGAAGCAGCAAGAATCATAGCTTCGCAGTCTGGAGTTAGTTAAATCTAGGGGTTTGGTGGGGATGAGGTGACTAAATTTTGCTTTAAAGTTGGGAATGAAGCGTAATAAAGATTTTGTGTACAAATTTCTGGAGGTTTCGGGGATGTCGGTTGCTGGGTAATGGAGTCCAAGATATGATTCTAATGCTTCATTTTTGGCTTCAGCGATGACGCAACCAGAACCATTTTGGTCAAATTTGTAGACCATGACGCGATCGAAGTTGGTGATTTTTCTGATTTGTTTGGTAGCTATATCAAAAAAATCTTCAATTTGAGATGTTTGCCGCATTTGCAATATGGCATCATTAACTAAGCTATGAAAGCTCAAAAAACTCATTTGGTTGTTTGAGTTAACAGGTTCGAGTTCGAGAATGATGCTAGTTGGGTTGCGGTGAATTATGACATCAAAATATTGGGTTTTTGTTGGTGTAGACAGGTTTAATTTTAGGGAAGCGGAAGTATTATTTATATTTGTTAATTGTTCTGTTAATGATTGTTGAATTGTCGTGATTTGTTCTCGATTGCATAAAATATTTAGAGATTGATTCAGTAAAGTTTCAGGTTTTTGACCCAGGAATTCTTCCGTATTATCGCTAACCTGGAGAATCACTAATGATTCACTCAATTCCAACAATACACCATGGGGTTGAATTGAGCCAGGTAGATGAATTTGATTGTAGGTTTCAGGTTGGCTCATAATTATAGGATTTTAGATTTTAGATTTTGGATTTTAGATTTCCGTAGAGACGTTCCGGTGGAACGTCTTTACAATATGTTGGATGTTGGTTTTTGGGTTTTGTATCTTACCATCTGATATCCTGTAATTGTCATTGTTTTAATAATACAAATTTTGCATTATTTTTCAATGGGTATTATAAATTAGTAGAAATTACGAATTACGAACTACGTAGCTTGCCTCCCCGGAGGGGTATTACGAATTATCCTTATTTTTTCAAAAATTTGGGGAGCGATCGCAAATCTTGTAAACTATAATTAAAGGCTTTTCCGGTGGTCATTAGTTGATAACCTGCCAGGAATAAAGCCGCAGATGCAATAATTGCCAGTAAGTTGATCGAAGCAAAAATATTCGCTGTAAATAAGATTAAAGCTGCTCCCAATGCAATTAAAACCCATCCCCAATTACGATTAAAGCGACGCTGAAATAAAAATACAGTACCCGCTACGCATAACAACACACCAGGAATACGCACAAAGATACCAACACGTGTATTTGCTGCCACAAGAATTATGGAAGCAACCATTAAAGCCAAACCGACAACTTTACTAGTTTTATCAACTGAATTCAGGTGAACTTTTTTCGCAACTTGGGGTTGAAACACCGTCTGACTCATTTTTCCGATTTCAGTTTGGGGTGGATTTTGCTTGTGTTGAAAAATCAAAGTCACCTTATTTTCCCTACCCAACGAAATGCGATCGCCTAAATTTAACAAATAGAGTTTTTTCGGTTCTAACACCACATCATTCAAATAAGTACCATTCACACTACCTAAATCCATCAAGTAAAAATTACTGCCATTAGCCTGAATTTCGGCATGTTGACGAGAAACAATATCAGTTCCTGCTAAATCAGCAAGATTAATATCCGGCACAATTAACTCATTCGGTTTCCCAATCCGAATTACTTCTTGATTCGCAGTTAAATCAAATGATGTATTTGATTGAACATGTAATAATTCTAAAGTCAAATCAATATTGTTTATAGTTTCTATATCTTCTTGCATATTTTTAAGTTATTAATTAATTTTTAGTCACGATACCTGATATCTTGTACCTGGGGAAAAAACGCAGTTTATTGAGAATAACTAATCATCAAAACCTAAATTTTTGCTTGATAAATTCGGTTTTTTAGGTCTTATTGAATAACCACAGATGCACAGATAAAAAATAGTTTTTGCGGTGAAGTTATCTAAGGGTATTTTTTCCAAATATATCAATTTCCTGTTCTTGGGTATTTTCCATCTCACTCACATAACCACACCTAGCATCAGCAAAAGCATCGCAATAGGTGACATAAGGCTTAATATCTAAAATAGGAGTTTGGTCGAGCAAATCAATACCCTCCACATCCAAAACCAAACCTGCAATTTTTATTAGTTTAACAGCACTAAGTCCGATAGGATTAGGACGATGGGGTGCGCGAGTTGCCAGAGTCCCTCGACGAACGCGGGGTCCCCGTGGGAGAATTACAGTAGGATTCCAGTGTTTATTGAGATGTAACCAGGAAATTATCCAAATGCGCTCAAAACTTTCCAAATCCTTGAGCGCGATCGCAGGTACGATGTGGGGGAAAAGTTCAATTTGCGCTACAACTGGCTGATAATCTGGAGGTAGCGATCGCAGTTGAGATTGTCTTGGTGTACCGTGTCTTTCTTTATAGGGGGAATGTACTACACCAATCGGGTTTAAGCTAATTTCGGTTGGAAAATTAACAGCTTCGATATAGTCTTTCGGCGGGAATTTCGGCATAATTATTTTTGTACATTCCTACCATCTTAAGTTAACTTTCCCCAACCACTTCTGTGATTAACCACTAAGGGACTTCCAGAAAATCAAATCTTTAAACTATATACTTACCAACACTATCACGCGAAGGGTGGGGAGACCCCACCCCTACAATATTAGAGGATTTATTTCTTGGCGTTCCCTAACCATTAACCATTAACCATTAACCAATCAAGCAATACTTCCTCGTTTTCTCGCTTCTTTAAAGGAAGTTCCCACATTTTTCAAACCAGCTTTAATCATTTGTCGCTCCAACAGCGAAAAGAAGCGGGTTTTATCCCCTCCTCTCACCACAGCTTGATTATGCGCTTCCGCGATCGCAACTGGATAACCGTAACCTTTTTGTACCTGCGCTAACGTTAATCCCAAAGCTTCATTAAATAGCTCCATATCTTCCGCTACCCAGCATGGTATCTCAATCCGAGCGATTTCTGTACCTACATGAACATAGCAAAAATAGATTTGCTGGTCTTGGTATAAATCCAGTATTTTCGCATTACTCTTCCACAAAGGTCCTCGCTGTCCGGGTTTGAGTTGGGTTGCCCAGAGCGCGCTATCGCGGAGTGGGTCAAAAACTTTACATGGAACCTTATCGAGTTGATTTGGACAAAAGCTCATGCAATCGGGAACGGGATGAGTACATACAGCCAAACGTAAAAAATTCGTCGCTTCCACATTCCGAGAAGCACTCAAATATCCCATCAAAGGAACTTTTGCATCTTTCATTTGCCCCCAAGCTTCGAGAATGGGAGGTAGAATAGTTTCCCTAGCTTCGAGGGGAATTTGTTCGAGAAACCAGTAAATTAACGAACCATCCACCATTGCCAAAGTGGGAATTCGAGGGGAAGAAGTAGGGGATTCTGGGGGAGAAAACAGGGGCAGGTTTTCTGTGGTTTTAACGACTTTATTGACGATCGCATCTCCATTAACCACAGCACAGGACAATTCTGCTAAAACGGTAGCTTCGCTAGCTGTACGTAAAAAACTCATCCATTCTTCGGTACGAATACCCCATTTGCGGGATGCATACAAATCTTCGGGACGGTAGAATACCTCTGGCAGACTGTCGAGAAGAGGGTGTTTATTTTGCCCGTAATGTAAGACAACCCTACCAATATTTAAGAGATAGCAATAAGCAATTTCGTGGTGATTGGGTGCAATTTGCGAACCATCGGTAGCGATAACAGTATGTACTTTTGGGGGAACCGGAATATCAATGCGGGTATTCAGGGGTTCAATGGGTGTAGCATTAGCAAAGAGAATGCGATCGCGCCATTTATCTTGTTTCGCGACTATTTCATCTTGTCGTGTAAACGAATTCTGGAGGTGTTTTTCTGCCAATTCCAACCGTTTTTGACTTGCGATCGCTTCTTGGGTTAGATGTTGACTCAATCCTTGAATTTGTCGCGTCAGTTTCGTTAAATCAAGCATAATATTTCTATAGTTAGGGATTTTGATTTTTGAGAAATATAAATTAAGTAAAATTTAATTAATAAATTGTATCAGCAGAAATTCCACATTAATTCTATGATTAATTTGAAATTTTTGATTCTTAATTTTGACTTCTGACCCCTGAACACCGAATTCTGACTATTATGACTAAATACTTCCCTTTAGAAAATGGAAAATATGAAGTCAAACCAGGAATGGTTCCTTTCGGTTCCAACTTCGGTAATGATATCGCTGACGGACAGGTATTTCAAATAGACGAGAATTTCGCTGAATATCGTCGCACAAAGCTACATTCACGCAGCGAACAACTCAAAAAATATTACCAAACTTACAACTATTCCGATACCGTAGCTACTGCGATCGCGCATCTAATTATCTCCCGTCTTACCCTCGAACATCCCCAATATTTTCAGCTTGAAAGTTTAACAAACCATACTTTAATTTTGCATTGTCACCTCACCAACGAAAAAATTTATCTCGATTCCCAATACCACCTAAAAAAAGTCGAAACCCAAATCAAACCAGTTTCCCCTGCTTACATTTCCACACTCGATGCATTAGCAACACAAGTACAAGAAGATATTACCGTAATCAGTCGCGCTACAGATGGCACAAACTGGGTAAGTGCAATCCATCTTTGTTTCCCCAATCATTGGTCAGCAGCAGATAAAATAGGCAAAAATTTCACTAGCATTCATACACCAGTTGCGGGAATGGAAAAAATGAACCAACGGGGAAACGCGATCGTGAATACCATGATTACTCACAAACCAATGGTAAGATTTGCTTGGGGATTAAGTACCGATACTTACCTCAACCACCATCCCGAAGCACCTCCAAATACACCGATTCACCAATCCCAAGGTCGAAAATTTGACATTAATCATCCGAATCTATATTTACGCATCGAACGTCAAGTAATTTGGGGTTTACCAGAATGTGATGCAGCTATCTTTACCATTCGTACCTACTTTGAAGATGTCGCAGAAATCAAGAAAGATACAACAAAGAGACAAAAACTAATTTCAGCCATCAAATCAATGACACCAGATTCCCTAACTTACAAAGGTTTAGCAGAAAGCCGTAACCCCATTTTGACATGGTTAGAAGATTGAAATATTATATAACCGCCAAGTCGCCAAGGTCGCCAAGAAGAGAAATTAATAAATTTGTGAAATAATTCTTAGATATCTACCGAGCCAAAAACTGCCTCCCACAATCCTTGCAGAGATATCGCTGTTTCCCGTGCCTAAATCCATTTTTAGACAGATTGCGAGAATCACACTGAGGACATATCATTACTTTATCATTACTTTTATCCCCATCATAAGGAAGCAGATAAGCAAGCAACAATTCCTCAATTTGCTGAAAAATCTCTTCTTTATGTACTTCCGAACCACGTAAAGCAACCACAATCAGAGCATTTGCAGCTTGCACACAAACCTCAGCAAGCAAATTACATTTTGCCTGACAGAGATTTGGATTACGTGCTTTAAGTAAATTTGCCTGAAAATCAATTCCTTGCTGCGTCAAACTGTCGTCGATGCGTTGAAACATCGTCTTAGAAGTGAAATATTGAATAAACACCAACCTCGATATCGGTTCCTCAAAAACTTCTTTATAAATTCCCACCATCGTTTTGATAAACTCTGCAAACGGCAGTTCGGTAATATTCAGATTACTAATTTTTCCCCAAGCTGCACTCACTCGTTCCAGATGAACTACTTCCAAAGCTTGAAAAATCGCCATTTTATCAGGAAAAAACTGATATAGCGAACCAATCGCAGTATCCGCACGAGATGCGATCGCATTCATTGTCGCAGCTTCAAATCCAAGCTCATCAAATACCTCTACTGCTGCGTCGAGAATGCGTTTGACACGCTCTTGACTGCGCTGTTGCTGCGGTTGACGACGCATTTTAGAAGATTCGGAAGGTGATTTCATGCAAACAAACCAGTTGTTAACCCTTATTTTATGTATTTAATGATTGAATTCGTAGGGGTTAACGGCTGTTAACCCTTATTTTATTTATATATTCACCATTATTTTATTAACCCCAATTCTCGGTATTGGAATCGAATAAGTATTCTTTATATCCCGGATTTCTCACAATCAGCAGGTTGGTGCGAGGAAAAGGAAGATAAAACTAGCGTAGTTGTATGTCCTTTCCATGCACTTGAATTTGATGCGGCAGGATGTACAATTTTACCGGGTTCGCAAAAGAAAACTTTGCCGCAATTAGAAAAATTAGAGTTGATTATTCAAGGTGACTTTATTTGGTCTTATGGTGGAAAAGAACCCAAACAACCAATACCAAATATATTAAATAAAATTGCAAGTGAATATGAATTTATTGGACATACTGCTGATACTAGTGTTGAAACAGATTTACTTTCAATGCTATTAAATATGCACGATTATAACCATCAAAATGGAACACATCGAGCCTTATTTCAAATTAAAGAAGTTCTCTTTGATAAATTTATAGACAATGGACATCACTCCCATGCTTATTACAATATGCCGACAAAATCAGCAAGTATAGGAGAAAAAATTAGCAATCTCGGTTTATTATTTATTCCTGAAGTTATCAAAGCACATTTAGAGAATTATTTCCCATCAATAGTAATATTTCATGGCGAAAGTAGTGCTGGAAATGTGGAGCAAATTCATATATTTGTACCCGAATCACCAACACATACTCGAACTTATGTTTTAATGTTTGGATTAGCCAGAAATTATTTTTTTAGAGCATTTGCCTCTAAGTTTTTGGATTTAGCTAAAGTGGTAGTCGAACAGGATTCTGATATTTTAGGTAAGATTTATCCTAATTCACCGCAAAAATTAAAGTTAAATAACGAGGTTGGGATGGATTGGGTAAGACGCAACTTTAATAATTATCCTCAAGTTGTCGAGCCAAATTTATCTAATACAGGTTTGCGGGGTGAATATTACGACAACATCGATTTTAAAAACTTGAAAGTAAATAAATGAGGGCAAACAATCGTTTGCCCCTACGGGGTTTGTGATATCGCATTAATTTATACCCAATGCCCTCATTCCCAATCCCCAACCCCTATTTTAAATAACGATCGCACCAATTAACCATTTCCCACAGTACATGACCTACCGCTTGATGCGATCGATATCCATGGTCTTCGTAGGGTAACACCACCCAACGCACCGTTGCACCCAACCCCTTCAATCCTTCATACAAGCGTTCTGTTTGCAGTGGATATGTACCGGGATTGCTATCTTTTTCCCCATGTATTAACAATAAGGGTGCTTTAACCTTCGCTAAATGGGTAAATGGAGACATACTATTATACGTGTCGATAGCTTCCCAATAATTACGCTGTTCCCCCTGAAAACCAAACGGTGTAAGCGTTCTATTGTATGCGCCACTCCGCGCAATCCCCATCTTGAACAAATCTGTATGTGCCAAAAGATTCACCGTTGTAAAAGCACCATAGGAATGTCCACCAATCCCAATGCGATCGCGATCGGCAATTCCTAAACCCACAACATAATCAACCGCAGCTTGAGTTCCCGCAATCAACTGTTCCACATAGGTATCATTAGGTTCTGCCTCACCTTCCCCGACAATCGGAATACTCGGACCAGAAAGCACTGCATAACCTTGGGTCAACAAAAATAATACTGAGTCACGCAAAGGACGACTAAAAGTATTGGTTGCCGTTGTCACCTGTCCAGCAAATTCCCGGTCTTTGAATTCCTCCGGATATACCCAAAATAACATTGGTAAAGCCCCATCTCGCTTGACATCGTAGCCAGGAGGTAAATACAAAGTGGCAGATAGACCTATACCGTCAGCACGTTGATACTGAATCAATTCTTTTTGGATTCCGGCTAGTTGGGGAGCAGGGTCTTGGTAATCTGTTAATGGTTGAGGTATTAATGCTCTAGCAGTTTTCAAGTAATAATTTGGTGGTTCGATTTGGGACTGACGACGGGTGATAAATACCTCTGCTTGGTCGTCAAGAATGTCTACAACTCCCTCAAAATAGGGGTCTTGGCATTGCCACAAACGCTGTTTTTCCTGGGTTTCCAGGTTGAATTTATCGACAAATGGATACACACCTTGGGGTGAAGCTCCGCGACCATTGAAGTATATGCCATCACCTGCGGGAGTAAAGCGAATTACATCTCTGCCGTACTGACCCAACACCGTCATTGGCGCTCCAAACTCATTATACTTATCTTCCGTACTGCGATCGCACAATAACTTCGGTGATATTTCGGGATTTTTGGGGTTAAGAAGCCAAATTCGCTGTCTGCGACTATCAAACCATTTTTCCCAAACGAATGCGATATCTTCCCGTCCCCAAGCAACATGTTGAAACCGATATTCGGATTGCCAGAGTAACCGTGGTTCATCTGTAAAAGGTGCATTCATCTCGAATAATGCGTCTCTTTTGGCAACTTGGTTACTGGGGTTGCCTTCATCAAGTGCCTCAACCCAGTATACCGTCGAGGGGCGATCGCATCTCCAAAAAAACCGTCGTTTACCAGTTCGCACCGCATCAAACTTAATTGAAAGATTATCCGCTAGGGGTAAATCTTCGAGTTCGCGAATGATTTTGCCGTTGGCATCAAGTACTTGAGTGCGTTTGGGAAAATAAGAAGCAGGTAATTGATAGGAAAACGGACGGTGCAGTGTCATCAACAGAATATAATCACCATCCGGTGAAGGTCGAGCTTCATCGATTAAACAAGGCGCAATTAACGGTGTACGTTGACCATCTAAGGTGACTTTTTCCAAACTTGAGGATAAGTAATATTCAAATAATGCCTCATCATGGGTGGTTTCTAATAAATTTGTATAGGTGCGACTGGGGGTTTTTCGTCCTAAATTTTCTTCAACAATTGGTCCCGTGGGAATTGAAGATTTTACTGGTGGTTCTCCCCGCTCTTCGGGTATAAATTTACAAACCAAGCTTTCATTTGTTAACCAACGGTGAGGAATCCCATAAGCAGCGTTTAAAATCGGTTCGGTTAAACGCTTGGTGACTCCTGTCGCTAATTCTACAATCCACAGTTCTAAACCATTAATTTGAGTTAATGTAAATGCTAATTGCTCGCTATTTGGCGACCACTTTAAATAACTAATTTTGCAATCGTTCTCGCCAGATTTAAGTAAGTTTACGGATACAATAGTATTCGAGTTAATATCTCGGATTTTTAAACTATGGTATTTATTATAACGAGCAGGTGCATTAGTCTTGGGATTTAATAAAAATCCAGCTAGAGGAATTTCCGGTTCAGCCATTTCTGCGATGTCAGACATTAAAGGCTGTTCTAATTCGACTAAATATTTTTGATTAGGAGAAAGCAACACCGTTGGAGGTGCTGATGCATTAAGGATTTCATTTATTGGTGCAGGAGGAGATTGCCAGATTGGTTCAGCCATTCGATTTTAGGTTTTAGATTTTGGATTAGAAAATTGTAGAGACGAGACATGTCACGTCTCTCCGTATTCTGGAGATTTTGGATTTTAGATTTTAGATTGGGTAATTAAGAATTAGGAATCCCCAATCCCCAATCCCCAATTCCCAATCCCCAAAAATTAACTATTTTCTACCTTTTGGAGGTTTACTGGTACTGCCTTTTTCGTAAGTTAGAGTATAGACCCCTTGAGTGTGTAAAACTCGGAACCACATTCCTGATTGCGTACCTGTAGAGAGCATTTTGCTTACAGTAGCTTTAGCAATTTTAAATTGTTCTTCGTCTAATCCATCACCATACAAATCGCGAACGATCGCATCGACGTGAAAATGAGTAGTGGGATGGTAACGCATCAGAATCAAAATTGCGTTTTGAACCGAGTATTCTTGATATTGGGGCAGGAGAGGTAAAGTCCCTGGTTTTCTCGTAATGTTAAGTTTAGGTATGTCAGAAAGGTTCGGTTTTGCATTCGTTGTTACATTATTTGTTGCTGGTGCAGGAGTTGTCTCTACAATAGGTTGGGCAGGTACTTCCAGGTGTTGGTTCTCGATATGTCGATTAATCAGACTTGGACTTTCCTGAAGGAACGCTTGTGTAGAGGATAAACTAGATAACCGACCTAAAGGATGATACATCTGGTCTTCTTGGGCGTAACCTGATATTAGACCTTCTATAGAATTAATCTGATGCCGGATAAAAGATAAGCGACGCTCCAAATCTAGTGCTTCTAAAACATAGCGATCGCGTTCTGCCGACAACATTCTGAGAATCTCAGGTGAATCGTTCACATTCATAGTAGTTACCAAATCAACAAAGGAAAAAACAAGTGGAAAGTAAGGAAATTTTCGTTAAAGCTCACGTTCGTGTAATCCGGCAAAAACTTTATCGCTTTGTATGCAAGGAGTGCAATTCTGTATCCGAACGTATCTGTTTCCCCTCACAACCACTCTATTGCGAAATATGCCGACCACCAAAGCAAAAAGCAGAAAAACCCTCATCTGAAGCAATTGTCAAAGCGAAAACCACTAAGAGAAAACCCCCTGCTAAACAACCACGGGTATCGGCAGCGAAAACAAATACAAAAACGAAAAAAGCTTCTTCTGCCAAATAACATTGTGAACTATGAATCAATATAACTACCACACATCAATCGGTAATTACTCTGATATGAGCTAGGTTTATTCGCTTTATCCGCATTCATGTGTTTGTGGATTGCTTGGCTCCCAAATTAACTTTCGTCAGAATTAATTGCGAGATACCCTTGGTATTAATCGCTTTGATTGCCAGAGTAAGGATAATTGTGGTGAATCAAGATAAAGTTTGGCTTGCAATACCAATTTAAGATAAAGGTGCATATAAAGAAGCTCTCTCCAACACTGCCCTGATTTATGGGGGAGGGGTCAAAATATATTATGTAGCTTTACCAAAAATTTGGTATGACCTCCAAAATATCAATATTGGAGGAGCCAATCTTAAAATTTAGCCCCTACAGGTACACAAGCTCAATTTAGGTGATTTCTGGCAAAGAATATACCCAGGTTGACGAGTTGAGCGAAGCCGAAACTCTCGATCCTTAGTTGGTTGCGGTAGACTTATTAATATGGAAATCACCTTAACTGCTTAATTCCCCTAGTTGAAGGTGGGAAAAATAAAAAATCCAGTTCCCTTGCCTTCGTGCGTTCTGCCAAAACATAAAATAAGTACTGGAACAAAGAAATATTGCCCTGGCTGATTAAAAATTACCTAATTCGGAAATCTCAGTACTATTGTTCTACCATGAGATATATAACAGTGGTATTATTAAGAACTGTTTTGCCCTCCTTCGCTCTCACTTTAGCCTGCCGATATGTCTGAAACTCAGATTGCCGCATCCGCGAACGGAAAAAGTAGCCTGCCCTCGCAGTTGAACAGCCAAAATATGATTCGGATTCGAGGTGCTAGGCAGCACAATCTGAAAAATGTTGATTTGGACATTCCCAGAGACAAGTTAATTGTTTTTACAGGGGTTTCCGGTTCTGGTAAATCTTCCTTGGCGTTTGATACAATTTTCGCTGAAGGACAACGCCGCTACGTCGAGTCTCTGAGCGCTTATGCCAGACAATTTTTAGGACAACTAAACAAACCTGATGTCGAAGCAATTGAAGGTTTGAGTCCAGCTATTTCCATCGATCAAAAGTCAACATCCCATAACCCCCGCTCCACAGTTGGTACTGTCACCGAAATTTACGATTATATGCGATTGCTCTATGGTAGAGCCGGACAACCCCATTGTCCGATCTGCGATCGCAATATTGCCCCGCAAACTATCGATGAGATGGTCGATCGGATTATGGAATTACCGGAACGCACTAAGTTCCAAATTCTCGCACCTGTGGTTCGGGGGAAAAAAGGTACTCATAAAAAGTTATTATCGGGTTTAGCATCACAAGGATTTGTCCGGGTGCGGATTAATGGCGAAGTTCGGGAACTCTCCGACTCGATTGAACTAGATAAAAATTTTACACACACTATTGAAGTCGTCATTGACCGCCTTGTAAAAAAAGACGAATTACAAGAACGTTTGGTGGATTCTCTCTCTACGTGTCTTAAGTTGTCCGAAGGCATAGCAGTTATTGTTTATACTCCGACTTCCCCCCCAGAAAGCAACGAACAAGCAACCGACGAAGAAATAGTTTTTTCCGAAAACTTTGCCTGTCCCGAACATGGGGCAGTGATGGACGAACTATCACCCCGTTTATTTTCCTTCAACTCACCCTATGGTGCATGTCCCAACTGTCACGGAATCGGTAGCTTAAGGACATTTGCCCCCGACTTAGTAGTACCTGACCCCGAAGCACCAGTATATGCTGCGATCGCGCCTTGGTCAGAAAAGGAAAATTCCTATTATCTCGAACTTCTCTACAGCTTGGGGAGAGAACACGGTTTCGAGTTACAAAGCAAGTGGAATAATTTGACCGTCGAGCAACGGGGAATCATCCTAGAGGGGGAAGAACCCGAAAAAGGACAAAAAAACCACTTTCGCGGTGTTCTCCCCATCTTACAGCGTCAATATGAAGGTGGTACAGAACTCGTCAAACAGAAGCTCGAACAGTATTTAGTCGATCAACCCTGCCCAGTTTGCCACGGAAAACGCCTAAAACCAGAAGCTTTAGCAGTGCGGTTGGGACAATACAAAATCCTCGATTTCACCAGCGTATCAATTCGTGACTGCCAAGAACGCATCGACCAACTGAAATTAAACCCCCGTCAAGTGCAAATTGCAGATTTAGTTCTCCGGGAAATCCGAGCCAGGTTGCAATTTCTCCTCGATGTCGGATTAGACTATCTTACCCTCGACCGTCCCGCCATGACCCTTTCCGGTGGGGAAGCGCAACGTATCCGTCTAGCCACGCAAATAGGTTCGGGGTTAACAGGTGTATTATATGTCCTCGACGAGCCTAGTATCGGCTTACATCAGCGCGACAACGGACGTTTACTGCGTACCCTCAACCGACTCCGCGACTTAGGCAACACATTGATAGTGGTGGAACACGACGAAGAGACGATTCGTGCTGCCGACTACGTAGTTGATATTGGTCCTGGTGCGGGAATGCATGGTGGGAATATAGTTGCTCAGGGAGATTTAGAAGCACTATTAACTGCCGAAGATTCGTTAACCGGAGCATATTTATCGGGACGAAAAGTCATTCATACACCAACACAAAGACGTGAAGGAAGTGGATTAAATTTAATCATCAAAAATGCCTACCGCAACAACTTAAGAAATATCAATGTTGACATTCCCCTTGGTAAACTTGTCACCGTCACCGGGGTTTCTGGTTCGGGTAAATCAACATTAATTAATGAGCTGCTTTACCCCGCATTGCAAAACCACATCACCAAAAAAATCCCATTTCCAAAAGATGTAGATGCGATTCAAGGATTAAGTGCAATTGATAAAGCCATAGTCATAGACCAATCACCAATCGGACGTACACCGCGCTCTAATCCGGCTACATATACGGGAGTTTTTGACATTATTCGTGATGTTTTCTCGCAAACAGTTGAAGCAAAAGCACGCGGTTACAAACCCGGACAATTCTCTTTTAATGTTAAAGGTGGACGCTGCGAAGCCTGTAGCGGTCAGGGTGTCAACGTCATCGAAATGAATTTCTTACCCGATGTTTACGTACAGTGTGAAGTTTGTAAAGGAGCAAGATACAATCGGGAAACATTACAAGTAAAATATAAAAACAAATCAATTTCCGATGTCTTGAACATGACAGTTGAAGAAAGCTTAGAATTCTTCCAAAACATTCCCAAAGCCGTCAACAAATTACAAACATTATTCGATGTTGGACTGGGTTATGTGCGACTTGGACAGCCAGCGACAACCTTATCGGGTGGTGAAGCGCAACGGGTGAAATTAGCTACGGAACTATCGAGACGAGCAACGGGAAAGACTCTATATTTAATCGACGAACCGACAACCGGATTGTCATTTTACGACGTACATAAATTATTAGATGTGTTGCAGAGATTAGTAGACAAAGGCAATTCTGTATTGTTAATCGAGCATAACTTAGATGTAATTAGATGTTCCGATTGGGTAATCGATTTAGGTCCAGAAGGTGGGGATAAAGGTGGTGAATTAATAGTAGTAGGAACACCAGAAGATGTGGCGAAAAATGAACAATCCTATACTGGGCATTATTTGCGACAAGTATTAAAGCAGTATCCAGCAGGTGCGATAAGCAGAGCTTAACGTCAAGGACGTATCGCGACTGTTACTGTGTAGAGAATATCGTGGTTGAGAAGTAATTGAAATTTCTGTTTTTGCGTGGGGTTAGAAGTCGGGTTACTAGGTTAGTCGTGCTGAGTTGGAGATTTTGCGTGGGGCAGGAACCCGACTTCCTGGTTTTGTTGTACTTATTTATTAAGCGAAAGTATCTTTAAATGAACTCAAGATGATTTTTCATTAACAAGAGTGCGAATAATCTCCCCTGCTGAACGACTACCTTGATGACAGTAAATAATCCCAGCGTGGTTAGTACCTGTGTGATGAAGACGAAGAAAATCAGCATCAGACGTAAAAATTACCCTTCCTTGTGAAACGCAAAAAGCTAGTTGTTCTTCATCTGATACTGAAACCAGCGCTTGTTCTGGAGTTGTAGTCACATCTATATAACGACGACGCAAACCCTCCGCGATAACATTACTAATATTTTCATCAAGGTGAAATAGAATTGTTCTAGGCATCCCGAATTCCTAACTTACCCTGAAGTAAAGAAGGGGTTTGTTGCTGTAATTGCCGAACAAATTCTTCATCTGCTTCTATTGAGGTACGAATTTCCTCAAGATTATCGTGATAATAGGCTAAAGCTGCATACACATCCGCTAGGGTAATACTTGGATATTGGGATACAATTTCATCGGGCGACATTCCAGTTTTTTCGTGCCAAATCACGACATTTTGTACAGTAATACGATGTCCTGCAATACGTGGTTTACCCCCACACACTCCGGGAGTGATTTCAATATGTTCGGAAATTACCGAAACCATAGCTGCCTTCATAATAACTATAGCTATTTTAAGCTATAAGTAATTATAAATGGGAGAGAGAATAAATTGCGATCGCAATTATGAAAGTAGTAGAAGTTACAGGAAGGGTTAACGATAAGGGTGAGTTGTTATTAGATAAACCAATAGTAATAAGTCAAACTGGTATTGTTCGTGTAATTTTATTATATTCTATTAAATAAAAAGTATTTTGTAGTGTTTTTTTTGTTAGAATAGAAGGTAAACACTAGAATTGAGTGTAATGGCTAAAGACCGCTTTCATGATGCAGTTAAAATAGCCCTTGAGAAAGAAGGATGGACAATTACAGCCGATCCTTTGGAAATGAGTGTTGGAGATGTAGACTTTGAAATAGACTTGGCAGCAGAGATGTTAGCTGCGGAACGAGCAGGGGAAAAAATTGCAGTGGAAATCAAGAGTTTCATCGGACGTTCAAACGTATCAGATTTCCATACTGCACTTGGACAATTTATGAATTATAAATTTGCACTTGAAGAATTTGAACCAGAAAGAAAACTTTATCTGGCAATACCTGAATCAATTTATAACTCGTTTTTCCAGCGTCGCTTTGTTCGCTCGGTAGTGGAAAGAACTCAAATTTATCTATTAGTTTACGATGAGAAACGGGAGGTTATTACCCAATGGCTGTAGAGCAATATCGTCAAATTATCCAACAATTGATTTTAGAACGGGCAGAAAGACGATATGCCGGAGGCATTAAGCTCCGCTTATCGCACCAACCGATAACTCCTGAAGGGGAAGGCATTGAAACACAAGCAATTATAGATTGCGATCGCGATCGCTATTTATTATTACACACTGGTTGGCGTGGTAATCGTCGAACACATGGATGTAGTTTGCATCTCGATATTATCAATGGCAAAATCTGGATTCAGCATGATGGTACTGAAGTCGGGATTGCTACCCAATTGCTGGAAATGGGTGTACCAAAAGATGATATTGTTTTGGCTTTTCATTCTCCTTATATGCGTCAGTTTACTGAGTTTGCCACTCATTGAGTATATGGCAATACAGTTTCTTCCTTGGCGTTCTCTGCGTCTTGGCGGTTTAAAATATTGAATAGTTTAGTCTTAACTGAACCGTATTGGAGTATACGGTAGATGGGAGATATAAAATCTTATATTATCTGCTTTGCAACAATTTCAATAAATTCTCTTCGATGACGACATTAACAAATTTATTTCCCTGCAAATTTAAATGTATATGGTCATGATATAAAGTTTTGGGGTCTTGATGCGCGTCAAATAAAGGTAGAAAATCTATATATGTGATTCCTTGTGCTTTGGTAAATTCGATTAATCTTTGTCTTGCTTTGATTTCATAGTCACGAGAATTATTGCCAAGTTCCCGTTTTAGAGGAGTCATTACCAGAAGAAATTTAATGTTATGCTGATTTGCGATCGCATGAATTTTAGCGATTGCTTCTAGGTTGACTCCGATTCTGTCTCCACTCTCTTTTTGAATTGCTTCTAGTTCGGGAATCGCTGGTGATTTCTCGATATAACGCTGATATACTTCGATTAAGGCTAGGTTGAGAAATGGTGTGCGATCGGGATAGTTTTTATCTCTTCCCACTGGTAATGATGTTGGTTTGGTTGCAAATAAGTCATCGGTATTAATTAATAGTACGATCGCTTGGGTTCCAAATGTGCCAAACTTCTGTAGATAGGCTAATTCATTCCTTGGACCCCAGGAATTTGCAGAGGCATTTAATACTTGTATTTTTTCGTATTTAAGAGTATTTACTGAAGTGTTTCTATAAGTATTTGTTAATGAATCCATCATTAAGCTGGAAATAGTTTCTTTTTGGTCAGTCCACCAACCACCATTAGCGATAGAATCCCCTAATAAGAGTATTCGTAATGTTGAAGATGATGGTATTTTCTCGATTTGGGGACTACGCATCGAGTATTCGTTGATTTCGATGCGTTTGCCATTACGACGGGTGTTTTGATTTGGTGCAAGCAAATAACCAATTTCCCCATCACCAATATAAATTAAAGGACTACCAAATCCATATCGCGATCGCAAAACCAATTCAGCAACTATTGTCGCTCCGAAAACCACAGCCAAAATGATTAATAGTGCTATTTTCACCAAATTTACCCCAGCATTCGTTAAATTATCATTAAATTTACTACGAGCCAAAAGTCACATCTTATACTAATTTTTCCAAAATGACTTGATGGATGATGGTAATTACCACGGGGATTTTACAATTTTTGGTATCAGTAAATATAACTGTGTATTTTGTTATAAATCTCAATCATATTCTTAACTAATTTATCCTATATTTTGGCGATAGAAAGACTACAATCAAGACGAGCGAGTTAGAACTTTAAATTTACTTATTCACTTAATAGAGGGGCTTACAAACGTATGTCCGATTTGAACCGAGGCATCATGAAATTTGATGGTGCTGATGCTCCTAAGCTTGTCACCATTTCGACTGTGATATTGCTAGGGTCAATTGCGGCTTTGATTATCTGGGCTTTACAATCTGCTTACGCTGTAAATTAATCATTTTCAGAATTTCAGAATTGTCTTAACTTTGACTTCATTTCATCATTAAATTGCGTAGAAGCGTTATATCTAACGTTTTTACGCAATTAATTTTTGATTAAGATAAAAAAACTGTCACAAAGACGCTAGAATAAGCAACCGAGTGTGCGTGCTTGCCATGCGCTCAAAAAATCAAAAAAAATTATTTTAGTCTTGGATTTTGAATCTACATTGAAGGTAGGTCTAAAATCCAAATTTAAGGATGCTTGAACTCAGGGGTTTTTTAGTTATATTCGTAATTTGCCCGCTCTTGGGTGCGTTGCCGCTAATTGCTTGGATTACTTCTTCGTTGTCAAAAAAGCAATTGGCACAGCTCGGTACTGGTAATATTGGTGTTTCGGCTGCTTTTTACCACGGGGGAACCCTGGTGGGAACGCTAGCAGTATTATCGGAAGCATTTAAGGGTATTGCCGCAGTTTTGTTAGCACGTGCTGTCTTTGATGATGGTTCTGCATGGGAATTGCTGGCATTAATTACTTTAGTTTTAGGTCGATATTTTGTTGCTAACGGTGCTGGAACAACGAATGTTGTTTGGGGATTCGCAGTACATGACCCATTGGCGGCTATATTTGTTTTATTATTGGCTGGGATTAGTTTTACAATTATTCGCTCGCGACAAACGGCTAAATATGGGGTGTTAATCGTATTCCCCATTATTGTCAGGTTGCTGCATTCGGAAGACGGATTTCGATTGTTTGCCGCGATCGCACTGGCAGGGTTATTAGCTTGGATATACAATCAAATTCCTGATGATTTAGATTTACCGACAACTGAGGCAACTACTGAGTCACAAGCTGCAATGAATTTTTTTCGTGGTGACAAATCATCGGTTCTAACTTTGGATGATGAACTTGATGCGGATTTTGTTGGTAATAAAGCAGCAAAACTAGCAGAAATCAAGCGTTGGGGTTATCAAGTACCCAAAGGTTGGGTACTTCTCCCCTACGAAGATGCACAAAATTTAATCGATATTCTCCAACCATCGGAATTATCACCTTTGGTTGTCCGTTCTTCCGCAATTGGTGAGGATACGGATACCGCTTCTGCTGCGGGACAATATGAAAGTATTTTGAATGTAACGACCAAACAAGGATTACTAAGTGCGATTAATCGCACCCAAGCTTCATATAATAATCCTGGTGCGGTACAATATCGTCGCGATCGCAATGTCAAAGAAGCCGCAATGGCGGTTTTAGTCCAGCAACAAATCCGTAGTGTCTATTCGGGTGTGGCATTTAGTCGCGATCCAATTACCCAGGAAGTCGATGCGATTGTGATTGAAGCATTACCGGGAAGCCCAACCCAAATTGTCTCAGGAAGGGTGACACCCGAACAATATCGAGCTTTTATGGTGGAAAACGATGATGTTTCCTTTATCTATCTTGAAGGACAAGGTAAAGTTCCCCCAGTAATTATCAAGCAAGTTGCCTATTTAGCTCGTCACCTCGAAGAACGGTATCACGGCATTCCCCAAGATATTGAATGGAGTTATGACGGTCAAACTTTGTGGGTATTGCAAACCCGTCCCATCACCACTTTATTACCAATTTGGACGCGCAAAATCGCTGCTGAAGTCATCCCCGGTTTAATTCGTCCCTTAACTTGGTCGATCAATCGTCCTTTAACATGTGGTGTGTGGGGAGGAATTTTTGCGATCGCTTTAGGGGAGCGTTCTTTAGGTTTAGACTTTAATGAAACGGCAACGTTACATTTTTCCCATGCTTACTTCAACGCGACTTTATTAGGGCAAATCTTCCGACGCATGGGTTTACCCCCAGAAAGCTTGGAATTTTTAACCCGTGGGGCAAAGATGAGTAAGCCACCTCTGGATACAACGTTACAAAATTTACCTGGATTGCTGCGGTTATTAGGTCGCGAACTGTCCCTAAAACAGGACTTTCAGCGCGATAACCGGGTTAGATTTACTGTAGGGATGTCGCAACTATCACAGGAAATGGTTGATGATTTAGACCCACAAAAATTATTAACACGCATTGACTATATTTTAGAATTGTTGCAAAGGGCAACTTATTACAGTATTTTGGCTCCTCTGAGTGCAGCTTTACGACAGTCGATATTTAAAGTCAAAGATTTGGATATTGATAACAGTCGTACTCCCGAAGTTGCCGCGATAAGAGTATTGCAAGAATTAGCAACACAAGCCAAACAGGTATTATGTGCCAATATAGCGAATGAAGAACCCAATACTGGTTTAGCTGTTAGTTTTGACCCTGATAATGTCTTTGAGGATTTAGCAGTTTCCAGCGAAGGGCAAAAAATTCTCGCTGAATTTGAATCTATATTACAGCGCTACGGTTATTTAAGCGAAGTTGGTACTGATATTGCTGTTCCCACTTGGAAAGAAGAACCTGAAGCTGTTAAAAGGCTATTAGTGCAGTTTATGTTGGGAAATCAGCCCGGAACTGTGAAAAAACGCCGCAAAAAAAGTAATATGTTTGTCCAAAGTCGCGTAGACATAAAAGGACAGGTAACTGAGATATATTCGCGATTGCTGGCAGAACTGCGTTGGTGTTTTATTGCTTTAGAAAAACAGTGGTTGAATTATGGAATGTTATCGCAAAAAGACGATATTTTCTTTTTAGAATTTGAGGAAATTCGCCAACTAATCGAAGCACCCAATCCAGATATGCTGAGTCGCTTACAAGTACTAGTTTTAAGAAGGCGATCGCAACTCGAACGCGATAAGGAAATGAACCCCATGCCCCTACTAGTATACGGCAATACTCCCCCAATTATACCCGCTTTAATGCCTGCCCTTGCCCCCGACCAAATTTTACAAGGTATTCCCGCAAGTCCAGGACAAGCGGAAGGAAGGGTTAAGGTATTACGAAATTTACAAGATATCCCAGAAATCGAATCAGATACAATTTTAGTAGTGCCTTATACCGATTCCGGCTGGGCACCTTTATTAGTTCGGGCAAAAGGAATCATCGCCGATGCTGGTGGTAGGCTTTCCCACGGTGCTATCCTCGCCCGTGAGTACGGAATACCCGCAATCATGGATGTGAGAAATGCGACTTGGGTATTACAAGATGGTCAACGTGTCCGAATCGATGGTTCTAGGGGTATTATAGAAATCGATAATGACCTTAGACCCTATTGAAGAACAATTTAGGAATCAGAATTAATCAGTAGGGGATTCACCAACTTCTTTATTTTCTCTGCGTCCTCTGCGTCTTGGCGGTTATACTCAAATTTGAATTAGAATAATACTCCTTACCTTAAACAGCAAGAAGGCTCACACTGTACCTGTACTCAGGTCAGTGTTGAGATGAATTGCGAGTGAGTGAGGAGTGTAGTCTGACTATATTTGTAGCTTGCTTCCCGCAGGGTACGCAGCGAAAACCAGGAAGACTACAACGACGAAACGAGCTGTTAGATTTTGTTTTGGTTGACACAACTATAAAAATATCTGTTACCATAAATATGTAAACACGGTAAGGTCGATACCATGTATAGAGCAATTAAAGTTAGAATTTATCCCTCTGACGAGCAAGAATCCTATTTAGCTCAATGTTTTGGTAATACCAGATGGCTGTGGAATTATATGCTGAATGCCACAACAACAGCATACAAAGAAACAGGAAAGGGTCTTTCTAAAGCCGCTATGGATAGGTTGCTTCCAGGGTTAAAAAAAGAATATGAATGGTTAGGACTTGCGTATAGTCAAGTATTGCAGCGAGTAACGTTCAATCTTTCAAGTGCTTTTGTCAATTTCTTTGAGGGTCGTACTAAATTCCCTAACTTTAAATCTAAGCATGGTAAGCAATCGATTCAATATCCCCAAAACGTGAAACTCATACCAGAGGATTCTGTAATTAAGTTTCCCGGTAATTTGGGGTTAATGAAAACTGTGTTTCACAAGCAGATGCCAAATGCAAAATTCACGACTGTAACTATATCCAAAAATGCAGATGGTAGGTATTATGCGTCTATTCTTTTCAACCAAGAAGACGCGCCAGTAGTTGCGATTAGGGATGCTATTGGTGTTGACCTTGGACTTAAAAACTTTTGCTATAACTTCGGAAGGCTCAAAAATATGACCTACCTAAAAAAGCAATTAGCCAAACTAGAAAAGAATAGAAAGCGCAAACAAAAGAAATTAGCTAAGAAGACGGATAAAACATCTAATAAACGTCGTAAAGCTAAATGTTTAGTGGCAAAAGTTTCTAGCCGTGGGGCTAGAGTACGTGAAGACTTTTCTACACAAGCTATCTCGCAAAATAGCATACGAAAACCAAGTTATTTGTGTAGAAGATTTGGCAGTTAAGAATATGGTAAAAAATCCAAACTTGGCAAAGTCAATATCAGACCAAGGATGGGGAATGTTTCTAACCATGCTTAAATACAAAGCTGAAAGATTTGGTCATACTTATCAAGAGATAGGTCGTTTCTTCCCATCTTCTCAACTTTGTAGTGAGACTCTACTACCCATTCCAATGTTGCAAAAGCGAAAAGTTTGTGGGGAAGGTTTCCTTCCACAAAACTTTTCAAGACAAGGTTATGATTCATTGGGTATAAGGTTTGTAGACTGTCCTCACTGCCAGAGACAGCATGATAGAGACATCAATGCTGCAATCAATATTAGAAATGAAGGTTTGCGATTATGGGCGTTAGGAACTAGCGCTTCTGCCCTTGGAGGGGATGTAAGACCAAAGTCATCAGGACGTAAAAAATCTATGGCGGCAGAGGCAATCCCCCGTGAATTGGGAAGCCCACACCCTATCTGTACTCAGATGGGTGTTGGGTAGTTCACTCGCTACTACTGCTACCACTACTAGTACTACTTTGAACTGGACGGAAAGCATTCAAATAATTGATCAAATTATAGAACTCCCGTGACTGCAACCACAATTTCCCTTGACCACTAAAATGACAAACTAATCCTTCTCCACCTAAAACACTGGTTTTCAAAGTATTAAACGACAAACCGCCCATCATTTCCACCCTATAATTAAGGGTATCTTCAAACGCCACAATATAACCAGTGTCAACAACATAACTACCCATTACAGGAACTTCGACAATTCCCCCATAGGAACTAAACCAAATATCACCTTCACCAATAGCTCGCAATAAAAATAAAGATTCCCCACTAAAAAAACCTTTAAAACCTTGAAACTTAGTATCAATTTCCACCGTTGGACTAGATGCAATAAATCCAGAAGACTGCACCATCAAACCATTTCCATTACCATTCAAATAATGATGCTGTACATCTCCCGGAACACCAGGAGAAAGATATAATTGACCAGCTTTGCCTTTTGCTGTAAACTCACTTAAAAATAGTGACTCACCAGCAAACATCCGACCAATACTCTTCATTAAACCACCCCTAGTCTTGGACTTCATCTCTATACAAGAGTCCATCGCAGCCATTGCACCAGATTCGACAATAACACTTTCATTCGCCTTTAAATCTACCCGTAGCGATGCATAAGCTGGTGCATGTTGAATTTCGTAATCGATTTTATTCATAATAAAGTCAAATTTCAATAATTTAGCAAGCGAGAAATGGAAGATTAAAAATCAATTCGATGTAATTATCGGTGGTAATTGAGAACCAATTAACTGACCAAATGCACTGGGATTATGAGTTTGACAAAATACTTTTCCCTTACCTTTAAATCGACAAACTAAACCTTCTCCACCAAAAAATGACCCAATCCAACTTGAACCAGCTTTAGTAATCTCAAAACTCAAACTTTTTTCAAATGCGACAATATGTCCCGTATCAACAACATATTCTCCATCCACGTCTATTTCATAAATCCCACCGAATGAAGTTAAAACAACTTCTCCATAGCCACTAATAGTTAACCAAAATATCGACTCACCGGAAAATACTGATTTAAATCCTTGAAAACCTAAATTAATCTCAACATTTGACTCGCTAGCAAAATAAGAACCACCTTGAACAATTAATTCATTCCCATTGACTTTATAAATTAAAATATCCCCCATTAATTTGGGAGCAAGAAAAATTTCTGCACCGTTGCTAGGGGAACGAAAAACACTTAAAAATATTGATTCCCCAGCCAACATCCGTTTAAGTCCACCAAGGATACCACCACCTTTACCCTGTCTCAAAGTAGTACTGGCACTTATCTGGCTACTCATGGCTATCATGCATCCAGCTTCAGCAATCAATTCTTCACCAGCTTGCATTGTGACGCGAGCGATCGCACTGTCTGGCTGTTGTAAAATATTAATTTCCATAATTGAAACTTCGTTTAAGACTAATAAATTTAGCGAATTTTAGAGCTTAAAAAACTAACTAGACCACTAATACTGCGAGATTGTAAATAAACATATCCCTCTCCAGATAGCTTCCCAACTAATCCTTCTCCGGATTTAATAGAAGCAAATAAACCTCCAGAGAGTTTTAAACTCATTTTAATGCTTGGTGAATAAGCGACTAAGTGACCTGTGTCAACAATAAAATCACCATTTATACGTTTCTTAGTAATACCACCATAGGCACCAAAAAGACTTTACCTTGACCACTTAACTTTAATTTAAATAGCCCTTCTCCAGCGAAGAAGCTAGAAAATCCTGCCCAGCGTACACCTATTTTTACACCAGGAGTATGGGCTATATAAGCTCCTGATTGTAAGTATATTTCACTATTATTTAGCTCGAATTGCTCAATATCACCAATGGAAGATTGTGTTAAAACTACTGTTTGTGGTTGAGAGCTACCATTAGTAAAAACATTTCTCTCAATACTTAATATTGATGCTATTGAGATTTACAAATAAATATTATCTGGTTTTCAAGGCTAACTACAATTCTCAAACATATTAGTAGAAACTCAATATATCTTTACTTATTTCACTTGATTGTTTCGATATATTAAGGATTTGCTGAAAAATTTAAGTCTTATTACCTAAAAATAAATTATTACTCATTTAATTATTATTTTACGTTAAGCGATCGCTCCAAAATTGATAAATTCAAGCACAATTAAAAATACAAGTTTAGCTCAAGCGAGAAAAGCAAACTGCTTCAAAACTTTAACAATATATTTGCTTGAGTGTGGAGTGAGGGGACAGGGGGAAAGAAGTAATTCCAGACAAATTAAATTAGAACAAACACAAACAAAGTTAACCTGTAGACATGTGAGGGCAATTATGGACAAGAATATGCTCCTAAATCGATACGCAGCAGGAGAACGGAATTTTAGTGGAGTAACTCTGCATCAAGCCAATCTTCGGGATATTGACCTCAGTGGTGCAAACTTAAGTGGTGTAGACCTAAGTGGTGCAGACCTAAATCGTGCGAATCTAAGTGGATGTGACCTGAGCCGTGCTAACCTTACCAATGCAGACCTAAATGGTGCAAATCTGTCAGGGGCAAATTTAAGTGAAACCAACTTGATTGGTGCAGATATGGTTCATGTCAACTTAGAAGCAAGTAATCTTCACCGTGCGGACTTACGAAGCGCGAGTTTAGTTTTAGCAAACTTGGCTCGTGCAAATTTAAGCGAATCAGAGTTAAGCGGTACAAATTTTAGTGGAGCGAATCTTTTCCATGCTGATTTTAGTACAACTAATCTGTATGAAGCCGAAATCACGGGAGCAGATTTGACAGGTGCAATTATCACAGAAGAAGAAATGAGTACGGAGAAAGCGAATACAGGTTTATCTCACAAATGGGTAACTTGGGCTGGTGGTCGTTAATTATTGATAGTTAGTTGCTAATAGATGACTTTGCCAGAAATCCACAAAATATTAATCCCTAATATTGTAAGGGTAGGGAGACCCTACCCCTACGATTTGGGATGATTTAATTGTTGGTGTGTCTTAATTATTAACTATTAACTAAAACTTGGTTTGTGACGAATTAAATTCATGAATTCTTCGCGAGTACGTGCGTCATCTGCAAATGCACCTCGCATGGCACTGGTAACAGTCCAAGAACCGGGCTTTTGAACTCCACGCATGACCATACACATGTGTGTTGCTTCGATTACGACTGCAACACCTCGCGGTTTGAGTAATCCTTGGAGTGCATCCGCTATTTGAATTGTTAATCTTTCTTGTACTTGCAAACGACGTGCGTACATTTCGCAAATACGGGCAACTTTGGACAATCCAATGACTTTTCCACTCGGAATGTATGCCACATGAGCGCGACCAATTATTGGTAAAATGTGGTGTTCGCAGGAACTAAAAATATCGATGTCCCGAACCAACACCATTTCATTTGCATCTTCGGTGAAAACTGCTCCATTTAGTAACTCATCCAAGGATTCATGATACCCTTTAGTGAGAAATTGCAAGGCTTTCATTACTCTTTTGGGAGTATCTTTTAACCCTTCGCGGTCTGGATCTTCTCCTAATCCAATTAATAAAGTACGCACAGCCTGCATCATATCCGCATCGGTTACTTCAGGCTTTGTTTGAGTAACCAAAGATGACAAAACCTGGTCAGCAGTGGTGAGTTCGGGACGAATCGATAAAGTCATATTTCCAATTCTGTGGATTGTTGACTGTTAGCTATATAGTCGTTAATTTTTTAAACAGTTCATAGTTAATTGTTTTTAGTGATAGTTTCCATAATCGGTTTCCAGAAACTATCTGCAATTAACTAATAACTTGCATGGACGAGCGATACTCGTAGGAGTGGTCTATCGACCATCGCAACAATTTTTCGCGAACTAATTGTTCTCGATCCATTAAATTACTAACTTTTGCTTAACACTTCTTAACTATACCAAACAATCTTGAAGCTGAGAATGAATTTGCTTAACATTTAATTTACAACTGATTAGGTAAATTTTTATTATTCAGGATATTTACTGATGCAAAAAAGTATAATTATCGAATAGTATTTTCATCTAAAAATAAATCATAAATAGCTATCATTAATGTAGAGAAGACTTTTAGCGAATAAAATTGTTTAGTTACGGTTCAGTAGAAAATGTGTCAAATTAGTGTATGTCATCAAAAGCGATCGCGTTAAAATTACACCGAAACAAATTCATCATTTTCTTTAGCAGTCGAAGTCGCAATGTTGATGATGATGCTGGTGTGGTTGTGGTTCGAGGGATTTAATAGCTAAAATAGATTTTTCTTATGCGTATAAATATGCTGATTGAGCAAAAGAGAAAACTCGCGACTTTAATGAGCTTGATATTACTTGCGATCGCGACACTGATTTTTGGATACCAAGTCGCTGACGCAGAAGCAGCTATGGAAATTAAGCCATCCCAAGCACCTTTAGATTTAGAAAAGTTGAAAAATCCAAAAGGTGTAACCACAGCAGATACAATCGATTTGGCAAAGCTGACCGTTCCCAGTTTGTGGTGGGCAAAGGAAAATTCAGAAAACAAATTGCTTGATAATTGGATAGCTTATCCCGCGACTCCAGGAGAACCATCTCGTGTAGACTTGATTGTAAATCAGCAAATTTGGACTTTGCTTGATTATCTCGAACGGTATGAGTTCGTAAATCGTGTGGGTAGCGATGCCAGAAATTATGGTTATAATTTGCGGGTTTTTAATTATCAGCAGGAATTTTTAGGCTCTTATACTTGTAATTTTGCCGTGGAAAAATCAGCTTGTGATATTAATATGAATAATCAAAATCAATTAGGTATGCCTCGCTCGTCTTAAATTTGGTTTAGCTTGAAAACTTCCCAAAGCAGTATCGCGTGCATATACAATATTTTGAATCTCCCTAACCCCTTTTTAAGTTACAGTGTATACATAATTACTCGAATTGCTCCAAATAAAATTACTCCACCCAATAGAACAAGTGGGGTAATTTTATTAAATTTACACGTATATTTGATTAAAAAGGCTGATATATTGTTTTTCGACTTCTGGTGGCAAGGGAAGTAAAAATTCGCTTTTGGTGAAAATATCTTGATTTACTAATAAGACATTACGTAATTGTTCTGGCATATCGGATGCAGGGATATCAATAGAAATTGGTGAATTAGATTTAGTAAAAATAGCAATTTGTCTAGCGACATTTGGCTGCCATAAAAATTTATCCATTGCTTTAGTAGCTCTTGTTGACTTTGACGACCACTTGGTTGAACCCATATATCAGCCCACATTGACGTACCAGATTTGGGAACAATAACTTCAAGGTAAGGGTATCGAGATAAATCTGGTAATACATCCTGTGACCAACCTTGAGCAACAAATGTATCACCCATAATTAAAGGTTCAATATATTTTGTGGAACCATAGAATTTGACTTGTTGATTTAGTTTTGTGAATTCAGTTTCTAGCTCCGGAACTTTACTTAAATCAGTCGTATTGTAAGAATTTCCTAGCTTCTTTAAAACTAAACCAATAACCTCCCGTGGATGGTTTAATAATGAGATGCGATCGCGTAATTCTTCTCGCCATAAATCAGCCCAGTCTGTTGGTGCTTGCCAACCATTTTTCTGGAATTTATCGCGGTTATAAATAATAACTGTTTTCCCCCAGCGATAAGGTGCAGCCCAGACTTGTCCTTGAGTATCTAAAAAGCCTTGTTCATTGCGGGTTACTAGTTCTTGCCACTGTTTGGGCAAAGCTGACCACTGTTGAATTTGTTTAATATCTAATGGTTGAATTAATCTAGCTTCAATTGCTGGTTTTAACCAAAAATCTCCCAATGTCAGCAAGTCAGTAGAAACTTGCTTATTCGGCTTGCCAATTGGTAAGCGATCGCGGATTTGTTCGACCCAATTTTTATCAATAGGTTTATTCGGGTTTTGCCAAATTTCTAATTTTTTAAATACATCCTGTAATTGTTCAACTAGTTTTATATCGACTTGCATATTTTTGAGTTTTTCATTTTTCTTCAAGCTGCTACGGAACTGACTAATTACTTGACCAGGAAGTGAGCTTTTTAATAATTCAATAGTTAGTGTTGGTTTCTTTGCACCTCCACATCCAGCTAACAATTGTGAAAGCGCTAATGTACTTGTACCAATAATAAAAGAACGTCTGTCCATTAATTTTAGATTTTAGATATAGGGGATTGGGAATTGGGGATTGGGCATTGGGGATTGGGCGATTGGGATGGGGGATTGGGATTAGTTTAAATTTGTAGCACTATACGGCAGAAATAAAGTGACCATCTAAAATTTTTCAAAAGCCTATTTAAAGGTATTTATTTCTTTTGCCTTTTTCCTTTTTCCTTTTTCCTTTTGCCCTTTCCCCCTCCTTTACTGTGCTTTAACTCTTGCTTGTTTGACCATTGTAATCAGCGTCTGGTGTGCATCTTCAGAATCCTTGAGTTCGTGGTCAAAATTGATGCGAACTGGCACATCTTCACCACTTATCTGTGCCATCAAATCCATGCCTTGTACATCAATTGCCAGCATTTTTGCTGATGTTGCTTCCATTAAACCTCCAAATGCTTGTACATAGAGGATTACAGCATTACTGTGGTCATCGTTCATGTGTTTGCAAATACGGGAACTCACTTCCGTAGAAAAATTATCAGCCATGAGAAATGTTTTAGCTTGTTTTACAATTATTCCTCTGACATCCTACTACTTGTACGGGTCAGTCGTAGGGTTGATATCCGATAAACAGCACAACTTTCACCTTAATCGCTGCTTTTTATCTGATAAATAATAAACCTTTAATAGATATAATGAGGATATGTATATTATCTGACATCATAATTTATGAATATTAAGTTATTTTTTATACTTGAATAACTATCAGCATCCGATTATTTCAGGGGTAATTGAGTATCTAAAATTGTCAATTTTGGATTGGGGTAAAATTACTTCTTAGGCTCAAACTATTGGGTGTAATAATTTGAGTATTGGAAAAGGCAGAAGAATTTAGACTTTTTGTTCCTGAGGGTACTCGTTTATGGTTGTAGCAAAAACATTAGGGAATATTTTTTACAAATACTTTGACAGTTAAACTGATGAACGCATTAAACCATCGCCGCATAATTATTGGGGATGTTCACGGTCACTATGAAGGACTGATGACGCTATTGGATGCGATCGCACCCACGTCAGAGGATGAAGTTTACTTTTTAGGGGATTTAATCGACCGTGGTCCGCAAAGTTCCCAGGTGGTGAGTTTTGTGATGGAAAGTCCGTATCAATGTTTGCTTGGCAACCATGAAATGATGCTGGTAAATATCCTCACCCAAGCTAACAATCAAGCCCCAATGCTACAAGCATGGTTGTATAGCGGTGGACAGGCAACGGTAGCTAGTTACAAGCAAGCGATCGTCCCCCACAACCACGTAGAATGGTTCATGAGTTTACCCACATATTTAGATTTGGGGGATATTTGGCTTGTACATGCTGGTATCGACCCTTCAATGCCTTTGGCAAAACAAACTTCCGAACAATTTTGTTGGGTACGGGAAGAATTTCACAGCATTCAAAAGCCTTTTTTCAAAGACAAGTTAATTATTATTGGTCACACAATTACCTTTACCATGCCCGGAGTTAATCCAGGACAACTAGCTCAAGGTCGCGGTTGGCTAGATATCGACACGGGTGCATATCACCCTCGTAGTGGTTGGCTAACTGGTTTGGATATTACCAATAAGATGGTGTACCAAGTAAATGTACTTAAAAAAAGCACCCGTGTTTTGCCCCTAGATGAAGCAACTGCACATGTTAATCCTAAAGATATCAAATCAAGCCAAAGAAGGGGAATGGAAACTAAGGGGTAGACAGGAGTCAGGAGTCAGGAATCAGGAGTCAGGAATCAGGAATCAGGAATTAGGAATTAGGAATCAGGAATTAGGAATTAGGAATCAGGAGTCAGGAGTCAGGAATTAGGAATTAGGAGTCAGGAATTAGGAATTAGGAATTAGGAGTCAGGAATTAGGAATCAGCAATCGTAGGGGTGATAAAGATAAACTATAGTATTCTTTTAACTAAAATGTAGACATGAAAACCCCATCCAGATTATAAGGTGTTTTTTGGCAAAATAAAAAGCACTTTTTTTTAATCGCTGTAATAGCTAATTTTTCGTTAGCTTATTGAGAATAGAGTCAATATTACTGATAATTAGGGGTCTATATTCTCAATAAAATCACAATGCCAATTTGGCAGAATTTTGGATTTAAATAACTTATATATTAGGCTTCTATAGGATTCCTATTTGAATTTTGAACGTATGCTGAGTCTCAAAAGCTTACGGTATAAGCTTAAAGCCTAAAAACTCATTCAGAAATCAAACCGGATTCCTATATATACT